>JAFGJB010000031.1 GCA_016929295.1 Candidatus Zhuqueibacterota bacterium | reverse complement strand
GTTCGCTTATCATTGCATAAATATTTCTGTATTCTTTCTTTGCGTATCCTCTGCGGCTTAGCGGCTTTGCGTGATTTTGGACCTATCACACCAAGTGAACGTAGTATTTTTTATCATATTATTCTTAACATAGTATCTTTGCGGCTTGGCCTGAGTGATAAAGATAATGTTTTAATGATACATTCTTATCATCGTAACTATCAGAAACTGACCTTTTACGATTTCGGCAGCAAAATAGTTGCATCTGATAAATTTTCATATAAATTGAATGAGAAACGCATCCGCCATTTGGAAGAAAAACCGACAAGGATGTGATATGGATTAACACCATTCTCCTCATCGATACGACCATGCCATTCATATTCTCATTGATTTAATTCATGCAATTCCTTATATAACAGCGTCCTGCAAATTCATCAAGTTTTTAATCGAGTCGGAGTCAGCCATGAGATCATCCATCGCATCAACTCTTATCGGGGTTTCGCTTTTATTCACTTTGTGCTCATTCAAGAATAGTTCCAATCTCTGGACGGCCAAATCGCCGGACGGGAAACTGGCGATCACGGTTGAGCTCCAGCAGCAGCCCGCCGAGGATTCAGCATCAACAGGTGCAGGCTCGCTGCGTTATTGGATCACCTATGAAAAAAAGACAGTGATTGACAAATCGCCGCTGGGACTGGAATGCGAAGGTGAGTCGTTCTCGAAGAATCTTGTATTCCGCGCCGCTTCAACCAGCATAGTAGACGAAACCTATGAACTGCACAACGGCAAACGCAGAAATGTTCACAGCCATGCCAATCAGCTGATCCTCGCTCTCAACAATGAAAATGAGACGGACTTGCAACTCATCGTCCGAGCTTTTGATGACGGCGTCGCCTTCAAGTACGCCCTGCCCGGAGAGGGGGAAAAGATCATCACCAAAGAGATGACCGCATTTCAAATTCCGACCGGCACAGCCTATCTCATGCCGTACGATAATCCCGGACAATGGTGGCCAGCGTACGAAAACTTTTATAGCGAATACAGCGTTGGCTCGTCCTCCCCCACGGATGCCGGGTGGGCGTTCCCGGCATTGTTCAAAATAAATGATGGCGCCACCTACATCCTGATCACCGAATCCGGATTGAACGGCTCCTATTGCGCCACTCATCTGGAAAAGGACGCACCTGACGGGCTTTATCAGGTGCGTCTGCCTGAAGCGACCGATGGTGAAGGCGTCGGCAAATCGACGCCGGTCGCGTCATTGCCATGGCAATCCTCCTGGAAAGTTCTCATCATCGGTGATCCGGGAGACATCGTCGAGTCGTCTCTTGTCACCCATGTCGCTGACGAGCCGGCATACGCGGTCGGCGAATATATCAAACCGGGACGCGCCGCGTGGAGCTGGTGGTCCGATAGTGCGAGTCCGCGCAATTTCGCCAAACAGAAAACCTTTGTCGATCTGGCAGCCGACATGGGATGGGAATATTATCTGCTCGACGCGAACTGGAATTATGAGCCTCTCGAGGACTTGCTGGACTTTATCCGTTATGCGAACGACAAGGGTGTTGGCGTGCTGGTCTGGTACAATTCGGGCGGTCCCCACAATATTGTCACCGAAGCACCGCGAGATCGCCTGTTCGAGCGCGGACGACGACGGCAGGAATTTCAGTGGTTGAAGCAAATCGGCGTCGCGGGCGTCAAAGTCGATTTTTGGCACAGCGACAAACAGGACATGATCAAATACTACACCGAGTTGTTACAGGACGCCAACGATCACGAGATACTGGTCAATTTTCACGGATGCACCATTCCTCGCGGCTGGGAACGCACCTTTCCCAACCTGCTGACGCTCGAGGCGGTCAATGGCGCGGAACAGTACAAATTCAACACGGCCTATCCGAAAAATGCCACGTGGCACAACGTCAATCTTGTGTTCACGCGAAACGCCATCGGTCCCATGGATTATACGCCGGTCACATTTACGGATATGGAAAATCCACATCTGACGACGTTCGGACACGAGCTGGCGCTGACGGTGGTCTTTCAATCGGGCATCCTGCATTTTGCCGACAAACCGGCTGGTTATTATGCTCAGCCGGAGGCTGTCCGGCAGTTTCTCAAAGAAGTGCCGGCAACCTGGGATGAGACAAAATTTCTGCAAGGTGAGCCGGGCGCGTATGTGGTTCTGGCGCGTCGCAGCGGTGACACCTGGTATCTCGGCGGCATCAACGGCCTGGAGGTTGAAAAGACCATTTCCATCGACGTGCGACAGTTTGGCGCCGGCGAAGCGTTGTTCATAGGCGACGAGGAAGCGCGCTCATTCAGGATTCAAAAGGCGCCGAATGCTGTACAAGAGATAAAAATGTCTCAATATGGCGGTTTTGTGATGACGGTGAAAGCGGAATAGCGCAGCGGAATCCCTCGCCGGCCGCGAATGGGTATCCTTGCTTGCGACGCCGAGAGCGGCATCCTAGCGATCCGAGATCACCATCAATCCAGATGGCGCTGCCGGCGCCTGCGTACCAAAACGACTGCTGACATGCAGCACCCAATCGCCGCTGAACGGCGGTGAAAGCGATACGACGCCGCCTCCCGTCACTTTCGCTAGGGGCGAATAATCGCCCGTTCGCGGATTGAGCCACTGCACGCCGATTTCTCCATTGACCGCGTTCAGGTTCAGCTCAGCCTCCCCACCCTCGCGTGAATAAACTACATATACAGTTCCCGGAGCGGCGATGCAATGACCCTCGCTGACCAGATCATCGTGCGGTTGCATCGTCCACCACTGCAGGCGTCGGGTGAATTCATGAAAGATCATCCTCTCGAGCTGCTGCTGCGGATTGGCGGTTAAATCGTAACCCCCTTTGTCCGGCGCATATGTAGTGAAAAATCCGGCAGTGGAAAATCCGCCGGCGGCAAATATTTCCCAGGCACCATAGCGCAACCAGTTATCGTCCTCCGTCCAGCCGGCATAGGCATACTCGCCATTGACAACAGGTTTCGCGTGAAGGCGGTCTCTTGCAACCAGCGAGTGAAAATTGGGCGATTGGTGCATGACAAAACCAAACCAGCTATCAGGGCCAAACTCGGCGCTCGACTGCGTCTTACCGCCCGGATGCAGTGTGATGGGGTGATCATAAGGATCGGCATCGATGACATATTGGCCATGCTGCCGCCAGACGCTCGGCAGCAGACCGAAATCGTCATACACCTCACTATATTCACCGGAGAGACACCAGAAGACATTGTAGGCGCTGAACCGCGCGACCAGATAGTCGCAGAATTTCTCGAACTGGGCGTCAGAGAATTTCACAAATTCCTGCGCCCAGGTGAAAAAAATGACTGGCGCCATGTCGAGTGAATTCATGTATTCAATTCTTCGATCCATCCACTGAAAATAGCCGGGATTCAGATGATCGTAATCTTTGTTCGGCGTCAACTCAAAAACAGTTCCGCCCTCGTTCGCCCAAAATGCATCGCCATTGATGTAACTCACCACAATGGCTTGTACGACATTATAGCCCTGTTCATGACGGAGATCGATATATTCCTTGAAACGGCCATCATAAGGATAGAGATGCGTGAACAGACGCCAAGATGTTTCACCGTTCCACATCCAGGGAGTGCCGTCATCCCACATGAACGTATATGGATTGTCCGGATTGATGCGAACATGACCCTTGTTATTCGATTCAACCACATTGAACGAGCCACTCTTTTCAAAAGCGCTATGCGAGCCTGACAGCGAATAGCTCCAGGCGCCAACTTCGGTGGGCATCATACGAATTTTCCACACGTCGTCGCCATCCCAAAATCCATTGACCTCAATCCTCTGCGTTGGACCCTGAAAAACGCCATGTAAAAATGTGTCCTTATATTTATTGCCGCTGATGCCGGGTGCCATGATGGAGAGCTCAAAGATAGCAAATTTCTCAATATGAATCCACTCGGCTGTAAGGTGTGCAGCAGAGAACAAGACAAGTGCAGGCGTCACCACAACTCGCATCCACGGAAACGCCTTTTTGAACATGATTCTCTCCTAGAAATTTCCTGTCCGTATTATGAGGATATTAAAAACAAGGTAACAAATACAATGCCATATGAATGAATTCCAATTCATCTCTTTTCGATTATCCAGATAGTTCAGTAAGTCCATAATGCAGTGATTAACAATTTGAAAAAGTACGTTCTTACAGGGATTCATCCCGCCAAGGGATTCATCCCTGGACGCATAATGTCACAGGGCTTTAAGCCCGATAAAAGTCCTCATCCATTTTATGCCCAGCATTGGGAAATTCGGGCGAATTTTCCCTGAGCTAACTCGATAATCGAATAGGGATAACATCAATGAACTATAAAGTCGTTTAAATCATTCGCCATTAAAATGATTATGTATGGTTACATTTATCCAATAAAATTCCTATTGTTTTCCAGCGGAATTTCATTGACTTCTTACGTGTTACAAAAATGTCAAATTCCTGCATTTATATCGGAGGATATTGTTATTGCTTCATTATTTTTCTTTTATATTCGCACTATTCACTTTATCGATTCGTGTATTCGCGCAACAGACTCTTACCAATGACGAAATTGCCGCGCTGATTGTAAAATTTAAGGCTGATGAACGTGGCCCGTTTCAAGCTATCCGATGGTTTTGCCCGGATGGTACAGTGCTGCCGCCAAACGAGCGCTGTCCGCAGCCGGGTGGTATACAACACGCGCTGCACAAAGAGATTGTGGCTCGTTTGGCACGGGAACAGGGTATTTACCTGGGTCAAATTCTAGCAGGAACATCTAACGAGCTATTTTGGGACGAATCGCATGACCACTCCCGCCTCAAGCAGTATCTTTTCGAAGACTATTTGCAGTCCATTGATGATGGCTGGATTCTGCGTCGCGCTCGCTATTATCGTGGCGCGATTCAGGATGAGGACGAAAACGCATGGGGGGAAAAATTCCTGCAGTGGCTTGTCAGTGATGCCAAACGGCTGCAAAACGACTTTTTCACCATTCGGCAAGCCTGTCGAGTGCTACCGCATAACGCGGGCGATAAACGCTGGGACCGGATTCGCACATCTTCAAAGGCACTGTCGGATTCTCTTCCATCATTCGTGAATATCCGTATCAAACTGCACGGACAGCCGGAAGCGAGCGATCTGCAAAAGGTTCGCGAATATCGTCAAAAGAATATCGCCAAAATATCCGCAAACCAACGAAAGCTTTTTGATCAATTGGAGAGAGACATCACTGAAGCCTTTCGCCCTACCGATATGGCGAGTCTGCAAAGGTATACGAGTAAATTGCCGCCTCAATCCAAAGTGGTCCAAAAAGTCAGTGTAATACTGAAAAATCAGCCGCTCACAATCAGCTTTGAAACAGCGGCGCCTTTCGTCGATATTCTATGGGAGTGTCGTCATGAGCTCGAGACTTTTCCGACGCCAGCGCAACGTCTGGCGGCGCTTGATCTATCCGTTGTCCTGGAATCCATACTTTTTCGCGATATCAACAATTGGCAACCGCACTCTCTCGCCGATCTGTTGACGAAAAGCTATTTCCTCATCAAAGCGGTCGCGGCGTGCGGATTTTTAGAGATATGGGAATTTAATGAAATTGACTTTTATCTGCGAGTTGAACCGCTATTCTCATCCATCTCACTTGCAGAAATGCAGCAAAAAGTGGATTATGCCAAACGCGCCCTCGAATGGAGTAGCGCCATGGTGCGAGCGGTTTACCAGGAGCCGCTAGAAAAATTTGCCGCATTCGAACCGCATATCCAAAGCTATATAGATGACCGTATACGTAATTCCCTGTTATTACCGCTTGGCGCAACCGTTGGCGCAGTCGCGGACTTTTATGCCGGCCAAGCCGGATTGAAACAACATCTCCTCAACATAACATCGCAAAACCAGGTGTATGGCCTCAATCCAGGCTATACGATGGGGGAACTCGTGATAGTGCCAACACTTGATGCGTTAACGACATTTTCTCCGGACAAGATTTATGTTCTCGCCACACCACCAGTGGATTTAAAACCTGTGGCCGGACTTCTCGTCGTCTCTGAAGGTAATTTGGTGTCGCATGTGCAGCTTTTGGCGCGCAATCTGGGTATTCCCAACGCTGTCATTTCGCAACAAAACTTTGATGACTTGAAACCATTTAACGGTACGAAAGTTTTTTACGCTGTCTCGACGCAGGGAACTGTACGAATGAAAACAGTGGATATGATGAATCGCGAAGAGCAATCATTATTCTCAACAACTGCTCGGCGTGAGGAGAAAATTGCTATTCCAACAAATAATCTGCAGCTAAACCAGACTAACATCCTCAATTTAAGAGATGTGCGCGCAAAAGACTCGGGCAAAATAAGCGGCCCCAAAGCGGCCAATCTAGGAGAACTGAAGAGTCTCTTTCCCGAGCATGTGGTCGAAGGACTCGTGCTGCCATTTGGCATATTTTATCGCCACATGGAACAATTTATGCCAGGCACAAATACAAGCTATTGGCAATTTCTACAGGAAACATTTCAAGTCGCCCGCCAGCAACAGAAGAATGGTATCGCTGAATCTCAGGTGGAAAAGTATATCTTGAGTCGCCTCGAAACAATTCGAAATAACATCAAGAAGATGCCTCTATTACCTGCGTTTGAAAAAGAATTGTATGATAAATTCCAAATCATCTTAGGCACCAGCCTAGGCGACACGCCAGTGTTCATTCGCAGTGATACAAACATGGAAGATCTGAAGGACTTTACTGGCGCGGGGCTCAACCTCACTGTTTTTAACGTGCGTGATCCGGTAAAAATCATGCAGGGCATTCGTGATGTGTGGGCGTCACCTTTCAGCGAGCGCAGTTATCAGTGGCGACAACGTCTGATGCTGAATCCAGAGAATGTGTATCCTTCGATACTCATAATACCGTCTGTGGATGTGGACAAATCGGGTGTGATGATAACAACAGGTGTTTTTTCAGGCGAAACTCATGACATCACGATCGCCTTCAACCGCGGTGCAGGTGGTGCTGTCGAAGGTCAGGTGGCAGAATCCTATACACTCCAATCCGCCGCACGCCAGCATCTCTTGTCACCCAGCCGAGAGAAGCGCTATACCACACTGCCGGCAGACGGAGGCACAAAAAAGTGCTATACGACATTTGAAACGCCAATACTAAACAGGTCAGAAATTGGTCAGCTGCGCTTACTGGCCCAGAGTATCCGTGCACGATTGCCTGGTGTGACAGGAATTGAATCGCAAGGCCCCTTTGACATAGAATTAGGATTCAAAGCGGGCAAGATTTGGCTCTTCCAGATAAGACCATTTGTAGAAAACAAAAGAGCACGGTCATCATCCTATTTGAACAGCATTGATCCAGTCATAGATAAAAAGAGAATGGTCGCCCTGAGCGCACCATACAGTCAACCTTGATCGATCGAACTGGGACGATTATGAAAATAGCCAGAATTACAATTTTCATCGCTGCCTTTTTAAGCCCAATGACAATTCTTATGTCTTATCCATATGATGGTTTCCAAGATACAGGAATTCGCCGGCTTCTGCGTTTAAAACTGGTGATCGAGGGTACGCTCAAGGGTACAAAGCCACCAGTCGGCGGATTAAAAAGTATGCCGGATATCAAGTTGAATCTGGTCAATGCACGCGGCGATAGCCTCGATTTCCTACCACAAGAAAATCAAAAACTGCGGCAAGAAATCGAGGCTCTCTTCCCCAGTCGCGATGAGAGCTATTCCGTGGCACTGCTTGATATTTCGCCAGGTAAGCCCATACGTTTTGCATCACGACAAATGACACGGCAATTCATGCCAGGTAGTGTCGGTAAGCTGGCTATCGCTGCTGGACTATTCACCGAATTGCAGCGACTATATCCTGAATCCACAGAAAAGCGGCGTGAGTTTTTGAGATCAAGAGAAATTAAGGCGGATCGCTGGATTATTGTCGATTCCCACGAAGTGCCGGTTTACAATATCGAAACGAACTCTTTCACCTCCAGACCCATCAGGGAGGGGGATATCTTTTCGCTCTATGAATGGGTGGATCATATGCTGTCAGCCAGCGCAAATGCGGCAGCCAGCGTTGTGTGGAAAGAACTAATTTTAATGCGCGAGTTTGGAGACCGCTATCCGATTGGCTATGAAGAAGAAGTAGCTTTTTTCAAAGAGACACCCAAATCGCGGTTGTCAGAAATCGCCATTTCCGTAGTAAACGATCCGCTACGAGACATCGGTATCTCCGAAGATGATTGGCGGTTGGGCAGCTTTTTCACCAAGACAGGACAAAGCATCGTTCCCGGGGGTGGCAGCTATGGCAATCCAAAAGCCTTGCTTCAGTACTTGATCGCACTTGAACGTGGCCGCATTGTTGATGAGTGGTCCAGCCTGGAAATTAAGCGGCTGATGTATATGACTGCGCGTCGAATCCGCTACGCTTCTTCACCACGACTGGAAAATGCGGCTGTTTATTTTAAATCCGGCAGCCAGTATCGCTGCAAGGAAGAGCCGGGATTCACGTGCGGCAAATACATGGGCAATGTGGAGAATTATATGAATTCAGTGGCGATTGTGGAACAGCCTGATGGTCGCATCTACTTGGTGGCATTGATGTCAAATGTGTTACGTAAGAATTCAGCTGTGGAGCATCAGACGCTGGCTTCCTATATTGACAAAATCCTCTCCCAGCCATAATATTCACAATCCAAACTTTTTCGTCAAGTGCAACGCTTTCCTTTGGATTGTTTCATCCGGATCATTCAGTGCGTTGAGGACAAGCGGAACATATCGACTATCATCAAGATGCTCAATGAGCGACAATGCTCGCAATTTGAGTGTGGTATCGTCCGATTCGAGCAAATTTTTCATCGACTCGAATTCCTCCGTCATATTGTAGCCGAAGCGTTGCAGTGTTTTGGCGATGACATCCTCAATAACTGCCGTTTCAGCCAGGGGGATGACCACTTTTTTCAAGTCCGCATCTAACAGGTTATCAAGAAACTCGATCGTGTTCATTCTGAGTTCTGCATCTGTGCTGCGAATGCCGGCATAGGCGTTCTCAATATCGGATGGTGGATATTTGAGGCCAAGCAGATGAAATATTCGTTCGAGCTTGCGATCCAGTCTCTTTTCCAAGGTATCAACCAATTTATTACGACTCTCGTACAATAATTGTCTATTGATATCTTTTTCATCAAGTGTACGAGTTTGTTTCATTTGAGTATACAAAAAGGCCAGTGTATTCAAGTACTCACTCGCTTCTTTATGAATCAATTTCAGGATAACCGGATCGTGATAATTCAATTGTGGCGCGCGCAGACGAAGCTGATAGAGTGCACTTATGATATGATTTCGAATGCCACGATCTTTGATATCCAGATTATTCATCAGAACGTCGACAGAATACTGCAATTCTATGCTGGCTAAGACTTTGGCAATGTTGAGACGCGCTTGACGATCAACATAGGGATTTCTCAAATGGGAACTCAGTACATTGACAATGTCGGCGCCAAAACTGGCCAGCGCTGTTTGACTGAACGTCCATAGTTTACTGTCTCGAAGCAGCTGGATGAGAGCCGGACCGAATTCCGTCTCTTTTGTCAGGCCGGCGCCAATAATTGCTGATGCGACAACTTCCGGTTCAGAATCCTGCAGTAGATAATGCAAAAAGGGGTACAAATCTTTGAGACGAGCTTCGCCGATGGATCGAGCGCAGCAGCGTTTCATTGTTATTATTTCCTGAGAATCTTGTGATGTCTGAATATTGATCAATTCCAATTGCACGCGATTCTTCAGTTGAATGATATCGGTGGCTGTCCCACTTTCACGACTCTTTCTGGCTGTGCACAAAAGGGCAGCGCTTCGAATCCGATAGTCGGGATGTTCTATATACAATGTTAAAATATTTTTGCGCAAATCCCTTCTATTGTCCGCCAAATACATCAACGCTTCAATGCGGATATCCAGATTTTCATGCGTGAGAAGCGGTTTGACATCTTCGCCCAAGTCCTCTGTAACATAATCGGCTAGCTGCCGCAGCACCTCCGACAAAATCAGCGTCGACGGCGACCTGAGCAGTCGGCGCAGCCCCGGCAACATTCGCGGATCGTGAAGATATCGTATCATTGCAAGCGTCTGCAAAATTTGCTTGTCGTTCCCTTCACTCAACACTTTCAAGATACCGCCCAGTATGGAATCGTTCGATAGATCGATATTCGAAGGAAGGGGTATTTCGCGAGATTCGATCTTGAGCCGAAACGTGCGGAGATATTCTTTCCGCGCAAGGGTGATCAGGTAAATCCACAGGCTAATGAAGATCAAACTTAAAAAACTCACATGCCGAGTTGCGGCATTGAACGTGCCGGTCAAGAGGAGCAGCAAGATACCGCCTATACCGGTAGCAAAGCTATCCACAAAGACATCGATGAATGATTTCGCCTGCGCCTTAATATCGCTCGCAATGGGCAGCGTTAACAGTTCCATCCCCGATTTATTGAGTGAGTTTTTTAGACTGCCGTCAAATAGTTTGACCAGAATAGCCGCCCAGAGTTCCGGAAAGACAAAGATAGTGATCGTACCGACGAGGATTGCCACAGGCATGAAAAAAAGCGAAGTACCGACACCAAATACGCCCACGATTCGCGGCGTGAGGAATAATTGGATCAACAGAGTGGCAATATTCAGGTTGGACAACCAAAAGCCAAAAAATGCGGTCAGCTGATCGGCATCAATGATTCTTTCCGATGCGATAGCACTATATTGATATTCGACTAATTTTCCCACCAACACACTGACACCGATGAGTGCTGCGATAAGGGTCAAGTGTTTCGAAGCGAGAATAATGCTAAGAGGATTTTCCAGTTTCTTAAAAAAGCTGTTACGCTTTGGTATTGGTGAATTATCAACACCGCTTTTATGTCCACTCCATAACTTGTTCAAGATGAACAAGCAACCAATTAGAAACAGGAGAAAGATAAAGATAAGATTGTGACTGCTTATGAGGGGCGCTAAAATTTTCGTTAAATAACCACCCACAATGCCGCCAACGATGGCACCGGAACCGATAAAACCAAATAATCGTTTGGCTTCGCGCGCATTAAAAATGACATTCGCCAAAATCCAAAATTGCGAGCTCGTGATCACGGCAAAAATCGCAACAATGATATAAAGAATATATAATGACCATCGCTCCATCCAGTGAAATGTCAAAAGGAACCAAAAGAGGAGAAACAGCACCATGGATAAATAAAGCGTTCGTTTTATCAGCGTGTGAAGGTTGCTCGTTTTCAGTAAATTTGAATAGAGGACAGCGACGCCGGCTGCCGTCACAGCGACAAGAATAAAAATCTGCGGCAATCGTTCAGCGCCAAACTCGGACAAAAAGAGGGCGTTGACCATTGGCTTGACAATCATTAGCGCTGAAATAATACAAAAGATATAAAGCCACATCCACAATGATCGTCGCCTTTCGCCTTCGCGCACGTCAAAGAGTTTGTACAGTATATCTTGGATTAGTACATGATGTATCTTCAGTTGATTGAACATGATAGGATATCAATCGAGTATTTTTGCGTCATTTGAATTTTCGAGCAACACCTCTTCGATGGATGGGATCAACTCCTGTAGTATCTCCTCGCCATCCCCGTCTTCAATTAATCCAACAACAATATAGCGACGCCAAGTTGGTCCCCAGATGAGAGCTGAATCGGCGTGATAATTTTTCCATGTACCCGACTTGCGATAAACAGTGGCATTTGGCGCGATACGATCGAATGAATTCACAAATTTATGATGAATTTCCGGCTGCACCATCATATCAAGCATCTGTTTCGAACGCTCCCAACTCACTAGCCGTCCCATGGCAAGCAAATAGTAAAATCGACAGACTTGAGTGACTGTAGCACCATGACTGATATTGAACAAAGGATCACCGCGCCGTTTTCCGCTTTTTGCATATCTTTTCCCAACCCACAGGCCTCCGCCGCGTTTTGGATCATACAATTCATATCGAGGATCACGAAGTGTCTGTTCAATCTTGTCAAGACCCACGCGATCGATCATCCTTGTAGCCGCGTCATTGTCGGATTTGCTGATCATTATCCGCATATCATGCAACACATCATCCGATTCCTCGAGAACACCATCCTCCATCGCCTGGGCACAGCCGAGTAAAATAGCCAGTTTCGGAAGGCTGGCGGCATACATCATCTGATTACCATTTACATTGGCATATTTAATGTTATTCACATTTCGTAAATCAACAACACCGACCGCCATTTTTTTATGCCGGATCAAGTTCTTCCAATCTGCATTCTTTTCCAAGTGGTCAACCAGCACCATCTGCAACGATGATGACACCATACTCAATAGCGGACGAATTTGATCTTCCGGAAGATGAAATGGCAAAGAGGTTTGATGAGAGACTACCTCGGTTTCATCCATATAAGATTTCGGCGATGAGAAGGAGAGTGTTATTACAATCAACGGTATCAATATCTTTTTTCGCATATAATCCTTTCAAAGCAAGATCTTACAAATGAGCCTAGTCCGCAGTTGAAATTGACTCATGAGAAAAATGGAGACGGATTATACAAAAGCTTTGGAATAATTGTCAAATAAAATTTTCCAGTGACATGGCACAGCAGCCGTCGTTTACAAAACCAAATATAATATAAATTCGGATTCATTCTATTCCTGACATTATGCTGTTGGGCACATCAAAAATATTGTCGATGTTTGTGAGCAGACCATAATTCCACCAAATCAAGATCGCTCGGGCTTATCAAATCAGCTCGGCCTATGTGGCTGCTACAAGCCATACGCTGATCAAATACTTTTCCGTTGAATTTCTCATAAAATAACTTAACTTTGTACGGCGATGATTTCGTGCAGCTGTGCGCAAGGGAGCGACATGAAAAAAACAGTGCTCATCCTCTTTTTATGTTCGAGCGTGTATTCGACAGAACCGGTGGAATTGTACGCACCGCATCAGCATTCCATCGGCAGCCTGGCGTTCGGCTGGACGCGCTATTTTTCGAACATTGCGGATAGCTATGCCAAACCGTCGGGCGTTTCGCTCGGCGTGCTCGTGCCCATAGCTATTCCAAATCTCGATACCCACCTGAAAGTGAAAGCGACCTATGTCAATGTGCAGGGCGACAATTTCAACGGCATGGCTGCGGTCGTCAATGAATTATTGTTGGGTAAAATAGCCTACGAGGAGGACTATCTTTTCGTCCTGCCGCAATTCGGCTTTGGCTACCGTTCGGAATCACTTTTTTATACATATGATGACGCCTATTTTAATGTTAAACTTTTTATTGATGCGTCGGTCTGGATTGATTATCATCTGGAGACGTTTTCCGCCGGGATTATGTTCAATTTTGAGCACGATTTCCCCGGTGAAGAGATTGGTTTCATTGCGGACAACCGCTTAAATGTTTCATTCATTCTGACCAAATGATGCAACGCCTGGAAAAAGCTGATGAAGAATTCTGTCCGGTTGGTTATTTCAGTCATTTTTTATTGCGCGATAGTGCGTGGGGAAGAGATCGGGACAATCAGTCTCGGCGTGGATAATTATCTCGCCGCCAAAGAAGCCTATAGCGAAATTCGACCGAGCGGCCGGGCTATTGCTTTGCTGGCGCCGGTGCGATTTCCCAATATCGTCGCCCATTTAAAAATCAAATTTGCCTTCCACAATGTGGATGGAGTGCAGATCGCCTATCCCAATGCTGAATTCCTGCACGTTGCCAATGAACTGCTGGTCGGCATCAAATCGTACCGGAAAAACAGAATAACCTTCTTGCCACAGATCGGCATGGGTGTCACGGGAGAACGGTATAAAATGGACAAAGGTGTTGGCGGTGCGCATGCGGATATCTTTTTCGATCTTTCCTGTCGTATCGATTATCAGCTCGGCGCCTTTTCTATCGGCGCTCTGATGAACCTGGAACGTGATCTCAATTCAGGACACGGCAGTTATATGTCCGAAACCAGGCTCAATTTCGCGTTGCTCCTGGCAAAATAGACCGGAGAAAGCACGTCCGGATTTTCACCTTCTTTTGCTCCAGCAATCAGACGAACATGCGAAAGGTTCAGCACATCATGAGAAATCTGTTCACGATCATCCTGTTTCTTTTTTTAGGAGTCTTGTCGACCATGTGTTCAAAACAGTCAGAGAATATCGGCCCAACCGATCCGGCCGCAGCAACCGGTGAAGTGACGATCACCAAAGTGGTCTATAGCGGCTGGAATGATGCCTATGAAATGACGAACGGACTCGTCAAGGTTGTGGTTGTTCCGGCCATCGGACGAATCATGTATTACGGCTTTAGCGACGGCGTCAACATTCTGTGGAACAACCCGTCATTTTACGGCAAAACGCTGCCGTATGGTCAACCCTACCGCGAAAATGGCGCCGTCACCTGGGCCAATTTTGGCAGCGACAAGGTATGGCCGACCGAGCAGAGTCAGTTCCCCGTCATCAACGGCTACAGCTGGCCACCGGACCATTGGTTTGATGGCGGCGCGCATGCGGCCGATGAAATCGCCAATGGCGTGCGCCTGAGCAGTCAGGTGTCGAATTATTGCGGCGCACAAAGCAGTCGCGAGATCGTCCTCGATCCGCACTCCAGCGAACTCACAATCAGCCAGACGATAAAAAAGGTGAAAAAGGCGCAAAACAGTTCGGTTGAACCAATTGACTACACCATCTGGAATGTCACGCAAATTCGTTCGCCGAAAATGGCCCTGTTCAACTTGAATCCTCAGAGCCGGCTTGAAAATCGCATCTATTTATGGCAAGAAGGCGCCCGCGCCAATTTGGCGACGAGTGGCGATATTGCGACGTTCGTTCCTCATCCCAGCAATTCGCACAAAGCCGGTGCGGATTCCGATTTTTGGCTAGCGGCCATCGTGGACAATGTCGTCATCGGCGAATTTTTCCGTTTGCAGGCTGGCGTCTATTCGGACAACGGCCTGAGTGCGGAAGTCTTCACCTGCCCGGATTATACCGAGCTCGAGTTGCTCAGCCCTTTTGCGCGCTTGAACGTCGGGCAAACAATGCATTTCGATATCTCCTGGCGTCTTTCCAAACTGCCGTCCGACGCCGTTTCAAATACACAAAAACGGGATGCTGCCGTCTTGTGGTTAAATTCATTCAAATAAGGTCATTTGATGAAAATCGCAAAATATTCCATGGGAATCGGCGACCGTTTTGGTCAGCAGGGGGAGGCGCAATTAAGCGCTATTCTGGCGGCGAAAAAACTGGGGGTGGATGTGACACCGGTGTGGAACAAGTCATTTCGCGAACACTCGATCATTCATACAGAGCCGGCGGACACTCGCACCGCAGCGGATGCGGCCGTCCAGGCAGTCGGGTGGCATGGGCCATATTTCGTCGATGCCGATCACGTCAGCCTCAAAATCATCGATCCATTCATCCCGGTGAGCGACTTTTTCACCCTCGATGTGGCTGACTTGATCAACGTCAGGGCAGATCCCGCCAAAATTGAGGCATTTGTCGATCGCAATGCGCCCTTTGTTGGCGCGTTGGCCGTACCAGGCATCGAGGGCGCCTTACCGACAACAAGAGATCTTTTATGGCATTTCGGCGAAAAATATTTGCACGCCATCGAAGAAGCGCGCCGCATCTATCGCCATGTTGTAACGCAAAAAGGTCATCGCAACTTTATCACCGAGATTTCCATGGACGAAACCGATGAACCGCAGCGGCCCGTCGAGCTGTTTTTCATCCTTGCGGCCATTGCGCAGCTGGAGATACCGGTTCAAACAATCGCCCCCAAATTCATCGGTCGATTCAACAAAGGGATTGATTATGCTGGTGATGTCGAACAGTTTGCCAGAGAGTTTGAACAGCATCTGGCTATCGTTCAATTTGCGACGAAGGAACTCTCGCTGTCGGCGAACCTCAAGCTCAGCGTTCATTCGGGCAGCGACAAGTTCTCTATCTATGGGCCGATCCGCAAGGCGATGCTCAAGTATGATGCCGGATTGCACATCAAAACCGCGGGCACGACCTGGCTGGAAGAGCTCATCGGACTGGCGCTCGCCGGCGGTGACGGGCTTGAGATCGCCAAAAAGATCTATCGTGGGGCGTTCGAGCGCTATGATGAACTGGCCGCACCTTATGCGTCGGTGATCGATATTGATCACCATCTTCTCCCTTCTCCCGCTGCAGTTGACAATTGGGATGGCGGGCGATATGCTGACACGCTGCGCCATGATCGGTGCAATCATCTCTATAATTCGAACGTGCGACAACTGCTGCATATCGGCTACAAGGTCGCGGCTGAGATGGGGGATCGCTATCTGAAAGCACTGAAAAAATATAATAAAGTTGTGGCGGCGAACGTGGCCGACAATATTCTTCGCCACCTGCAACCATTATTCATAGGTGATTGAGTGATAGAATCATTTTTCAGCTTTGCATCATAAACCCAGGGAGCGCTGATGACAAAACAATTCAAACGTTACTGTAAAACTCTCAAGCTGCGCGATGATCCCGCTTTAATAGAAGAATACAAAAAAGTTCATGCCATGGGCGCAGTCTGGCCGGAAATAACGCAGGGCATGAAAGACATCGGCATCATTGACATGGAAATTTACCTCGACGGCAACCAGCTGTTCATGATCATGGATACGGTGACAGAATTTGACCACGATGCGGCGATGGCTGTGCTTGCGACCTTGCCGCGCCAGGCAGAATGGGAGGCTTTTGTGGCAAAATTCCAAAAAACCGGCCCGCAAGCTTCGGCGGCGGATAAATGGCGACTCGTAGAGCGTATCTACGAGCTGGACCAAAAAATAGCGTCCACACCTGAACGGGGATACGAAAAAGAATGCTGACGATTAAAAAAGAGGACAGAATCGTATGATAGATGCAACCGCGATCAACGCCGATAAAAAACAGGTCATTCCGGGCGAAATACTCTACCCCTTCATTCTTGTGACCAGTCTTTTTGCCCTGTGGGGATTTGCCAATGACGTGACAAATCCGATGGTGGCGGC
>JAFGJB010000354.1 GCA_016929295.1 Candidatus Zhuqueibacterota bacterium | reverse complement strand
ACAAACCTGATGCGCGGGCGAAACAAAGACGGCACATTCCAGTCGCCTTTCAGTCCCTTCAAATGGGGGGACGCCTTTACCGAGGGCAACAGCTGGCATTATACATGGTCGGTCTTTCACGACGTGCAGGGCCTCATCGACTTGATGGGTGGGCCCGCGACCTTTGTCGCCATGCTGGATTCAGTCTTTACGATGCCACCGATTTACGATGAGAGCTATTATGGCTTTGTCATTCACGAGATTCGCGAGATGCAGATCATGAACATGGGCCAGTACGCGCACGGCAACCAGCCCATTCAGCACATGATCTATCTCTATAACTATGCCGGTCAGCCGTGGAAAGCGCAATACTGGGTGCGCGAGGTACTGAATCGGCTCTACACGCCGCAAGTGGATGGCTATTGCGGCGACGAAGACAATGGTCAGACATCGGCCTGGTATGTCTTTTCCGCCCTGGGATTCTATCCGGTCTGTCCCGGCAGCGACGAATATGTCCTCGGTGCACCGTTGTTCAAAAACATCACCCTGCAGTTGGAGAATGGACGTACCATCGAGATCAAAGCGCCGGCCAATAGTGCGAAGAATCGTTACATCGACAGGATGTTCGTCAATGGCGCCGTTCATACGAAAAACTGGTTGAGTCACAGCGAGCTGATGCAAGGTGCGGAGATAAAGATCGATATGGTGGATAGGCCAAATAAAGCGAGAGGTATTGACACGGCCGATTTTCCGTATTCGTTTTCATCAACTTGCCCGGCACCTTGAAGGTGCCAGGCAAGTGGTAAAGGTGCCGGGCAAATAGGAATACAAATATTCTATTTTTTAGCAAACGCCCGCGACAGGATCCGGTCCAGCCCCGCATAGCGGCCGCTATGGGTGATGGCGATGAGGAACAGCGCGGCCATCTCGACGAGATTCTTGTTGACGATCAAATAGTTGCCCTCCATGGGGATGGAATAGTAGTAGCCGACGAAGGGCGGGTTGGCGAGATAGTAGAGCAGAATCAGCAGCATGCCGAAAACAGCAGATAGCCGGGTGAAACAGCCGAGGATGAGACCCAGACCGATGGCGATCAAGCCCCAGATATTGAGCTGATTAACGATCGGCATGATGGCCTCGGAATCGACCATCCATTTGAAAACGGACGCCAAAAAACCGCGAGACTGCATCAAATAGCCGGCAGCGGACCAGCCTGGTTTGAGTAATTTTGCCACACCTTCATAGAGGAAATGCCAGCCAATCATCACCCGCAGCAGCACGAGCGCGATCTTTTGCAGCGTCGTCAATTTATCTTCCATTGCTCTCTTCCTTTCAGATTAGATCTCAAATTCATCCGGTTGAAATGTCAATCGCTTTTGCGCTGCGATCGCTTCGTTGACCTTGAGGACGGATACGGCGGTTTCGTAACCGATCTCCGCCGGACAGTTCAGCTCTTCTTTTCCTCGAATGGCGTTGAAGAAATTCTGCAGATGCGGCTTGTGATAGGGATCGTAAAATTCGATCGGGATTTTATGTTCATCCGGAGAGGCGCTCTCGCGCACATCGAGCCGATTGCTGACATCCAGTTCATTTGAAATCTCCTGGATCTTGGGCGCCGTGACATAGCCCCGGCGCACCCACTCGTCCCAGTCCGGCGCATTGGGCTGGCGATAGATGGAGCCGGACGTGCTGCCGGCCTCGGATTCGGAAATGACCAGTGTGCCGAGGTCGCCCATAAAGTTTTCAAAATAGCCAAGGCTGCCGTTGGTGGTTTGGGTCTGGTAATAGGCGCGCGCCACGCCCTTGGGCGTGTCGTATTCATAGATTGCCATCACCGTATCGTACCACTCATGTGACTCCGCCGGGAAATAGTCGGTGCCGCCGCTGGCAATGACGGCGCGCGGCCGCGCCTCCAGGAACCAGTTGAAAATATCGATCTGATGCGAACCCAGATCGACAATGGGACCGCCGCCGAGGCCGCGGTACCAGCGCCAGTTGCGAAACTGCTGCATGGAATCATAGCCATACTTTTGCAGGACGTCCGACGCAATGGCATAGCGACTCGGCCATCCCAGGTCCTCCTGCACCGAACGATTCCACTGGCCGTTCGCCGTGACAATGCGGCCGAGGAGCCCCGCCTCCTTGATGATCTTGTCATAGCAATGGATGTAGCGCGGATGGCTGCGACGCTGGTGGCCGATCTGCAGCAGCTTGCCGGTCTGGCGCTGCGCCATGACCATCTTGCGGGCGTCCTCCAGGGTGTTGGACATTTCTTTTTCGCAATAGACATGCAGGCCGGCTTGCAGACAAGCGATCGTATGGCGACTGTGCCAAAAATCGGGCGTCGCGATGACCACGGCGTCGAGATCTTTTTCCTTGTCCAGCATCTCCTCATAGTTCTCGTAACCATTGACCGCAAAATCGTATTTTGACAACAAATTGACGGCTCTCTTCAGGTTATACTCGGTCCAAATATCGCACACCGCCCGAAAACGCAGTCCCGGTATCAGCAGCATGGCATTGAGCAAGACCGAACCCTGCGCGCCGGCGCCCAGCAGCGCGACATTAATTTCCTCGATGTTCTCCTCCTGGGCAGGCGTCCCCTGTACGGCCGCCTTTTGCGCTTTCACGTACTTACGCTCTTTGGCCAACGCATAGCCGAACAATCCGAGCACAGGCACTGTGGCCACGCCTTGAATGAAATCACGTCGCCGTATTTTTCCCGGTTCTTTGGACTCTTCATTCTCTTTTGTGTTCATATTCCTCTCCTTTGAAATGATAAAGATGCTGCCTGATTTTCACAAGTAGCTGAAAAATATTAAATTGTTCAGGAGAATGCAAATTGTATTTTGATGTGAGTCATCTGGATGTGCAAAACAGTGTAAAAATCGATTAATATTTTTACGATTTTTTTGAGAGTAATGAGAGATGCTGTGTCTCTATTTAAACAGATTGCAGCGCGCCACAGCTGCCTTCGGAGTAATGAGAGAGGGTGCAGTCCAGGGGGAAATGCAAAAAACAGTGGGACTCTGGCGGGATGTTTGAGTCCCACTGCTTTTTTGATTGAATATTAAACCGCCGAGATCTTGGCGCGACCTTTAGCCGCAACCAAAAAAAAGAGAACACGAATTCTCACGAATGATACACGAATGACCACGAATGGTCATGAAGGACCATAAATTAGAAAATCAATCATTTT
>JAFGJB010000030.1 GCA_016929295.1 Candidatus Zhuqueibacterota bacterium | reverse complement strand
TATTTGAAGTAATTGAAATTATTTTACTTGCAACAATTCTCCAGCGTATCCGAGCCACCCCTTGTTGGGATGAATGTGAATCTAAAGATGGTCGGATTAGTAAATTGTTAATTTTTTTCCTTTGCGTCTGCGGCTTTGCGCGATTACAAAATATAAAAAAAAATGGATTTTATTACAAGACGCACATCTTCATGCCGACGGCATCGATGTCGAAATCAAAAAAGCGCGCGCGATCGTTGGGCGGATGGTGCGACAGTTCGGATCGTATGGCCCCCGCAGCGGTGCTGTCTTTGGCGCAGATGAAAAGAAATCCGCCGCCGCCGGCGCCGAGCAATTTGGCGCCCAGCATATAGTCATCGATGCGCGCAAGAACGCTCTCTATCTCATCCGTCGTCTGACCCGCATCCAGGATCTTGTTGAGCGTCCAGGCGAGTCGAATTTTTTGACCGAACGCCTCACACCGTCGATGGTCGAGGTCATCTTTCATCTCTTTCGCCAGCGCTGCCAGCTGATCCAGGGCAGCCAGCGCTTCAGCATCCCTGTTCAGATAGCGGCCGACGACATGCCGGAGCAAGTTTTTCGCCATTCTGCGAATGCCGGTGTAATAGAGAAGAAAGCGTTCGCGCATCTCCGCCCCCGGGGCGGTCAAGCTCGTCCAGGCGATGGAGGGCGCCTGGTCGGCGCCGGCCGTTGTGGTGATCAATTTGACGCCACCGGCCACGCCGCCGATCTGGTCCTGCCAGCCGCCACCGGTAGTCATCAGCTGCTCCAGATTGCTCGTTCGGGCATAGAGCTCGTCGCGCGAAATATCTCTCCCCAGCATGCGCGTCAGCGTCGCAATGAGTCCGGCGCCTAAAATACTGGACGTTCCCAGGCCGGAGCCGGCCGGCAGGGCGCTGAACAGGGTCAAATCGATGCCGCCGCCCATTCTTTCAAGCACCTGCTGCAGACTGTCGTCGCTGCCGTCGCACACACCGGCAGCATAAAAGGCGGCTTTTGGCAGTGACAGCCAGTCCGCCGGATTGGCATAGTCCGCCAATTCGGCCCGGGTTTTGATGGTTGACCGGCGGCCCAGATCGATCGAATTGATGCCAATGACAGCGTCCGGCAAAAGTTTGCCGACGACCTGAATGGGATACTGGCCGTTGAGCGTGACCGAAGCATTGAGCACACATCCCCCCTGCTCAAGACAAATTGGCGGCGTATCTGTCCAGCCGCCGGCGAAATCCAGTCGCGCCGGCAACATGGTCCACACGACCTCATCGGAACGGATGCCGTAGCGCGGCGAGGCGCTTTTGGACTCTCGGAGACCGCTGGCGACGGCGCGACGAATCGACGCAAATGACGAATCGAAATAGCGTTCCGCTTGCTGCTCATCACCCTCATCTCGATAGAGCTGAGCGAGCCAGAACTGCAGGCGGGCCGCCAGCGCCGTAGAGGACGACTTTTGCAGCTGGAGCATGAGTTGATCGCGCGCGATTTTCCTGTCCGCCGGCGAGCGCAAGAGCGCCGTCAAAGAAGAATAGCCGAAATCAGCGCGGGTCAACTGCTCGTTCAAAGTGAGGAAACGACAGTCACGCTCGAGGCCGGCGCGATGTTCGAGCAGGCGATTCTGATCGACATTCTGCAGGATCTCCTGCATCGACAGCCGCTGTGACGATCGCCACGGCGACAGGTCTTGACGATCCTGCAACAACAATACAGTCGCCATGGCGACAGCAGGCGATGTCGAACGAGGGAAAAGTCGCGCCGCCCAGATGTCCACCTCGCCCGGCGACCACAGCTCTTCTTCTGCTATCCCTCGATCACGCAAAAAAGAGGTGAACGGCGCGTTCAAAAAAGTAACATCCTCTCCCTTGAACTGATCATCGATGCCATAGAGGACAGCGACCCAATCCCCGTCCACCAGCGGCAGAACGGTGAGGCACATCCCTGGCAGCAGATGAATCGCCGACGATTCGGCGGGGATATTGGTCAAAATATTGTGACCGTCCAGCTGCAGATCGCGTTGAATGGCGCAGCCCTCGATCAGACAGGGCTTGCTGACCGACAAACGCCGGGCGGATAAAACGGAATTGTAAACCCATATCGATTTCAATTCCGGCAACAGCGCCGCATTGGAACGAGTTGAATTTTTAAAATGATAGTGCGCCGCAGCATGCGTCAGGGAGTAGAAATTCTGCAACAGCTCCCTGCTCCTGCCGATATGGTAAAATCCGCAATAGGGAAGGCAATTGACGAACAGTGACAGACTCTTCAGCTGCGTCGAATTTTCAATGTCCATTTTGCCATGGACCGCATACAGTATTTCATGATAGAGATTATAGTTGATGGCCCCTTTTTGCGCCGCCGCGATCAAGGTCTTGCACGCCAGCCACGTTCTGGCCGCATCCGGCGCCAGATGCAAGATGCCGGTGTCGAGCCAGATTCGCCGGTTGTCATCAATGGCGTGCTGCTCTTGCAGCCGGGCGATATCCGGCTTTTGCAGGATGTTGACAGCATCGACAAAGCCCGCGCGGGTTTCCGCCGGGACATAGACGCCGAAATAGGCGCCTTCCTCCGGCTGTTCCGGAAAAGCGACGCCGGTGATGCCGGTGGGCGAAAAGGCGATGAAAGAGGGATCAAAATTGAGCAGCACATCGCCGCTGGCGATGATGACCTGACCGGTGGACGCATTGGGCAGCTGCGAATAGTACTCGAGCATGACATCGAAGAGGGTGCGATGCTTTTCCGTCGGCAGCGGCATGAAAATCTTGCCGACGGCGGAATAGGCGGGAGTACGACGGCTATCGCCGCCACTGTGCAGAATGAGCACTCGTTTCGCATAAAGCGACTCGCCGAATTCCTCGTACAAGGCATGCAGCACCAGAAAGGTGCTGCCGCCGGAGCCGATGCGTCTCCCCTGCGGATCCGCGATAATCCTGAAAGCGGTTGCCGAGAGATCCGCCTCCTGACGGCGCCAGTCGAGCTGAATGTCAAAACCGCGCGCCTGCCTGTCGTTGGCCGCTGTCAGAACGCAAATATCAAACGGTGTCGATGCCAAGTCAATTCCCTTCCATGCTGTCAGCCCATCCTCTCAGCGGAGGGAGGCGGTCCCGATGAACTCAAAGGAGAGATTCAATTTTAGCTCCCAATAATCTTGCAAAGCATCGTAATGGTTGTCGACATTATTGAGTTGCCACCTGGAGATATATAACTCGCCGTACAGCCACAAGTATGGTTGCCAGCGGGCCGTGAGCCGGACATTATCGCCCATCTCGACGATGCCGGTGGGAAAAGGTTCGCTATAGGTCTGGCCGGGTCCGATATTCCGCCAGGGCGTGGTGAAATCATCCTCAATGCGTCCCTCGCCGCGGCGTCGATGCTCGTAGATCAGGGAGAATCGCATGCGGTCGTTGGGTCGATGGCGGACGCCCACTAGCAGACGATCAAAATCATTACCCAAAAAATGGCCGATGGGACGATTGCGGTGCAGATATTTCTCCCAGGCGCCACCCTGGCCGTTGTATGTCCTGTTGGTCACACGCGTATATTCCGTAAAAAGGTCTGCCCCCCGCCATGACAACGGATCGGCCCAATTGAACCCGGCTAAAAAGCCGTGTTGCGCCGGCTCCTGGTCATCTTGTTCCGCGTCTTCAAATTGTATATCATCGAGGAGATAACTGCCGTAGAGCATGACATTTTTTTGCGGCATGAACGCCGCATCGATGCTGCCCTGAACATTGGCCGTCTGCGGCCCATTGAATTGCACGCCCGTATAGAACAGCATGGGATTGAGCAGCGCCAGATCATTTCCCGCGTGGGGGCCGCCGAACAGCGCTGTCTCGCTCAATCCGATTCGTGCATATGTGCACGGGCGCAGCTCGAGTCGATGGCCGGAAAGATAACGATTCTGCACGGACGGCTCGCCCTTGAGTGGATATTCTGTTCTATCCAGTGAGGCGGTGAAAGCGGCTAGTTTTAGCCAGCGGTTTTTCCACGACAGATAGAGATGATCCATTGGTCGCGAGGCAGCCGATATGTGCAGAGACGCGTCCACTCCGGGTCCCCACACCAGATAGTCGCGGCCAAATTTGCCGCGAAAGCCTTTATGATCGACAAGAATGAAGGCCTGCTCCATGAAGGCTGCCACCCCACTCTGACGCTTGCCGATATAGCTGCTGTCAGCATCGAGCTGATTATCGACGTAAAAGCCGGCATACAACTGAACAGCGGGAGAAATATGGGCGCCGATGGTCGCCCGCTGCACGGCGTGGTAAACGGCGAGCGTCCCGTCATCCTCATAGGCATTATCGAGTGCAATCCAGCCCAACAGTCGTTGCGAATCATTTTTTGCCGGCATGCGGGACAAAAGCTGGAATCCTCGTTCAGATGCCGCCCCGGGAACACTGTCCAGAGCAGCGGACAGATCGCCGCGCGTGTACGGTCTTTCGAGGGGAGACAAATCCCACAGATAGTGTCGATTCCAGAAGAAAGTGAGATCGTCGTCGAGCCAGTGGTTGGGTCGAATGGATTGCGCGAGGAGCGGGCTGCAGAGAAAGACGAACAGCAGGAGCTTTTGCTTAATAGGCATTCTGATTGACAAAGCCCTTTATGATGGTCATGAGAATAATGCGCAAATCGAGGGAGAACGACCAGTTTTCGATGTAATAGAGGTCATACTCGAGGCGCTCTTTGATGGACGTGTCGCCGCGTAAGCCGTTCACCTGCGCCCAACCGGTCAGGCCGGTCTTCACCTGATGGCGGATCATGTAGGCGGGGATGTCTTCGCGGAACATTTTGGCAAAATGCGGCCGTTCGGGACGCGGCCCGACGACGCTCATGTCGCCTTTGAGGACGTTCCAAAACTGCGGCAGCTCATCCAGCGACGTACTGCGCAATATGCTGCCGATCCAGGTGACGCGCTGGTCGTCCCGCACAGTCCAGCGTGTGTCGCTTTCCGCATCATTGCTGATGCACATGGTCCTGAATTTATAAAACAAGAACGGCCTGGCATGAGTTCCCAATCTCTTTTGCACGAAAAACACCGGTCCCTCTGAGGTCAGCTTGATGGTCGCCATGATGAGAAGGAACAACGGGCTGATGATCAGGAGTATGGTGAGACTGAACAGGATATCGAACAGGCGCTTCAAATAGACATACTGCCAGGTGTCCACCGGATTCTGCCGAATGCCGATCAGCGGGATGCCGTTCAGATTCAGCACCTTTGCCTTCGGGTGGATGAACTGGAACAGGTCGGGGATGATATTGACTTCCACGCCGGCATAGTCGCACTCTTTGACGACTTTTTGAATATGTTTTGAATCATTCATGCCGAGCGCGACGACAACTCGATCGATCAAATGATTTTCGAGCACGGCGCGAATATCGGACACCTTGCCGATGACTTTTGCGGCATGATCCGGCAGATCATCGATACGGTCGTCCAAAAAGCCGATGACCTGATAGCCGGTCTCTCGATGAGTCGATATTTCATAGGCAAAACGACGGCCTGTTTGGCCGGCGCCGATGATCAGCAGACCGCGTTTGTTATAGCCGCGGACGCGCGCGTTCGACAGCAGCAGACGAAAGCCAAAATGCCAGCCGCCGAGAACAATGAAAGCGAATGGCGTGAACAGTAAAAGCAAAAGACGGGAGACATCAAATGACTTGAAGATGAAACCGACCGAAGTATAGAGAAACACCGTGAGCATGAGGATATAGGCAATGATTTTCCAATCTGTCCATGGTGACTCAATCCGTTTGGTTTTATAGAGGCCGAGCGCCTCGGCCAGCAAAAGCCACAAGAGTGACAGCAAAAGAATATTGGGCAGATAGACGGCCAGCGTCGGAATGGACTCGACTTCCGGCCGTATCGGGAAATAGGTAAAGCGGATGTGATAGGCGATGGTAAAACAGCTCACCAGCAAGATTACATCGGCGATCCGCCACAGTGTATTGAGGAATCCGGATCTTTCACGCAGCATACCCGTCACCTTTCGGTCGAAGAGTGCTGCTGATGATCTGCTCAAATTGATCGGCAATATGGTCGATGCGGAAATTTACTTCAGCATACGATCTGCCATTTTTCCCCATAGAGCATCGCCTCTGCGGATGTGAGTGCAGGTACATGATGCTGTCCTGAAGTTCATTTGATTTTTCCGGCGGCAAGACAATGCCCGCATCGACAGATTTTGTCACCCGCGCTGCCAGATTATGTTCCGGCACAACCAGCAAGGCCGGTCGAGCGGAACAGTAAATTGACCACACTTTGGACGGCACACAGAACGATCCGGCCTCTGGATCGAGCAAAACCAGCCCCACGTCCGCCGATGCCAGCACGTCGGGTAACCGCTCAAAAGGCTGCAGCGGCAGCAGGAGCATATTGTCCAGTTGCCAGCGCGCTTTCTTCTCCGCCAAATGATCCATACCGACGCCGTCAGAGATGACGACAAAGATGATCTTTTTGTGATGCAGGAGAGCGCGCGCTGCTGTTACAACAATGTCAGGGCTTTGCTTCATTCCCATTGTACCTGCATAAAGGACGACAAATTTGTCAGCCAGGCCATATTCGAGAGAGAACGGATTCACCTTGTCCCTCTCCGGTATGCTCGCTATGGGCGCCCAATTGGGGATGACGCTCACTTTCTCCCTTTCAATACCCCAATTCGCCAGAATTGCAGCAAATGCATCGGTAATTGTGATGATCGATGCGGCATCGCGCAGCAGGTTTTTTTCGATCGAGTGATAATATCGACCGATCAGTTGTCCGGCAACGCCGAATTTTTGCGACAGCACGCTGCGCGTGGCCATGCTGAGTATGTCCTGCAGCCAAAAAATAAATTTACAGTTCACCTGATCGCAGGCTCGTGCGATCTGCGCTTGCGCATCCAGAGGTGTATTGGCGGAGATGAGCACATGCGGTTTTTTTTGGCGAATGATCTCCGCCACCTTGCCTCCGTACAATCGTTCCGCCCGCCAGCGCTTGATAAAATTGGCTTTTTGCACGCGCGGGATGGCGATATCAATGGAGGCAAACCGCGCGGTATCTGCGGGAAAAGCCGCTGTCGGGCTGCCACTCGACGAGGTATAGACATGCAGCAGACGATACCGTCGTTTCGTCAGTTCCAGGCTGAGCTCCAGGGGAAAAGCAAAGCCGCCATAGTCATGCATGAGGAGAAAAGGTGCGCTCACATTGTCATCCGGGAATTGCACGCATAGAGATAGAACAGGCGATCGCGTGCGGGACTGTTCATCGGCGCGAGATTGCCATCGCGCAAACTGACCGAAAATCCGTTTTGCCGCAGCTTGTCGATGATGAGTTGTGGATCACCGAATTGCGGATGAATCTCGGCTGCCAGAGTGCGAATGCGTGGCAGGCAGGTGATCGACTGAAAGAGCGCGAATTCGCTGCCCTCGATATCCATCTTGCAAAAGTCGACAACATCAATATGATAGTCATGCAAAATCTCTTCCATTGTCATGCGGGGGATGTCGCCGCGCGGCAGCGCCGCTTCGCCGCCAATGTAGGCGTTGAGCAATTCGATGTTTCCCAGGCCATTGCGCTGCATATTGTGCAGAAGCGCCCGGCGATAGACAGACTGCGCCTCGACATAGATGACTCGCTCCGAATAGTGAGCGGCCAACAGGGAGAAAATTCCGCGATTGCCGCCGAGATCAATGGTCGTCCTGCAATGAGCATCCAGGTGGGAAAATTGTCGATAACAATCCTGAATATAGATCTCGCGAATCAGTCCGAATGTGTAACTCGGTTCCGCGAGCATGGCATCGACCGTGCGGCAGTCGATAGTGAATCGATAGCCGGAGACGCGCAGCGAGAGCTGTTGCGACATCCATTGGTCGAGCGCGGTTAATTTTTTGCCGAACAGAATTGCCGGCAGATGTCGCACCACGCCGAGCAGCATATAGAGATATTGCCACAGGCCGAGCACGCGAAGCGCGGCCGGGCCGAGATTCCTATAAAGCTTTTTCATCTTCGGTCCCACGTTCGTTCAGGGATTCTATCCCTGGGCGAACTTTTTCCTCAGCTCACTGGTGAATCGATATCATCTTACTGTAAAGCTTTATAAATTCGCGCGCACCATCTTGCCACGTGGGCAAGGTCGCGCGCAGCCGGACGGCGTTTTTCCCCATTGTCATCAGCTGCTCATCGGATAAAAGCAACAGCGTGCGCAGCGCCTGTTCGAGCGGCTCGCGCTGCGGCGCTATGCAGATGCCGCAGCCAAATTGCTCGAGCATGGTCCAGGGCGTCGCCGTTGTGGTGATCACCGGCATGTCAAAGGCCAATGCTTCGGCAATGACATTGCCGAAATTCTCCGCATAGGAGGGCAAAACAAAAAGCGCCGCTCTTTGATAGAGCGACCATTTGCGCTCATCGTCGACCTGGCCGGTGAACAGTACGGAATCTTGCACCTGCAGATCGCGGACGAGTTGTTGGACAGGTCTAGCATATCCATTATAATCGGGGCCGGCGATCACCAAAACCGCATCCCGATGATCCTCATGGATGCCGGCCCAGGCCGCAATGAGGATATCCAGACCCTTTTGCGGACTGAGACGCGATAAAAACAGCACCACCCTCCTGTTGCCAAGCGCCGGCCAGAGCCGGCTCGCCTCGGGGATGGCGGGCAGCTGCTTTGGATCTATGGTATTGATGCCATTCGGAATGACGATCACTTTTTCATCAATGCCAAAGGCGCGCGCATGTTCGACTTCCTGCTCAGCCGTCGCGTGGATGAACTGCGCCCTCTGGAGAATCGGGCGAACATAGGTGACAAAACCCGCCATTTTCTTCAGTCGTCGAATGCGAAACATATGCGGGTCCAGACCATTGCGCAAAGCGGCGAGATAGGGCTTTTTCAGTCGCTGCGCATACCAGGCCGCGATGGTGACGGGATAGGTGTAGATGCCGTTCAGATGAACGACATCGCTCGCCGCCACCACCTTGCGGATGAGCGTATGGCCGCTCAACGACGGTGCGCTTTTTTTGCTCAGGGTGTACGGGTAGGCGAAAACCTGCAGATGCGGCTGCTCGACGGCGCGAAAATGATCGAGCGATATGCGGCCGCCGAGAGAGGCGTCGCTGGTGATGACCGAGACATCAACGAGGTCCGCCAGGGCTTGCGACAATCGACGCCCGGCTTCGGTCACACCGCCAAAGCCGGTTGAGGGAGGATAGTGGGTTGTCACAAAAGCGATGCGGATGGGCGATTCCTCTGAAAAAATCTTTTTTCAATGATCTTGACCTGGATCATCAATTCATATATCAGGTAGAGCAGACAGTGGACGAATCCCGCCTGGCCTTCCAAAAAGCCGCCCTTCACGATGTAGCTGTAAAAGAAGCGCAGGAAAGGCCGCAGCGGCAAATGAAAAGACAGTCGCCGCAACGCCTGGCGCCTTTTGTGAGAATCGCGGCACAACAGCTCGCCGATCTTTTTTTTATCGTGAATTGACTGCAAAAAGGCATCGCATTCCATGGAGGAGAGTCGGTTGTGCTTGGCGAGCCAATGGGAAAATCCTTTGGAAAAGCTGAAATGGAAGTAAGGTGTCTTGAGATAGCCAATCTCGCCGTTCACATCCCACGTCTCGCCGTGGCCGGTGACGGCATTTTTATAGGTCACCGCGCCAACCCGGCAGAGTCGCGGATGCCAGACCGGAAAGTGCGAACTGTGCTTCACCCACTTGTCAAACAGCATCACCTTGAAGCAGAGGTAAAAAGCGGCTTTGTCGGAGTGAATCGCGGCGCGGATCTCTGCCGCCAATTCTTCGGGAATGACTTCATCCGCATCGACGAAAAGCGCCCATGGTGAATCGATGGCGGTGTTTTGCAGCGCCCAGGTGCGCTGGCCGGCAAATCCGGGCCACTCGTTTTTGTAGATATCGCAGTTCCATTGTGCGGCAATATCGAGCGTCTTGTCCGTGCTGCCGGAATCGACGAGAATGATTTTGCGACACCAGGTCAGTGACTGCAGACAGCGCGCCAGGTCCTGTTCCTCATTGAAGGTCAGAACGATGGCTGTTATATTACATTCACCCATATCACCTGATCTGAACTGCTGCGGATCAGACTCTCATTCGTCTGCCGGTTGATCAACTTTGGCGTGCGCACGGGCATGTCACTTTTCCAGGAAATCGGCATTGTATATTGAATCTGCAGCTATTGTCTTTTCATCGGCAGTTACGGATTGTCGGTTTTTCCGTCGCAACAGGCAGAATATGGATGGATCAAGTCGAACGATGAGAATATCCATGATCACCAGCGTCAGATTCCACAATGCCATGGTCACGCCGGAAGCCAGCGCTGCTCCCCAGACACCCCATATGGGAATCAGCACCACATTCAGAACGATGCAAACCGCCACGGCAATACCCATCACTTTGGCGGTCAGATTGTGGTGACCCGTGAGGTTGAGGAGAAAGGACGCCGGCCCCATAAATGATTTTATCGTCTGTCCGGCCAACAGGACGAGCAGGATAGCGTAGCCATCGCTAAAGTCGCGGCCAAAAAAAGAAAGTACATATCTTCCCAATACGACGATCAACAGCGATGTGAGTGTCGTAAAGACGGCGATCCCTTTGGCCGAAAATCGCAGGATCGACTGCAATTCTTGCCGTTTGTTTGCATAGTACAATTCGCTGATCATGGGCGCCGCGATGGAATTGATCGCCATCAAGATGAAAGTGGCCAAAATGACGATGCGAGTGGCAGCGGAGAAAACGGCGATCTCTTCGGAAGAACGATAGAATCCCAATATGACAATCGATGCCTGACTGAGGACGATATTCATGCTGCTCATCAGCAGCATGGGCATGGAAGTGGTGAGCCATAATCGGTCATCATAGTGGATTGTCGACTGTCCTGACGCCCGCGGCATTCTTTGCAACAGCAGTACGCTGCCCAAAACAAAGGCGATGAGAATGGCGATCAGTTGACTCAGCCAGGCGCGCGTCGCATCGACCGCGCCCAAGTGCGCAAACAGCATTGCCGTGAGCACGAGAAGGATGGGCCGCAGGACGCTCTCCGGCAGCTCGGCCAACACGACGTGCTTAAAGGCCCGCAGGGCGGCTTGTCGAATGACGGTGAAAGCGTAAAAAGGCAGCGCGCATAACATGATGCACAGGGGAGCTATCCACTCTGCGGTTATTTTTGCTCGCAGGAACCAGATGGCCGCGATGCCGACAACGCTGATGCAGACAGAAACGATAGCGCTGTAGACAAATGAAGTGCGAATGATGCCGCGCAGGCGTCCCCAGTCCGACTTGACCAGGTACTCCGGAATGAAGCGGAGCAGCGACGTGTCGAATCCCAGTATAGCGAGGATGGACAGTATGGTCAGCCAGCTCAGGGCATAGGCATAAAAGCCGTATTGCTCGGCGCCACACAGGCGCGCCAGAGCCACCTGCGATAAAAAGAGCAAACCCGCGCCAACGAATTTGATGGCAAACGAGCCAACTGCGCCCTTGAAAAATATGGCGCGATTGCTGTCAGCTAAAATAGATTTAATCGCGATCAAGGATGTCCTGCATTTCTTTCTCGATGCCGCGGAAGACGGCGAGCGGCGTGATCCGCCGCAGACACGATCGATGATCGCAATGTTCGAGCAGGCAGCCCTGGCACTTGGTGCGACTTCTGAAAACCAGGTGCCCCTTCCCGTAGGGGTGCCACTTTCCCTCGACGTCGCGCGCCGAAAAAATGGCGACGCAGCGCGTGTTGACCGCTGCCGCGAGATGCATGGGGCCGGAATCATTGCCGATGTAAAAATCGCAGCGGCTCAGCGCTTCCGCTGCCTGGCGGACCGAGAGATATCCCGCCGCATTGTATCCCCGTCGCCAGCTTTTGAGCAGCATCTGCGCGAGCGGGCGATCTTCGATGCCGCCAAAGATGATCGGAAAGATATCATATTTTTTAATCAGCTTTATGCCCAGAGCACCAAAGCGCGCGGCGCCCCATCGTTTTGACTGCATCTTGGCGCCAGGCGCAAAAGCGACGACCTTTTTGCCGACGTGCTGATTGCCGCAAGATTGCAACCAATCATCGACAAATTTTTTTTCATCTTGTCCCAGGTTCAAATGAAATTCCGCAGCGCCCTCTGGCGGGACCGGAATGCCGTCAGCCTTGAGTCGGGCCAGCAGCAGATCCGCTTCGTGAAGCGGCATTTTATCATCCGCCGGGCTGAGGTAACCATTCATGCCGAACAGAGCGCGAATGCCGACCCATCTGAACAGTCTGCGGTCGCGGTCGAGCTGCCGGCGTGATCGCCGCGATGGCGCCAGGTAGACGAGAGCATCAAATTTCATCCATCTGAGTCGCGGGGCGAGCCAGAACAGTGACAGCGTGCGGAGAATCGTGTTCAGTTTTTTTGACTTGAGGAAAAACAGAGTCCGGTCAAAATATCCCGATCCGGCAAAAACATGCGCGGCCGACACCCGATTGCCGGTCAGGAATCTGTCGGTGAGGAGAGTGTACTCCGCATCGCCGAAATAGCTCTTCACCGCCCGAAGAGCGGGGAGAGTCATCACCGTATCCCCAAGATGCCCGATATGAAAGACGAGCACTTTAAACTTTGTTGATCCGGTCATCTGTGCCTGCATGGCCGATCCATTCATTTATCAGTTAGACCTTTTGGAGATTCTCATCCGGCCAATGACATTGCGGTAGAAAAAGACGATGAGCAGCAGAATGACGATTTGCACCGGATAGATGCGAAATATTCTGACGATATATTGCGAGTAGGACCATTGATGAGCATTCAACAGAATGGGGACGATGAAAAATATGGCGAACACATTTCTGTCAATGTTTGAACCGATTTTTTTTATGACAATGAAGAGCAAGGTGAAGACGATGAGCGGGATGAACGCAAGTCCGATCCACTTGGTTGCGGCAAAAGAACAGGCGATGAGCGGCACCGTGGGAAAGCCGACGACGCCATATTTTCTGAGTCCAAGCTCCCAGGTGATTTGATCTTCAAGGGAGATGATGCTTTTATTCGGATTCATGAAACCAGGCAGAATGAGATCAAAACCGCGCCACAGAATGTGCGCGCCCATTTCGGCTCGATTTAAAAAGCTTTCGACAACGATGTCGTTATGCTGAATGGTGGCAAATCGATCGATGAACAGGAGATTCTGGCCAAAATATTGATAATGATAGAGGGCGTTTTCCCGGCTGATGACAAGAAAAAAGTAATCGATGAGGTATTCCGATTGCGTCATTTTGCCGGCATTGCTGATCAGATAATCCATGCGTTGATCGAATGGCACAAACCATAGCTCATTGCGATACATGTGCACGATTGGGCCAAAGATGAAGAACACGAATAAAAGCAACAGCATGCCGACGACGACCTGCTTCGCCGTCAGAGTTTTCCGGTAGACGAGCGATGTGAAAAAATAGTAGCCAAACGTCAAACCGAGAATGATCTTTCGACTCTCGACCAATCCCATGACGGAGCCGGTCAACAGCATGAGGACGACCCACTTGTTGAGCGATTTTCTCTTTTGCGACGCCAGCAGCACATAGGCGGTCGCCGCGACGATTCCCATGAAAAAAATGGGATAGATGGTGTCAAATCCACCGAATCCCTTCTCCTGGGTGCTGGATTGAGCGCGCGGATCAATCCGATAAATCTGGCTGAGCGTCCAGAGCAAGAGCCCCACAGCATAACAGACGATCGCCAAATATTTCAGAAAGGGCAGTTCATTGGACGGATGAAACAGAGGTTTGCCGACGGGCAAGGCCTGAACAAATTTGAGGGCAAAAAGCACCTGGAATGAAACGATGAATACGATGAGAAAACTGGTGAATGGTGCATACAGGTTGGACTCGAGCGATTGCCCGAGTATTGTCTTGAGCAGGATGGCAAAAAACATGGTGTTGAACAAAAACGCAAATCCAACCAGGCTACCGGCATCCAAAAAGCCGCTGCTGCTTAAAATGAGAAAGCCGCATAGCGCCGTGGCAGCGACGAGGATGAGAATTTTGGCATCCGTGCCCAGTGCCAGCTGCACAAAGAAAATCGCAGCGCAGATGAACGCCCATAAGAATATCTCCTTAAAGCGCGCCAGTTTATTTGGCGTCGCGTAGGCGGTCATATTTTGGGTGAAGAGAGGTCTCATAGTAGCGCGCTTTTTTCAAACGATTTCAAATCGTTTGCCGCACCTATCGCGGTCCCGCATCGCTCTGCGGCGCGGTCAAAATGGGTTCAATATGAATTTGGTAAGGCTGCGTCGCACTGTCATTGTCCCGCACATCGATATAGCGCAAGACATCGTTCACTTCGGTCAAACCCCAGTAGTTATTGGGAAAAGAGACCGACTTGCTCTCCTGCCAGTGTACTGCGTAGCCACTGACGAGCAAGCCTTTGCCGGAGTAATGGATATTATTCTTCTCAACAACAGGAGAATTGCAGTTGTAAATGTCAATCGCGGCTTTGGCACAATGGCGCATGATATTGCCCTCGACGCGAACCGGCTTGGTCACTTCAAAAGATGCCTTGTTGACATACAAGCCGGTTGTGCAATCTTCCAGATAGTTGTGCAAAAAATTGCCGTGAGTGTTGAATTCAAAACTGCACGCCGTAGAAATTCCTCTGAAAAGATTATCCGTCACGTTCGCCATCGAAGCGTTTATGACGAGTCCAGTCCCATAATATGAAACCGGCGCACTCACGAACAAATTGTTAATGACTTGCGCGTCTGAATTCCCTTCAATTTTTATACCCGTTGGACAATTGAAAAAGACATTGTTTTCAATGACGCCGGTGCTCTCGCGCGTGATGAGCGCGCCAATGTTGCCGACGTTGCTGAACAGAGAATGAGAAATTGTAAACTCTGAACCGGAGGTCTTGATGCCATCGCTGGCAAAATCAAGACGCGCAAAGTTGATGGTCAGAGCGCCGCTGGCGTCCAGGCCGCGCCAGGCGGTATAGCCGGATTCCGCGGACGGCACATTGGCGGTGAACCACACCATATCATCGGCTGCCCCGTTCACTTGAATGGCGCCATTGCCGACAATCTTGTAATTGTTGCCGATACGAATCACGCACCCCCTGTCGATCAAGAGGGTGGCGCCTTCCCGAACGGTCAGATCACCGTTGACGATGACGTGCTGGCCGGCGGGCCAGACCGTGTAGGTCTCGATGCTGCCGGAGCTGGTGGTTTCCGCATACAATTTCATGTCCGCTACTTCGGACATGCTGCCGACATTGAGCACATAGCGCCAGCCATAGCCGGATTTAAGCGCGACGAGGTTATAAAAGCCATCCGGTATATTGCTGAAATAATAGTGACCGTCCTCGTCGGTCTGCGTCGAAAAAGCCGGCGTGACAAGACGATGATCAAAGGCAAGGTCTTTTGTCATGTCCAGGCCAACATTGGGAAAACGGGCCAGCCTGTTGGTGGTCGCGGTGTCACCGGGCACGGCATTATACAGTGCAACCGTGATGCCGGCAAAATCCGACTCGTTCGCCAACCGGACGACGCCCGCGAGGGACATGACAGCGGGTTCGGTGAGCTGTCGCGTACAAGTCAAAAAGAGAACGATCAAAAGGCAGAAAATGTGTTTCATCGAATTACCTCGAGAAAATAACAGAATCTCATGCATATCGCAGGGAGGGCAGCGGGATAATTGTCTTGATGCGCATCCGCCCCGTCACTTACAGAAATATCTTCTCTGCATCTCCACCACCTCACCTCGTCGTCAAAAAGACAAGTCGTCGATAATATTTCCCCGGTGATCGCCTGTGACGGCAGACCGAAGTCCGCCAGCCCAAAAAATCGCGCTCAGAGGAACTTTTTGACATCTCTATATTTTTTCGAGTTTTACCTGACTGGCGTCCAGTATGATAGACTTGCCAAGAGACGTGATGTGAAGGACAAACAGCCTCTCGCCTCTTTCCTGCGTGACCTGTCCTTCGTATCCCATGAGCAAGCCGCTTTTTATGCGGACAAAATCGCCCGTTATCAGTCCGGGCCGCACATCAAAATTCACCTCGGAGGCGAGCAGCATTTTGAGAGCGTCAATCTCTTTTTCCTGGACGGGCGTTGGCTGTTGATTAAAGCCGACGATCCGCACGACGCTGGGATATTCCAGCACGTTGAAACGATGCGAGTAAGGGATATGGCAAAAGATATAACTCGGAAAAACCGGGGATTCAATCCACTTTTTTCGGTCTTTCCACTGATTCAATGTCTTGCGCAGAGGCAAATAGGATGTCATTCCGGCGCCATCCAAATACGCTTTCACTTTCTTTTCATGACGCGGCCTTGTCACAAATGCATACCAACGTGGGTCATGAGATGAAACCACTGCACGTCCTCCTGCTCCGGTTATGGCGTCTAAACGGATTGGCGGTGCTTTTTCACTTTTTTGCGTTTCTTTTCGCCGTCCGTTGTATAGTAATAGTAATATTGCTGATAATACAAAGAACCGTAAAAATTGGCTGCGGAAATGCCGTTGAGCATGACGCCGATCATCGGCGCACTGACGCGGCGCAGCTGTTCGGTCGCCATGAGAGCGGCGCCTCGCTGCGTTGAAGCCGTCCGCACGACCATTATGACGCCATCGACCAGGCGGGCGAGGACCGACGGATCGGTGACGGCGATGATCGGCGGCGTGTCAATCAGCACCGTGTCATACTGACCGCGGATGAACTGCAGCAGATCGCGCATCAGCGTTGAGCCGAGCAGTTCAGCCGGATTCGGCGGCGTGACGCCGCAGGTCAACAGGTACAAATTCGGCACCTCATCCACGGTCTGAACCGAGTCGCTCAGACTCTTTCTGCCGACGAGGACGTTCGTCAGTCCGGGTTCTTTTTCTTTGCGAAATAGTTTATGCAGCATGGGACGTCGCAAATCCGCATCGATGAGCAACGTCTTTGCTCCCATTTGCGCGATGGTGATGGCCAGATTTGCGACCGAAGTGGATTTCCCTTCGCGCGGCCCGGTGCTGGTCATCATGATGATCTGTTTGGGATTCTCCGGCGCAGTGAAGAGGATATTCGTCCGCAATGAGCGGTAGGCTTCTGAGACCGGCGATTTTGGCCGCAGATGGGTGACGAGTCGTTCGTTGATGGCGTTGACCTCGGGATCTTCCAGCTTGGCCATTTTGGCAATCAGGCCGTTGCTTTGCTCGGGTCTGATATTGGGAATGGCGGCGATGAGCGGCAAATGCAGAGCGTCAAGATCTTCCATCGTGCGCACAGAGTCATCAATATATTCCATCATAAATGCAATGGCCACACCAAGTCCCATGCCGATGATGAGTCCGAGAAAGAGATTCAACTTTTTCTTCGGCAAGATCGGTTCTTTCGGCTTTTTGGCGGGATCAATGATGCGCACATTGCCCATTTGTCCCACTTCGGTGATGCGGGATTCCTGGTATTTTTCCTGCAAGAGGATATATAATTTCTCCGCGACCTGGGCGGAGCGGGTTCGCCGGGCTAATTCCAGCTTTTTGGCGGGCAGCGATTCGAGTTGGGCATTATATTCTTCAACGATCTTTCCGAAAGCCTCCACTTTGGGGGTGAGGGCCCTGATTTCCGTTTCGAAGGCAATCTTGCTGGTAAAAAGTGAACTCGACACCTGCGCCGGATCCATGAACTGGTTGGCGGCGACAGCCTTGACATCTTCCTGGAACTGCTGTTTCAACGCAGAAATCTGATTCTGCAGATTTTCAACCTCCCGCAACGTATGTTGCTTGGTGTCCGTTGACAGTCCCTTTTGAATTGTCTGCGCCTGGTAGACGGCTAACCGCGACTCTTTCTCGGCGATTTTTTTGGTGAACTCTTCCAGAGCTGTTGTTTTTGAAATCGCTTCGATATCGAAATCGGTGTTCTGTCTCTCCAGCTCGGCATCAATATAGACGAGGCGCTGTTTGGCAGCCTCGAGATCGGCCCTGGCGGCATTGTACAGCGTTTCAAATTCCGCAATCTTGCGAACGAGTTCGGATGTTTCGTGGTCAAGCGCTACGACCTTGGCGCTCTCCTGATACGACTTGAGCTCATCTTCGGACACCTTGAGCGAGTCCTGGTAGAGCTGCAGTTGATTTTCCAAAAATTCGGTCACCTGCTGAACTTCAGCTTTGCTTTCTTCCTGATTGATTCGCTCGTACGCCAGCGCGACGGCATTGGCGACAAAAGCGGCTTCCTCCGGGGAGTGCGCCTGACATCTTATTTCCATCATATCGGTGTTGCGGATATGCCGGACAATGAGGTTTTCACGCAGCTTTTCCACCTGACGATCAAATATCGCCGTTTCATCCCACTCGCGCTTTTTGCCGCGAAACAGGCTGGAAAAGGAGAATCCGGCCTTGAGCGTGTCCGGACGCTGCAGGATTTCAAGTTCCGGAGCAATGGATGACTTGTGTAGGTCGCGAATCACCCGTTCGGCGAGCGATCGGCTCTTGAGTATCTCGACCTGATTGTTGATCATGGTCTCTTTGGTCATCATCGAGGTAAAATCAAACAGAGACTGACCGACGCTGGATTGATCGACCAGCATGAGGCGGACACTCGCTTCATAGACGGGCTTGATGGAGAGGGTGAGGATGATCGAGCCGATAAATATGATGAGAAATGTCACCAGGATGGCATAGCGTCCCCGATAAAAGATGCGCATATAATCGCGCCATGTCACACGGCTGTTCGCGCTCTGCAGAGGAGAATTGGCAGCGCTGCCATTCCCATTCGAAATGATTGACGAATGTTCATTCATTTTGATCTTTTCTAAATCGAGATGTCATTCTTTTATTATGAGACAGTGCGGCGCTAATCTCTACGGGCATACCATTGCGCAAGATAGACCGCCTGCACAATCATTGCAATGCGAAAGCCGAGCTCAAAAACCTTGTTGACAAGATGAAATGCCGTTCCCGAAACAACAACTGTATCCCCGGGTCGTAAAACCGGATTTTGCTCGAGGTCTCCGGTGTCGACAAAATCTTTAACATCAATATCGATGACAGCGCTCGAATCACTCTCCGCTGATGTTCGGACGACGCGAATTCGCTTGATGCGGGCATCTTCGCGGGGTCCGCCGGCGTAGGAGAGCAACGATACCAAATCTGTCTCAAGTGGAACCATATACTGTCCAGGAACGTTCACAAAGCCCCAAACATTGATGGCCATCAACACTTGATCCTGACTACCAAGAAAATACTGGGCAGCACGTCCGACGCTTCCTCCTGTCGATATGCCCTGCGCTAAGGCCAAGTCATTAAAAAACATGATGCTAAGACATAGCACAACTTTTGACGTCAAATCTTTCTTCAATTCTGAATCCCGATTGATCAGTGCAATGATATCATAAATTACAAGGCAAATATAATACCGAAATATCGCGTCCGCTCAACGCATGTCGATCGTTTCGGCGTCATCCGGCGCCTTGTAGCTGAACTCGCTGTTGCTCAACGTGACCTTGGTATCCAGGTTGCTCATCTTGAATTCCGTGGTGTTTTCATTCACATCGACTTGAACTATCTTGTCAATGAGGTCCGATCTTTTATTGATCCACAGCCACAGTTGCGGGACAAACTGTTCGCCACTCTTTGATGTGAGCAAAAGGCAGTGCGACGTCTCATCAGATTGATCCGCAACCATTTGCGCCTCATATTCTCGCACATATTTGTCCATGAAATCCTTGATGAACGGATTGTCACTGTTCGCGTTTTCGGCAAAATCGATGATGACCTGATTATTCATCTTGTTCAGCGTCCACAAAACTTCACCGTCCGTGACGATGAGCTGTTCCGGTGTCTCTATGCGAAACTTGTCGCCGCCTTTGGCGCAAACGGTGCCGACCGTTGTCTGCCGCTCATTGGTGAGTTTCCAGAAAAACGTTTGGCTGAAATCGGCACAGACTTGATCGAGTTGCTGATAGGCCTTTTGCACTTTTTTCAGCAGTTGTTCGGCGTCCTTGTCCGCACTCATCGCCATCACGGACAGAGTGGCCAGCAAAATTGGTAAAAAGTGTTTGAATTTCATCATTATAAACCTCATTGTTAGATAGCATCTCTTTCTTCTTCCTCTTCCTCGTTCTCTTCTTCGTCATAATTCATCGCCTCGAGCTCGGCGGGTGAGATCAGCACCTCCCGCGCCTTGCTTCCTTCAAAGGGTCCCACCACACCCGCTTCCTCGAGCTGGTCGATGATGCGGGCGGCGCGCGAATAGCCCACCTTGAGCTTGCGTTGCACGATGGAGACAGAGCCCTGCCCGCTCAAGACGACAACTTTCATCGCCTCGTCAAATAGAGGATCGCGCACGCCATCCTCCAGGGAATAACCTTCGACCTCTTCGTCCTCATCCTTGTAGGATGCCAGCGGCAGTTTTGGCAGCTCTTCCTGATGGCGAATGAATTCAATGATCTCTTCGATTTCATTGAGCGAGATGTAGGCATTGTGCAGACGAATCGGTTCAGGACTGGCGGGCGGCAAAAAGAGCATATCACCTCGGCCCAGCAGTTTCTCGGCGCCGTTCATATCGAGGATCGTCCGCGAGTCAACTTTGGAGGCCACCTGAAAGGCGATGCGAGCCGGGAAATTGGCTTTGATGACGCCGGTGATGACATCAACCGATGGCCGCTGGGTGGCGAGGATGAGGTGAATGCCAACGGCGCGCGACATCTGCGTCAGTCGCGCCACCGGCTCTTCGACATCGCGCGAGGCACTCGAGGTGAGCATCAGATCGGCCAGTTCATCAACGATCACCACGATATAATAGAGCGGCTGCGGATTATCCTCGCCGCTGGGAGCGAATACGCCCTCACTGATCCGCTCATTATATTCCTCCAGATTGCGCACACCGGCGGCCGCCAGCAAGGAGTAGCGCCTTTCCATCTCCAGCTCAACGGATTTGAGCACCTGAATAGCGGATTTTGCGTTGGTGGCGACCTTTTGCTTGGCGCCATCGACGTAGGTCAGGTGGTGTTTGTATAGTTTGGCATAGTTGGACAGTTCGAGTCGTTTGGGATCGATCATCACCATCTGAACCTGCGCCGGCGTTGCCTTGTAGACAAAACTCATGATGATGGTATTGAGACAGACGCTTTTGCCGGAACCGGTTGAGCCGGCGACCAGCAGGTGCGGCATCTTGGCCAGATCGGTAATGTACGGTTTGCCCGCGATGGTCTTGCCCAGCGCAATCGTCAGGGGAGATTTCGATTCGCGGTATTCCGGCGTGTCAATGATTTCTCTCAGGTAGACAATTTCCGGCGCCGGATTCGGTATTTCTATGCCGATCGCCGATTTGCCCGGAATGGGCGCGACGATACGAATGCGTTTCGCCCGCATGACCATGGCCAAATCATCCGCCAAAGAAATGACCCGCGAGACGCGGATTCCCGGCGCCAATTCCAGTTCATAGAGGGTGATCACCGGCCCGGGATGAATTTCGACCACCTTTGCGCCGATGCCAAAATCTTCCAGTTTCTCTTCCAGCAGCTGCGCGTTGATGTGATAAGCTTCTTCACTGATGCCCTCCGCTGCAAATGGCGGCAAAGTCAAGAGCTCAAGCGGCGGTTTTACATATGTGGCATTATAGTCGGGATAGGAGAATGCCGCGGATGGTTCAGCGAGGGCCTCATCCAACGGACGTTCAGGGGCATCTTCTTCGTCCTCGCGCTCAACGACAGCTTCATCCGGTTGCGCAGAGACCGACGGCGTGGCCGGCGACGAGAAGGGCGGCGGAAAAGGAGTGATCGGAATTCGCTCTCTCTGATTGATGACAAGCTCATCCGAAGGATGATATTCTCGGCTGACGATTCGCGGCCGGGAATGTCGTTTTTTCAACGTCGTAGTAAAAAATCCGGATAGTTGATAAAATCGCCGCGTCAGAAAGGATTCGATGGACTGCAGCAATTCCGAGAGGCTTATGGTCGTTATCAACAAGACGGTCAGCAGAATTATGCCAATGAGCACAATGATCGCGCCGTATTGGCCGAGGAAGAATAAAAGAACTTTGGCGCCGATGCCGCCAAAATAGCCGGAAAAGCTGAATGCCGGCGGCGGTCCATCGAGAGCGGAAATCGAGTCATGCAAGGCGAATGCGACCGATATATAGAATGCGAACAACAGCGTCAGGCCACTCCAGCGTTTGAGCTGGCGGGTCTCTTTTTGCAGGAGTCGATTCCATCCCCAGAAAAAGATGATAAACGGGACGACCAGAACCGGATAGCCGATGGTCCAGCGGATGAGGAAATGAGAAATGTAGACGCCGGCCCATCCGAGACCGTTGTAAATATGGACGCCCGGCTTGAGATGCGCCGGCGTTTCAGATGGATTGTACGAATAGAGCGCCACAAAGATGAGTATGCTCGTCAAAATGAGTAAAATCCCGAGAATTTCAGGTTCCTTCTGCGGGGAGATGACTATTTTTTTCTGAGCCTTGCTTTTTTGCCTCTGCGGTTTTCGGCTTTTTCGTTTTGGCATAAGCTTTTCTTTTCGCTAATCGTTATGCGGCCATCTGCATAGAGCGGCACAATGCCGCATGCGTCGATATCGGCGCAGACCGCCAGATCGGACTCGTATCCGATGGCGGCCAGATATTCACCGTGGGGACTCTCGCTCAGCAACTGATGATTTTTTCCGCGATAGTTCTGCGAGAGCGCTGCGACCTTCGCTGCATCCGCCGACAAGCTGAATTGTTCCGGCGCGCGGCGGACGAGCTGATCGATCAGCAATCCACAGCATACTGAATCTTCAATGGAACGGTCACCGGCATTGCCGGCAGCAATGACGCTCACATCACTTTCCTGCTCGAGCAGACAATCGGTGATGGCCGTCAAATTTAAAAAAGAGAGAACGAGAGTCGCGGCGGCTTTTGCTGCACGGACGAGTGCCTTTGTGCCGTTCGTAGTGGTGATGACAAGAACCTTGTCTTGTATCCGTTCCCGCGTGTATTCTTGTGGAGAATTGCCAAAATCAAATCCGTCTATTTTCCGGCCTTTACGTTCGCCGCCGAGAACAACATCATGCCGACTCAATGACCTGACGACGTCATGCGCCTTTTTGACGTCGACAACCGGAATGACGGCCAGACATCCGTTGTCAAGCGCCCTGACGATTGTCGTTGTCGCTCGCAACACATCGGCCACAACAGCTGTCGTTCCTTCGATCTTTTCTCCATTCACCTCAGCCGTCGGAAAGAATCGTATGGTTCTCATCCGTGCGTGCTGTTTTTGTGATAAAATGGAGTTTTGACAATGCGCGCCGCGACTTTTTTGCCGCGCACATCGATTTGAATATCGGCGCCGACGGTTGCTACGTCAGCAGCGACATAGCCCGTGCCGATGCCTTTTTCCAGCATGGGAGAATAGGTGCCGCTCGTCACATGGCCGAGCTCACGCTCTCCTTGCCAGATGATATAGCCCTGACGCGGAAAAGCCTCCTCGATCATCTCAAAGCCCACAAGCTTGCGCGTCGGACCGTGCTCTTTCACTTTTTGGATGGCGCTCTTGCCAATGAAATCACCTTTGTCGAGCCGGGTGATCCAGCCAAGGCCCGCTTCAAGCGGATTCGTCGTCTCGTCGATATCGTGGCCATAGAGGCAATATTTCATTTCCAGACGCAGCGTGTCGCGCGCACCCAATCCGATCGGTTCGATATGGAATTCAGCGCCCGCCTGCATGAGCGCCTGCCAAATCATCTCCGAATGTGCAACGCTAAAGCAGAGCTCGAAACCCGGCTCACCCGTGTAGCCCGTTCGAGAAACGATCATTTCCACACCGCTGACGTTCCCCACTTTGAGCCAATAATAGGGTATATCGTTCAGATGCAGATCGGTCAGCTTTGCCAGGGTTGGCTCCGCCTGTGGACCCTGCAGAGCCAACAGGGAGAGCTCGTCCGTCCGGTTGATCAATTCAACCTCCGGTGTAAGATGTTTCTGCATCCACGCCCAATCTTTATCGAGATTCGCCGCATTCACCACGACCATATAGTGATCAGCCAGACGATACACCAGGAGATCGTCCACTAGGCCGCCATTTTCATAGCACATGGCAGAATATTGCACCTGATCAACAGCCAGCTTGCTGACGTCATTGATTGTCATGTGCTGCAGGAACGCCAGGGCGTTGTCGCCGCGAATGATGAACTCACCCATGTGCGACACATCGAATAGTCCGACGGTCGAACGAACTCTTTTATGCTCCTGCTTTATCCCGGCATACTGTACGGGCATGAGGTAGCCGGCGAATTCCACCAGTTTCGCGCCCAGTTGTTGATGGATTTCGTAGAACGCTGTTTTTTTGAGACTCACGATCGCATTCCTCTGGCGTTATTAATGCGGCCATCAATTGTTTGGCGCCCAACAAGGGGTGGCCTGGAATCGCGAAACATTCCAAGTAATTGAAATTAATTTACTTTCGACCATCTCTTGCGTATTCGAGCTGCCCCTTGTCGGGATTAACGCAAACTTTGGCCGGACTAGAAAAATTCCGACATGCAAAAATAGCATATATTTCATCGACAGTCAAGGGCAAATTTGTCCGGTGCAGACATAAAAAAAGCCGATGACATATCATCATCGGCTTTAACAGTTTAGTGACCGATTCGCAGGACGTCATTGATAATGACGAAGACCATGAGCGCTAACAAAAGCGCCATCCCCACCTGCTGAACGGCCATTTTTATTTTTGTCGAAATTGGTCGACGGGTGATGCCTTCGATGGAGAGGAGCACGATGTGACCGCCATCCAGCACCGGGATGGGCAGCAGATTCAGGAGTCCCAGGTTGATGCTCAGTATGGCCGCAAACGAGAGCAGCGCGATGAAACCGCGCTCGGCAACCTGGCCGGTCATCTCGGCGATCTTGATGGGCCCGGCCAAGGCTTCTTTTGCCGCGACCTTGCCACTGAAGAGCAGGCCAAAAGATTTGAAAATCATCGCTGTCTTGTCGACCGTGTTGATCGTCCCGTACCAAAAAGACTTGAACACGCCCACTTTTTCCATTGTCGTGACAGGACCAATGCCAATGAGTCCGATCTCCTGCAGCGGATCTTTCAGGGTGATCACTCGAGCGGACATCGCCTCGCCCTGACGCTCCCATTCGACCTGGATCTCCTGCTCAGGCATTTTGTGGATGATGGCAATGAGATCCTGCCACATTTCCACAGGCTGACCATTGACCCGCGTGATCCGATCGCCGGTTTGCAGCCCGATCGATTCAGCCGGTGTGTCCGGCATCACGCTGCCAACGACCGCATAGATGGGATCGGCCGTCACAGCAATGCCGCTGATCATGATAATTCCCGTATAGATCACAACAGCCAGCAAAATATTAAATGCCGGTCCGGCAAAAATGACTAAAAATCTCGCCCAGAGCGGCTTTGACATGAATTCCCACGGCTCTCCCTTGATTGAACCTTCGTCCATGCTCTCATCGATCATGCCGGACATTTTCACATAGCCGCCGATCGGTACAGCGGAGACGCAATAATCCGTATCCCCGATCTTTTTGCCGAACAATCGGGGTGGAAAGCCGACGGAAAATCTTTCGACACGAATGCCAACCAGTTTTGCCAGGGCAAAATGGCCCAGCTCATGCACGAGCACCAGCAAACCCAGAGTGAAAATGAAGGGAATTCCATAAGATACGACTATATGCCAGATATTTTCCATACTTTTACCCGTTATCCTCTTCTATTCATATAGATAAGACGCTCACGGCAACGAAAAGATTCAGAAAATTCCACCACATCATCGCTGCCGTTTGACAAATTCCCGCGCCTGGCTGTCGGCAAAGAGCAAATCATCGACCGTGGGATGGCTGACAAACGCGTGTTTTTCGACTGCCCGCTCGATGACAGCGGGAATCTCGTCAAAGGTGATGTTCTGCTGCAGAAAATCCGCCACCGCGCATTCATTTGCGGCGTTCAGAACCGCGGGCGCTGTGCCGCCAGCCCGGATGGCGTCCATCGCCAGCGCCAGACATCTGAACCTGGCCAGATCAGGCGTGTCAAAGTTCAGCTCTTTCAATGTGCGCCAATCAATGCGCGGGAAATCCGCCCGCCTGCGTTGCGGATAGGTGAGGGCAAGCTGAATCGGAATCCGCATATCCGGAACGCCCAATTGCGCTTTGATCGAGCCGTCAACAAAAGAGACCATTGAATGGACAATCGACTGCGGATGAATGACGACGCGTATCCTGTCGACGGGAATCCCAAATAGCCAGTGAGCTTCAATCACCTCGAGTCCCTTGTTCATCATGGTGGCCGAATCAATGGTGATCTTTTTTCCCATCGTCCAGTTGGGGTGATGCAGCGCCTGGCTCACGGTGATGTTACTGAACTCCGCCGCCGGCAGAGTTCGAAAAGGCCCGCCCGAAGCGGTGAGGATGATTTCTTCGATGTCAGCGTAACTCTCCCCCATCAAACATTGAAAAACCGCGCTGTGTTCGCTGTCGATCGGCAACAGCTGAACGCCCTTTTCGCGGACTTTGTCCATGACGACCTGACCGCCGATGACGAGCGCTTCCTTATTGGCCAGGGCGATGTCGGCGTTCTTCTCCACGGCCTCCAGCGTCGGCACAAAGCCCGCCGCGCCGACGACGGCGTTGACCAGCAGATCAAAGTCGTGCCGCCGTATGAGCTCGACGAGAGCGGACGGTCCGGTGAAAATCTCTATCTTTAGCTTTTCGAGCTCTCTTTTTCCCGCATCATCGAGGGCGCCGGTCACGGCAACAGCCCGAGGGGAATAGCGCGCGGCCTGCTGCGCGACGAGCGCGACATTCCGATGCGTCGACAGTCCGATGACGTCATATTCTGCCAAATGGTCGATGCAGTTGAGGGCATTGACGCCGATGGAACCGGTCGAGCCGAGAAGAATGATTTTCCTTTTATTGGCCATAGGACGAGTTGTTCAGAATAGAGAACCTGGGCGCCAGCTGTCGCGCCCGCTCCAGTTCGACATCATCGTTTTGTGTTTGCACGAACTCGATGCCGAGCTCGCGCTGAAATCCGTCATGCAGGGCGCGCGCCAATGCCTCATAGGTCACCTGCGGGCTCACCTGATTGAGAGAAATGGTGTTTTTTATCATATACTGCTTGACGCGCTCGCGCCAGGCTCCATTTTTCGCGGCCAGATAATCGACGAGCGCCAGGTGCGCATCGCCGATGAGAATTGAACCGTGCTGCAGCACACTCCCCTGGATACGGCGCTGGGCGCTACCGACAAGTTTCCGACGTCCGATATTGATCTCGTATTGCACGGAAGAGGCATAGCATAATGATGATAATTCGCCGCGCGTAAAGTCTTTTGGCGTTTTCCTGGCGCGCTCAAATCCCACATTGATGCCCAGGAGATCGAGCGAAGCGACAAGACAGCGACTTATGATGCTATATACTGATTGGATATCACCGCTGAAAGCCGGACCCGGAGGAATGGAGACGGCGTAGGTCAATTCCTCGGCGTGCAAGATCGCCCGGCCGCCTGTCGGACGCAAGACGACATCCACATTGTCCAGACGACAGCGATCGACGTCAACTTCATTTTCGGCTTGATGATAACCCAGCGAAATCGCCCACGGGCGCCAGCGGTAGACGCGCAGAGTTGGAAGAACATGGCCTTCTGCAACCACTTGCGTCATCGCCATGTCCAGAGCCATATTCATCGCCCCGGGCAGAGGTCCGCTATCGATAAATCGCCACTGTTTATGATAAAATTGATTTTCCAGAGGGCTTGCAATCCGTAACTAAATCAAACCTCGCTCGGCTTTTGCAATGAAAGCGAGAATATTTACAATCTCCGGCGTCTCCGGCATCTCGGCTTTGATCATTTCAACCGCTTGCGAGACGTTCAACCTGGAACGATAGATGAATCGATAGGCCTTTTTCATGGCGCTCATCGATTCGGCGGAAAAGCCTCGCCGTCGCAGGCCGACGGAATTGATGCCGCCATATTGCAGTGGTTCACCCATGGCCAGGATATAGGGTGGGACATCCTTATGAACGCGAAATCCGCCTCCCACCATAGCATGCTGGCCGATTCGCGCAAATTGATGAATGCCGGTGAGGCCGCCAATGATCGCATGATCTTCAATATCGACATGACCCGCCACCTGAACGCAGTTGGCGAGTATGACATGATCGCCGACGCAGCAATCGTGCGCCACGTGCGCGTAGGCCATTAACAGGCAATTGGCGCCGACGACGCTTTTACCGCGTTCACGAGTGCCGCGATTGAGCGTGCAGAACTCGCGTATGGTGGTGTTGTCGCCTATTTCAAATGTTGATTCCTCGAAGCCGAATTTCAGATCTTGCGGAATCGTGGCGATGACGGCGCCTTTATGAATTTTACAGTTCTTGCCGATGCGCGCCCCGTTGGCCACGAGCACCTGCGAGGCGATGGCGGTGCCGGCGCCGATGATGACATCGGCTTCGATTATGGAAAAAGCGCCTACAGTGACATTATCGCCGAGTTCTGCTCTGGCATCCACGAGTGCTGTGGGATGAATGGTTGTCAATTCGATATCCTTATAAAATTCTCAGGCTTTTGTCCGGTCAACGATGGCGGCCATCAATTCGGCTTCGCACGCCAGCTGATCACCCACGTACGCACGACCGTACATCTTGGCCATGGAACGCCGCAAGGCGCCCATCTCCAGCTCGAAGCGGATCGAGTCGCCGGGAAAAACCATGCGACGAAAGCGCACATTGTCCAGGCCGGTGAAAACAACATACTTTTCTTCCGGTTCGCTTTCGGCGTTGAGCAGCAAAATACCCCCCACCTGGGCCATCGCCTCAATGATGAGCACGCCCGGCATAATGGGGCGGCCGGGAAAGTGTCCTTGAAAAAACGGCTCGTTGATCGTCACATTCTTGATGCCCACGACATGCTCTCCAGGCACGAGATCCATGATCTTGTCGACGAGCAGGAACGGATAGCGGTGCGGCAATATCCTGGTGATGGCTTCCGCGTCGAGAAATGCTCCCTTGGATGGATCGGACTGAAATTTTTTGCGGATGAGTTTTTTTTCATATTCCTTGCGGATCAGTTTCACCAGCTCCGCATTGGCGCCGTGACCGGAGCGCGCCGCCATGACATGCGCTTTGATCGGCACGCCGAGCAGGGCGAGATCGCCGATCAGATCCAGAGCCTTGTGACGCACCGGTTCATTATAGTAGCGCAGCTCCTTGCCATTCAAAATGCCGTTGGCCGAGAGGTGCACATTCTGATCGATTCCGAACAGTTTGCGCAAATCATCGATCTCCTGGTCGTCCATTTCACGGTCAATGATGACGAGCGCGTTATCAATATTGCCGCCCTGTATGAGTCCAGCCTTCCACAGCTCCTCCACTTCATGCAGAAAACAGAACGTGCGGGCCGCCGCAAACTCGGTGGCAAACTCTTCCTGCATGGAGTACATGGACGTATATTGCGTGCCGAGCGCCGGATTCCGATAGTCAACCATGAAAGTGATGCGAAACTCATCCGACGGAAAGACGACGATGTCGATGCCCTTGCTCGGATCAGAATAGGTGATTGTCTTGTCGATGATGAGATAATCGCGCAGCGCCTCCTGCTCGATCAGGCCCGCCTTCAGCAGCACCTCGACAAAAGGCAGCGCGCTGCCGTCACCGACGGGGGGTTCGTTTCCTTCGACCTCGCAGATGATGTTATCAATTTCAAGCCCGCTGATCGCGGCTAGCACATGTTCAACTGTATGAATTTTGACGTCGCCAATACCGATGGTCGTGCCCCGCGAGATGTCCAGCACATGCTCGATATCCGCTTTTATCTCGGGAGAGTCGGGAATATCCACTCTCTTGAAGATAATGCCGGTGTTCACGGGAGCGGGTTTAAATCTTATTGATGTCTTGTTGCCGGTATGCAAGCCGACGCCGGAGTAGGATGCGACTTCCTTGATCGTCTGTTGATTTTTCAGAAAGACCTCCTCACAACGAGTTGCTTTTTTCAGAGAGTTCTTTGATCCTTGCTTCCAACTCTGCGATTTTTTGTTCCAGCTGCTTGAATCGTCGCATCAAATCGGGCAATTTGACCAAACTGGCGAGCTCTCGCATCTCCGTTCGGAACGGCCGCGCCGGATAGCCGGTATAGAATTCGCCTTCGGGGACGGATTTTGTGACGCCGCCCTGGGCGCCAATCTTCGCACGGTCGCCGATGGTGATATGGCCGACAAAACCGGCTTGCCCGCCCACCTGCACGTAATCGCCCACTTTGGTGCTGCCGGATATGCCGGACTGCGCAGCCAGAGCGGAATGCTGTCCGATCTCCACGTTGTGGGCAATTTGTATGAGGTTATCCAGTTTGGCGCCTTTTTTGATCAGGGTCTCCCCCATCGTCGCGCGATCGATCGTCGTATTCGCCCCGATCTCGACATTGTCTTCCAGGACGACGATGCCCATCTGCGGCAGTTTGTTGAAAACGCCATTTTCAAAAGCATAGCCAAAACCATCCGAACCGATGACCGCTCCCATGTGAAGAATGCATTGATGACCAATTTTGCACTCTTCGCGAATTGACACATGGGGATAAATCGTGCAGTCATTGCCGATTTCCACCCGACTGCCGATGAAAACGCCGGGATAGATCACCGTCCGGTCGCCAATTTTGCTGTCTGCGCCGATGAAGACATAGGGCCCGATGGCGATGTCGTCGCCCAGAGTGACGTTCTCGCCAATACAAGCCGTCTCATGGATGCCCGGTTCGATCTGCGGCGCCTGCTGATAGAATCGTTGCGCCAGTTTGAGAAAGGCGAAATAGGGATTTTTTGACCGCAGCAATGTCCTGGTGGATTTCGGATAATCCTCATTCACCAGGAGCGCGGATGCCTCCGTGGTCTCGCCATATTTGATGTACTTTGGATTCGCAATAAAGGAGAGCTGACCGGATTTCGCGTGTTCGATCTTGGCCAATCCGGTTATTTGCATAGAATCATCACCCTCGACCGTCGCATCAATCCATTTGGCGATCTCTGCTACTGTAATGGTCATAACTGGTTCCTGAGACTCTTGTTATTGGCGGCGCGATGACCCCTGGGATGTTGATTCGAGACCCTTCTCCAACTCTTCGATGACAAATTCGGTGAGGTCATTTGTATTGTCACTGACATAAACGATATTGCCGGCAACGGTATCAAAGACATAATCATACCGCTCCTCTTCACCCACTTTTTGAATGGCGGCGTTTATTTTGTCATAAACCGGCTTCATAATTTCTTCCTGTTTGCGGAAAAACTCGCCGTTTTGTCCCCATTTTTCATTCTGGAACTGCTGGATTTTCTGATACAATGCCTGCAGTTCGGCCTGCTTTTCCATCTGGCGTTCTTCGCTCAGCAGTAAACTTTGTGATTCCAGTTGCTGACCCAGCTCCTGAAACTGCGTCTGCAGCTCGCGGCCTTCGGCTTCCCACTGTTTGTTAATCTTGTCGAGTTGCTCCTGGGCATCCTGAGCCTCTTTATATTGAGCGAGAATTTGCTGCGAGTTGATGTAGCCTAATTTTTGCGCCGCGACATCCATTGACAAACCAAATAAAAAAATGCAAGTGCTGATGACGACGAGCCAGTTTTTCTTTTTCACTGCAACCTCCTGTGAGCTTGTTTCAAATAAGATACTAAAAACAATAATTTTATACAATATTAAGATGAAAAATATCGGATGAATGTTTACGATGCAGCAGGACCATTTAAAAACTTCGGCCAAAGACAAAATGCATTTTCCATTTTGGATCCGGCCTTCCATAGTCGTCAACGCGATCGAAACCATAGCCGTAATCAAAGCCGATGATGCCGATCATGGGCATGAAAACGCGCGCGCCGATGCCGACGGATCGTTTCATAGCAAAAGGATTGGCGCGTCGAAAATCGAGCCAGGTGTTGCCGGCCTCGGCAAATATAAGTGCGAATATAGTCGGATTCGGAGCAATCGGAATGCGGAGCTCGGTGGTGTACTTGAGCATCGCTTTGCCGCCCTCATCGATGATCTGATAATTTGCCAACGGATCTTCATAGCCGCGCAGCGGCGTAGAACTCGACAGACCGTCACCGCCCATAAAAAAATAATCGGTGTAAGGGATGTGGGCATTTATGCCGATCGACTCCATATAGCCGGCCTGAAAACTGGTGTAAAAGACGAGTTTCCAGAAGGAAGGCGTGAACCAGTCGTGGCGCAGGATCCATTTATGATAATCGACATTGCCGCCGAGAAATGTGCCGGTCAGCTGCGCTGTCAGTGACACTTCGGAGCCGGACGTCGGAAATTCAGGCCGGTCGAGGCTGTTGCGCGAAAAGATTTGCGTCACACTGCTGCTGATCAAGGGCCACTGCTCGTTAATGATATTATTGGGATTGGCATCAATGATATATTGATTGAAATCGCTCAACTCTGTTTTGTCAATGCGATAAATCCAGTCGCCGCGAAAAAAGTTGTCCGGCCAGTTGAAACGGCGGCCAATTCTGAATGATGCGCCGGTGCTCACCTGCTTGTAACCGATATAGTAGGCGTCACGCTTTGTGTCATAAAAGCTGAAGCCGGCGAGAGTGGGGGTGTCGAGGAGCCACGGCTCGGTGAAGCCGATGTTAAAGGAGCGATAGTAGCGGCCGAAGGACCAGTCAAAGCTGAGCCGCTGACCATTGCCAAAAAGGTTAGCCATCGCCACGCCAACGCTGCCGATGAGTTTGTCGCGCTCGCTCCAGCCGGCCGACATATTTGCGGTGTCAGTCGATTTCTCCTCAACTTTGAATTCAAGGTTGACCTTTTCTGCGTCAATGGGTTTCACCCCTGGTTCAACATTGGCAAAGTAATTGAGCATCCACACTTCACGCTGGCTGCGCTCCAGCAGCGACTTGTTGAAGGTCTGCCCCGGCAGAATGCGCAGCTCGCGACGGATCACTTTTTCTTTGGTCTTGGTGTTTCCGGATATAATGATCTCATCAATTTTTGCCTGCTTGCCTTCCTGCATGAGGAATTGGATGTCAAGTTGTTGCGGATTCTCCGGATTGATGATCTCTCGTGGCGTTGCGGACGCAAAGATATAGCCCAGGTCATAATAGAGACCACCGATATGTTGATACGACGCCTCGTCCAGACTCTTCTTGCTGTACACATCACCTTTCTTGAATCGCAGATTTGCCGCCAGCTCTTCATCGGCAAAGACCTTGTTGCCGCTGAATGATATATCGCCAAAGTAATACTGCGGCCCTTCGCTCACAGTGATATCGATGAACATGTCATCGCGGTCGTCGTTATAATACAAGCTGTCGCTGACGATCTCGGCGTCTCGATAACCCTCGTTGCGATAGAATTCGATGATCTTGAGCACATCCTCTTCATATTTTTCGCGATCAAAATCAGCGCTGCGCCACCATTTGTCCTCTTTGATCTCTTTCAACTGTTTGCGCAGCTTGCTGTCATTGAACGCCTGGTTGCCGAAAAAGCGAATTCTCTCGACCTGAACTTTTTTACCCTCATCAAAGATAAAACGCACGATGACGCGACTGGAATCGAGTGTGCCGGGAGTCTGCTCAACATCGATTTCGGCCAGCAGGTGACCTTTTTCTTTATATTTTTCCAAAAGCTTGGCCTTTGAACGGCTGATGGAGGTGGGGCTTACGATTTGACCGGCATAATAGTTGAGGATTTCGTCGATATCATCTTTTTTGAGCTTTTTATTTCCCTGCAGCTCGACTTTTTCCAGTCGCGGAAACTCTTGCACTTGAATGGTCAAATAATAGCCGTCGCCCACCTGTTGATCGACCAAAAGTTGCACATCAGAAAAAAGATTCAGACGCCACAGTTTGCGGATCGCATCCTGCACCCCTTCCGCTGAAAGATCGGAACCGACCATAATGCCGGATTGCATGCGGATCATGTTTGCATCGGTGGTGGCATTGCCCGTCACGGACACACCCAGCACTTTTATCGTCTGTCCCTGGGCAAAAACATTGCAAGTTGCAAAAAGAAGTAAAATCAGCGTAGCGGTGCAAAATCGTGACATAAGTCGAATCCTACAATTCAATAGCATTAAATTTAGCAAATAAATCCATTTATTACAATGGAAAATATCGACCTAAAAGGGGAACCAGTGTCGCAGAATAATGCGTTTATCATCTCTCTTCTCCAACATCAAACTATCATAGTCGTATTCAAGTTCCACCAATACCTGAGGATTTATTTGATATTCGAGACCGAGCGTGTGATGAAATCCGAGGTGTTTTGCTTTGTAACGATATCCGACTCCGGATTCTATTTGACCCGTATATTGCAGAAAAAAATTATTCGACAGATACTTGCCGACAATTATTTTCGTGCTCTCCAGGAGCGCCAGCCGGCTGTTGAGCTCGAGGTTATTATTCAGATTGAACATGATGATATTGCGAGTCAGTTGTGAGCTGAAGCGCACATAATCCAGACCAAAAGTCTGTTCCAGCTCTTTTTCCATCGGCCGGAATAACGGTCTGAAGATGAGATTGTCCGTACTATAGCCGATGGCCGACACGGCATTGTTCTGCAGGTTATTTGTTGAATATCCAAGCGATGCCAATATCTGCGCCTCACTGCTGCCAATATTCGGATTATCGCTCGACAGCTTGAAGCGAATCTGGTCAAAGCGGGCTCGGCCTTCTTCCTGGCGGACAATATCGTCCACAGACTTTTTATTCATTGTGTTATCGACCGTCTGCAACGTCAGCAATATAGTAGACGAGATGCCCAGCGAATCGGTTACAGTCGTTTTTGCCGATCCATAGCCAACGGGCACAAGACTGCTGCGATCAAAATCAACTCCGGCTTGTTCAACGCGGAAATTCATATTGAGATATTCAATCATCCCCTTGGTGGAGCGAACGTGCCCGTTGATGCGAAAGGTGTCGTTGACGAGTTGATCGGTGAATTCGAGACCGCCAAAATTTTCGTCCAGTTTGAGATCAACGTATACCTGATCGATCGCTCCGGGAAAGTCGCGGACAAAGCGGGTGTTTTTTGTCGGCACAACAAAAAGGTCCCAATCGAGATTGCGCAGAAAATCTTTCAGCTTGCCGGAGCCCACGTGTGTGTTCTCGTAAAACGGATACATGATTTCGGTGTCATAGAGGTTAATTCTGCCGCGCAGGGTGAGACCGTCGGGCGACTCGCAAAAATAGAATTTTTCGCCGCGCTCACGCCCAACCAACTCCAGCAGACCGAATTCGCCGGGCTCCATGATGCCGACGAAATTGAGCGGCACACCTTTTTGCGGCGTCTCCAGTATCAAAACGCCAAAATGAAAATCAGAATCACCGATGTGGAGATTGTCCAGCGGCTTTGCCGAAACCACATTTTCAGCCAGATCACTATAGATTCGAAAGGGTTTTTCTCCCATGTTGCCCTCCAATGCCAGGAGATGCAAAAACTGCTCGTCCGCATCGAATGACAACTCGCCGCGCACATTTTTCACCGGAGCGACGACTGACGCAAATTCCATGCTCGCTTCATCGATGGTGAGATGGGCATTTTCCAGGTAGGGTTTCATCGGCGTACCACGAACCCGACTGGTCAACGAGCAGGTGCTTTGCGGAGATCGAAAAAATGGTTTTACATCATTCAGGATCTGCAAAAAATTCCCTGAACCATTGACCTCCAGAATCAGACTATCAGCCTTGTGAAACGGATAGATGCCGGAAGCACGGATTTCATAGACATCAAATCGCTCGAGTCGGAAATTTTCAATAACTGCCGACGGTGATGCTCGCAGCGAATCAGTGGCAACAGTTGGCGCAAGCCTGAGCTCAAGTTCATCAAAAGGAATATTCCACAATCGCCCCTCTTTTATTGCCACGATCCCCTGTAAAACCGGTGCGACGGTGGTTCCACTGATGACGAGGTCGATGAGGGCAGCCCCGGAGATGAGCGAGTCTTTGCCGGCGGCGCCCAGAATTTGTCCGGCATCAAAACCGGCGCCCTTGATCGAAAAATCGATCGCGTCACATGTTCCATCATACTGGCCATGCGCATACAATAAAGTCGATTTGCCAAAGTTGAGGGTGAATTTTTCCAGATTGAATTGAGAATGGTCATAATCAAAATGAATGAGTGATTCGTACGGGCCGACATCCCGATAGGATAGATCGTCAACATCGATCACGCCATTGAACATGGGATCAGCAAGAGTCCCCTGCAGACGCATCGTCGAATTGATTTTGCCGGCGAGCGAAGAGTCCGGCTTCGACAGTCTGTTGATGTCGAATCCGTTCAATTCCAGCACTCCGCTCAACTCTCTGGTCTCGCCGAGATCGATTTTCAACGAGGCCGTCAATTCGTCTTCGATATCGAGATTTTTCAGCGCAAAGGCCGTCGCTGTTTTCTCCAGTGAAAATTCACCTCTGGCGGCATTTTTGCTATCGCCTCTGATCGTGAACACGCCATCACTCCTGAATGACGCGCCCTTTCTGGCGATATCAGCATCCACATGCAAGAGTTGCCCTGCAATCCGACCATCGGCGACCGCCATGATATCCGCGGATAATTCCATATTGTTCACATTTCCGAGCACTGTGAATGACGAATGCATGTGTTCGGCAAAATACTTTCCAGCCGGGATATCACGGACAAGATTGAGCATCTTTTCGCCACCACGGCACTGTAACTCTATAGCCGGCGGTTTCTGGTTCCAGTCGATGGTCGAATGGATGGCGATTCCGTCCGCACTGTTGTCGTTGCTGAAGATCATTTTCTTGTCGCGATAGTCAAAAGAGACATCGAGGACAAGAGTATCGGCGTCAGGGGAATGCATCTGGAGAGAGAGCTGTCCATCCAGGACAGGCCGACTGATGGAACCATAGAGGAGGGACTGAAAGTTTGAGAAAATAGAAATGGAAGAGTCAATTCGCCCGGGAGCGAACAGCGACGCCACATCTCCATGCCCCTTTATTTCACCCCAGATAGTTTTTTCTGCGGAAGAGAGATCGATGGCGCCGGCCAAAGACATCTCGTTGCCATTCAGCAGAGCGCGGCTGCTATCGACTATGACTGTCTTGCCGGCGAACCTGACATCGGCGTAAAAGTCTTGCAGCTGCCTGTTTTTTATGGTGAGGGAGCTGGCGCGGATATTCTGCTGGATGACAATATTATCCAGGGGCCCGCGCACAGACACTTGCAAAGCGGCCGTACCGCTGATTTGACCGGTGAACTGGGGCCCGAGAATGGCCGAAAAGGCCCCGAGATCAAAATGTGCCGATTCGCCGGTGATGTTGAGGAGCGGATCGGCCACATTTTCCAGCTCGCCCGCGATGGTGACTCTGGAGTTGTTGACAATTTGCTCTGATTCCTCGATGATGATCTTGTTATCGTGGAGAATAAGCTTGGAAAACATATCACTGATGGCAAGCTTGCCGGTGAAAACATCACCGGCGGCATCATGAATTTCGAGATCTCCGGTCACCCGGTACTGACCTTTTCGCTCAAGCCACTGAACATTGACCAGTCCCGTGAGCTCGCCCCGATCCAGGACGATCATGTCCTCGCTCAACAACGGCAGGCCGTGCTGCAGTGCATAGTTTGTCAGGGTGGCCTGAACATTGGTGATGATCCTCTTGTGAAAATCACCGCTGCCGACAAGGCGTATATTTCTCTCCCGGGAGTTGAAAAAAGCGCCATCCAGATCGATCAAGAGGGAATCCCCTTTTTGCTTATAAATGCCGCCTTGCACGGAATGAGCGAGTGGCACGATCTTTTCATTGTCCTGGATGTAAACGATGTCGCCGTCTTTGATCGAAATATGATTGAAAAAATCCAGATTTTTGAAATCGGCGGGAAGCGACAGTTGTCGCGTCAACTCAGCAGCGCCTGCAAGATCATCTGCAGGCAGGAGCGAATCCGCAGGATTGATGGTGATTGTGGGGCCGATGAACAGGGCGTCCTGAGAAATGTATTGCGGATGGAATCCGCGCACCAGCAGATTGAAAAAGCTATAGCCAATGCGCAAATCGCGAATATCAATTGAAATGCTTTTTGCCGGAGCGGCAAAGCGCACGCCGAGGATATGTATATTGCCAAAGCTGACATGCACTTTGGAAATGGAGAGCTGCTCGCCGACAATCGGACGGAACTCTGCCAGGATATAGTCTTTCAGCTTTTCATTTGCTTTGAAAAATCGCCAGCTCTCGAGAGATAAAAAAATAAAAGCCAGCATGATGATGAAAGCAAACAAAGCCCATCTACGCTTGCGCAACCAACGTCCTCATACTCAAAAATTCACCCACCAATCGCCAAGCACGAACAAAATCGAGCAGCACTGTTCCGCATAGCAGCTTCAATTGAGACCGTCCGATCATCGTGAATGTTTACAGCGCCATGCCACTATTGGAACACTATAAATATAGCAATTTGCGGGCAATTTGCTTGCATAAAATAGCGTTGATTGCGGTAATATGAAAAATATTCCGGGAGTGCAAACCTCGTCATGAATGGAGCTGTTCGCTGACCTGGCCAAAACGCCGCTCGCGAGTTTGAAAATCCTCGATGGCCCGATAAAATTCCGTTTTGTTGAAATCGGGCCACAGCGTCGAAGTGATATAGAGCTCGGCGTAGGCGATCTGCCAGAGCAAAAAGTTGCTTATGCGCTGTTCACCGCTCGTTCGGATGAGCAAGTCAGGATCGCCGATGCGGCTGGTTTGCAGTAGCGAGGAAAAAAAAGATTCATCGATATCATGCGGATCAAGTTCACCCTGGCGAATCTTGTAACCTATCTCTTTGACAGCGCAGATAATCTCCTGCCGGCTGCTGTAGCTCAGAGCGAGATTCAAAATGAGTCCGGTGTTCTTGGCCAATCTTTTAATGGTGTTCTGAATGCCGATTCGCGGCGCGTATGGCAGCGCCTGGACATCGCCTATTGCCATCAGTCGAACATTTTTGCGATCGAGCTCATCGACCTCTTTGCGAACTGTCTGCAGGAGCAGCGACATGAGAGCCGAGACTTCGGATTGCGGGCGTTGCCAATTCTCGCTGGAAAATGTATAGAGCGTCAACACCTTGACGCCGATTTCTCCCGCTGCCTCCAGCACAGCGCGAACGGATTCGATCCCCGCCTTGTGCCCCTCGGTCCGCGGCAGACCACGTTTCTTCGCCCATCTGCCGTTGCCGTCCATGATGATGGCGATGTGATGAGGGATATTTCCTCTGTTTTCTATTCTTGCGACGATGTCACTGTTTTCTTCACTCAAAGCTGGCTCAACTGGCTTGATAAAAAATCTCGCATTTAATCTATATAAAAAAAAGCCCCGACTCTCATCGGGGCCAAGCCTGAATTCACGCTCACTGATCCTCTTCAGCCTTTTTGAAATAGAGCTCTCCTTTTTCGCGGTTGCCGACATTGATATAGGCAACGCCCAGATTGTTGAAAAGAGCGGATTCGATAGTGATGTCCGGATCTGCCTCACCAATTTCCACAGCTTTTTCCAGATAAGGTATGGCGTCGTTATAAAAAGTGTTCAGTTTGTCGCGATCCTCCTGAGTCACTTCTCCGCTGGCAGTTTCTTTTTCTACGAGGGTCTTGCGAAACTCATCGGCCATACTCAGGTAAGCGTTGCCAACTTGTTTATTCGCGTCATAATCTTGCGGATTTTCGGCCAACAGTTTGTTAAAGAGAACGATGGCCTCATCGTACTCATTGCCGAGAAAGTGCAGGCGAGCCAGGTTAAAGGTGAGGTCTTTGTCGCCGGGATTTTTCTCCAGCGCCTCTTCATAGGTCTGCTGCGCTTTTTCACGGTCGCCTAAAAAATCGTAGGCTAACGCCAGATTGGCAATAGCATCCTTGTCATCCGGATCCATTTCAAGTGTCTTCTTCTCCAGCTCCACAACCTTGTCATATTC
>JAFGJB010000353.1 GCA_016929295.1 Candidatus Zhuqueibacterota bacterium | reverse complement strand
TTGTTTTTTTATGATGTGTTGAACAACTAATTATAAAAAATAAAGTTAAGAGAGTAAACAGCTATTTTTGTGAATTATTCAGGATAAGAAAGAAGAAATGAACAATTTAGATAAAATTGAGCTGTTACATCAGAAGACTTTTTTAGAGTTTTTTGCAGGGATAGGATTAATGCGAATGGGGCTGGAACTAGCTGGCTGGAGTATTTCTTTTGCAAATGACATTGCGCCTGAAAAAATGAAAATGTATTATGATCATTTTCATGACGCAGAAAAGCATTTTTTATTGTGTGACATTCATCAATTAGATGCCCTAAAAGTTCCAAGCGCAACACTTGCAACCGCGTCGTTCCCTTGTAATGATTTATCTTTAGCAGGGGCACGTGCTGGCTTGCAAGGAAAAAATTCCTCCGCTTTTTGGGGTTTCATTAACGTAATAAGGAATATGGAAAAGCGGCGTCCTCCAATAGTCTTACTTGAGAATGTTTCGGGATTTTTAACTTCACATAAAGGGACAGATTTTGAAAAAGCACTATTGGCACTTACGAATTTAGGCTACTCTGTTGATGCCTTGATGATAGATGCCTCATATTTTGTTCCCCAAAGTAGGGTGAGGCTATTTGTTGTGGGTGTCCAGCGTGATCTTCTTAATAGTAAATCTAAAATAATGGAGACGCTCTCGTTTTATGAAGAAGATGCTCGCCCAAAAGCTTTGGCAAAATTTATTCTAATGCATCCAAATATTGACTGGAATATTCGTAATTTGCCCAAACTGCCTAGACTTGAGAAAACATTGGATTCTATTTTAGATGTATCGACAAAATCAAATGGAGAATGGTGGTCAAAAGAACGTGCCGATTACTTGATTAGTCAAATGCATCCATTACATAAAGAAAAGCTGGAAAAAATGATTGGCAATCAAAGGTGGTCTTACGCTACTGCATTTCGTAGAGTGCGTAATGGCAAGACATTTGCTGAAATCAGGAACGATGGAATCGCAGGATGTTTGAGAACACCTCGAGGTGGTAGTGCTCGACAAATTCTCATAAAAGCAGGTTATGGAAACGTGTTGATTCGGTTGCTTTCGCCCAGAGAGTGTGCACGCCTCATGGGAGCTGATAATTATACAATTGAAGTAAATCTTAACCAAGCGCTATTCGGATTTGGTGATGCTGTCGTCGTTCCAGTGATCAAGTGGATCGCAGAGAATTATATCAATCCCCTATTGAAAGAAGTAAATGAGAATGCTTTTCTTCACGGAGAACAATTGTATGGGTCTACTCGAAAATGAGCTTGATGATTTTATTCGAATAAATCATATAAAATCAAAAGGTTCTTTAAGCGTAATGATTGTAATGACGAGAAGAGCACAAGAAAAAGATTTCCCTCTTAAAGAAGAAGATTTTTTAACCAAAGCAGGCGGACAAGTCAAGGGTCTTGGCAAAAATGCTGTTCAAAAAATATTAAACGACTATGGGATTCATCGCACACTTGCTGAAGAAGGTGGTCGTACAAGTCGAGGCAGCATTAACAATATGAACCTATATATAGACTTTTTAAACATGTTGTACAATAAGGGTATTCTCCAGTGGGGAGCAATAGAAAAACATTGGATTAACCAAGTGAAGCGGTACTTTTCCTCGACTCCGTTTAAAATCAGGATGGATACATCAAAATCAACCAGAGTTGTAATTAGGGATTTACTAGATGATGCCTTTAAAAAACAGTCTGAGAATCCTGGCACTATGTATGCCGGCGCAGTTATGCAGCATTTAGTTGGTGCAAAACTAAAATTAGTACTTCCTAACGAAAAATTCGATATTCATGGATTTTCTGTTGCCGATCAACCGTCAGGAAGGAAGGGAGATTTCCTTTTAGGATCGGCGTCTATTCATGTTACAACAGCACCTACAGAAGCTTTAATAAGGAAGTGTCTGGACAATCTTAATCAAGGCCTAAAGCCAGTGATCGTCACAACATCAAAGGGTGCTGGAGGAGCGGAAGCATTAGCAGGCGACCTGGGAATTGCTGAGAGGATTGATATATTTGAAATCGAACAGTTTGTTGCCACTAATGTAATGGAGCTCGGGAGATTTGTTTCAGTTGAATTGAATGTAACTGTACGTGATCTCGTTAAACAATACAATAATATAATAAATGCATGTGAAACAGATCCAAGCTTAAAAATAGAACTTGCTTGAAGAACTTGGGTTTTCTGTCAGCAACCTCCAATCGAAAAAATTTAAGCTCTAACGTTTAGGCGCCGAAAGAATTCTATCCTATCTATCGAACTTTACTATGATATCCACCCCCGCCGTCTTGGTGTCGCCGCTGACGAGCTGGAAAAAGAGGTATTTTGTCAGCTGATATTCGACGGTCACCACCTGCGGCGGCCGATCCTCTTCGAGGGCGCCGAAGGAGTGTTCATAACTCATGAACAGATCCGGCGTGATATACTTGCCGACAATGAAGGTCGCTGTGTTGAGATTATCTTCCCCTTTGATCTCAATGTAATCGACGCCAATCTGCTGGCCAAACCGCCGGGAGAGCTCGGCCGACATCATGCCGTAGACGAGATCGGTTGCCAAATACCTAGGCGGTGAGCCTGCTTCCGTTTGCCCGCTCATTTCATCCGGACTGCGATTGAACAGTATGTACGCTACGGCTTCTCCTTCAGTAATATTGTTATCGTCCAGTTTGAAAGTGATGTCCGGATTCATCGCTTCGTCAGTGACAATGAGATAGATGGTGCGTTTGTCTTTATTGCTGTCGCGGAAAGTATACTCTGCTGTGACATCGAGCATTGGATTGATAGTTTCGCCACCCTGAAAACTGACCGTCCCTTCGCTCACCTTGAAACGACGGGCGAGAAAATCGTATTGACCCCGTAGAATGACGATCGGCCCGAATAATTCAAAGACATCGGAATTCTTGACCACATCCACATCGCCGCTGATTTCCACCCGCATGTTATCACTCTTGAACCATGTATTTCGCGGTATTTTCACTTTGAGCGAGCCGCGCATATTCTTCAGCAGCGGTGGGGCCTCTTTTTTCGCAGTGACGGTCACAGTGGTATCCACAGCCAGCGAGTCCATTCGATCGGAGAGCGCCTGGATCAGCAGCGGCGTCTCGCGCGCAGCCGGTCGCTTGCCACTCTGGCCGGTCAGCGCCGGCAAGTAAAATGACGAGCGCACGATCTCCAGATTGCCGGCAAATCGCAGTGCGTCCGGGGGTCCATTCACCTCTATCCGGGCATCGATCTGAATTTCGTGTTCCGGTTTTTTCGACAAATAAAACTTGTTCGCATTGACATTCAGATGGAGGGTCTTGAGAACTCCCGTAAACAGGCTGCTGTCGAGCGCGGCGAATCCTTTTATATCGATCCAGCCGCCATCCTGCGCGGCTTTGAATTGCCGCAGGACGAGGCTGTCGGGCTTTATCAGCAGTTTCATATCCAGGTCATCCAATGCAATGCCGAATTTATCATTTTTGAACCGACCGTCGTCAATGGAGACGACGCCGACGGGAGCTATGTCCGATATAGTGTTTTCAGCGCGAATGTCCACGTTGAGAATGCCCCCGATGTTGTCGATGAATTCGTTGGGCGCATAGATGTTTTCTAGCGAAATATTCTCCATTTTGACCGCGACATTGAACGGTTCATTCTCATAAAGCCGGAAGGATTGATCTGCCACTGAGAAATGCGCCGGAATCATCCCTTTCACCGTCAGGTTGTTGGCGTGCGGAATGACCAAAATATCGGTCACGATCTGATTTTCATCATAGATGATCGATCCGTTCAGCGTTTTGACAGAAATGGCGTTGTATTTTATGTCTGTCACCGTCGTTTTGACGTCCAGCCGCGGTTCATCGGCAGTGCCTGCCAGTTTTATATCGAGATTCAGCAGACCATCGAGCGCCGGATGATCTTTGAGAAACTCTGCGATCGGCGCCAGATGATAGTTTTGTATTCGCAGCTGCAGATCCTCTTCGCCACGCAGACGAACCGTTCCGTCCAGATAAATTTGTGCGTTCGACGTATCACCATCGATGCGTTCGATGAGGAAATCGGTCACAATGTACTCTCCGTCGCCCAACAGGATGGAAGTCTCTTCGCTGCCACCCCGCCACTGCCTGTCGCGCAGATCGACGTCCAGTTCTTTGATGTAGATGATCGGCAGATCATACAGATAGTACTGGGCGTGCAGGCGCGCCCGGATATCGTCGCCCTGAAGCAGGCTGGTCCTGAGGTCGATGCGCTCCGGCGTCACATCCGCTTGCAGCTCCACATCGTGAATGAGCACGTTGCCGACATCGATGTCCTTTATTTTGGCATGCGCCGCAGCGACCAGCTCCTCTTGAACTCTTTGGGCATGGAAATCCAGGAGCAGCGAATCGATTTTCTGGGTTTCGTAGGCGAGCTCACTCGCCTCGATGGAACCGGTGAGGAGGAGTGAATCCAGCCTGCCGCCGAGGTGCGCCGAGATCGATGCTGCGCCGCCAAGACTGTCCGCGCCGATGAAGTGGCCGAGGGGCTTAAAATTATCTGTTTTCGCCGTGATCGACAGATCACTTGCCGAGTCAAGGCTGAGCGTGCCGTGCGCCTCTGCCTGCACGCCGCTGCTCTGTATCTGTAACGATGTGATGCTGATGTCCCCCTTGGCCATGTGTACGACCGCATCGATCGTATCTATGGCAACGTCGTAGAATCTGGAGGGCCGCAAGCGTACGCTGCCGTCGGCAATCATGTCCTGCGGCGAAAAAGAGCGGCCGGCTGCTGTCAGGTCAAAATTCAGATCTGATGCGAGGATGCTATCCTGCGCGATGGCGGCGAGGTCAAGGTCGCTGCAGTTGAGCGCCAGGCTGTAAATCTGGCGCGATGTGACGTCTCTGACGCGCGCGACGGCGTTCATACCTCCCATGTCGCTCAACAGGTCGAGCTGCGCTTCGACCGATCCTCTGCTGTAAGAGGATGAGAGCGATAGCCGCTCGATATGTCGGCGCTCCAGCTCGCATCGTTCGAGCTGCACATCGATATCCGCCTGCGCCGTGGCAGCCGTTATGCCGCTGCCCTTGACGGACAGGACGCCATTGATGACGATCGACTTGTCCAAATTGGGCGGCCAGTCGGCCAGACTGACGTTCGCGAGCGAACCGGCGATGTCATAGGACGGCTCAGCCCGGATCGAATCGCCGAGAAGGTGCGAAAAATTGCCCACTGCGGCGCGCACATCGATGCCACTCCTGGCGCTCATTATCTTCAGCGTCGCCGTCAGGCTGTCGTTCTGCAGATGTCCTGTCACCTCAAGCTTCGGTTGGCCTTTGATATGGATCGACGGCAGGAGGAAACGAAACTCGGAGAGATCGAGGGGATCTGTCCTGATGGCGGCATTTGCTCGCAGCGGCGCGGTGTCATTCAGGGCAGCGGAGCCGCGTAGTTGATTTTTAGCAGTCCGCAGGGCGAAATCGTTCAACGTTAGACCCAGGCGAGTCTGTTCCAGCGACAGCGTCAGGGAGGACAGCTGGAAATCGGGCGCCACTGTCCGGGCGCTCATGTCGTGCAGATGCAACGTTTTTGCGTCCGGCGTCATACGGCCGGAGAGCAGCATGTCGAGACCGATCTGTCGGGGAATGAGCGAGTCCAGCGCGGCGATCCTGGCGCTGAGATTCGTCAGCGCCAGCTGCTCCAGTTCAATGGTCCAGTCGAAAGCACTGCTGTCCGCCGGTGATTCTTCAACCCCGTCAGGTGGCCGGCTCGGAGTGGGGAGCAAATGGTCGAAAACCCAGCTGCTGTCCGGCAGTTGATAGATGTAAAAGGCCGGCGAGTCGATGCGGATGGACGAAATGACCACCTTTTTTTTCAGCGCGGATTTGAGATGATAACGGAGGTCGAGCGAGGGGATCGCTGCGATGGTATCCTGATCAAATGTCAGGGTGAGATCAGACAGCTTCACGTGGGAGAAGAAATTGCCGTCAATCCGGCCAATGGACAATTGCGCATGGAGACCTTTATTGACGCTGTTCTCAATAAAGCCGGCCAGCCAGTTCTTAAATGGCCGCGTCTGCATGATGAGCGGCAGGGAGCCAAAGACGATTATCAAAATAGTAAAGATGATCAAGATGATTTTTACGGCTCGCTTCATTAAAAAGCCTCCCCCAGCGTCAAATGCCAGCGAATGTGCTTGTCGTCATTGAAGACAGGAGCGGCGAGGTCAAATCGAACCGGCCCTATGGGCGTCCTGAACCGTATGCCAAAGCCTACTGCGTGATTGATTTCGCCCACGATATCGCCAAAATTTTCCTGCCACACATTGCCAAAGTCCCAAAAAACCGTGTTGTTAAATGAGCCGACGATCGGAATGCGCAATTCCAGGCTACCCTCCAGGATGGCATTGCCACCGATGGGCTTTCCATCCGCATCTTTGGGTCCCAGCTCATGTCGAGCCCATCCGCGAATGGAATTGGCGCCGCCGGAATAAAAGCGATCTTCGACGGGGACGAAACCGCCGCCGTCCATGGAATTGATCTCGCCGAGCTTGAGTCGTGCCGCCAGTACTCCTCGTGGAATGGTCATATAGTGCCTCAGGTCGATCATCCATTTGGTGTAATGATAGGTGCTGGGACCGATGCCGCTGAATTTGAAGGTCAGGCCATTGTTATAACCCTCATTGGGGGAAAAGATATCATCTGTGCTATTTTGGGCGATGCCGAGCGTCACACTCGACTTGTTGTACAGATCTGTCAGGGCCGATGGATTGTCCACGTCGCCGATGCTCGTTGTATCGAGGTTGACCTTCTCAAAGGTATAGGTGATGCCGGTGGTCAGAATTCGCTTGATTTGACGTTGCAGGTAAACATTCAGACCGCGGCGATCGACATCATAGGCGATTTCGTGCTGTCGGCGAATGTAGGGATTCAAGCCAAAGCTGATGCTGGGATCGATGAACGCGGGCTGGGTGAATCGCAAATTGATGTGGTACGGCTCCAGGGCTGAATATTTGAGAAACAGATTGAGCCGTCGCGCGCCGCCTAAAAAGCGCAGCCATTGCGTGTCCATCGACGCACGAAAGCGGTCCTCTTGTCCCCAGCCGAGGCCAAACTTGTTGGTGAAACGCGGCGCCTCCTTGATTTTGACGCTCATCGGGATGGCCGCATTTTTCTGCTCGAGTTCTGCCTGCAGACTGACGATCTGAAAGACATTCAATGCATAGATCCGTTCCTGCGATTTGTCGATGTCCTGCCGGGAGAAAATATCGCCTTCTTTGAAGGAGATTTGCCTGCGAATGATCTTGTCAGATACGTGTTCATTGCCGGAGATACTGACGCTGCTGAAATGACAAATGGGTCCTGCGTCGATGATATAGTGGATATCGGTCGAGCTCGTCTCCGGCTCGACAGCCAGTCTGTAATCGATGGCAGCATAGACAAAGCCGTCATCGATAAGACTATTTTTTAATTGCACCAGATCTGCTCTGAAATCATCGTCGCGAAAGCGCGATCCCACCTGCAGCTTGAAAGCGCTGCGCGCATTGTCCGTCATTTTTGTCAGATCTTGGCGAAAAGAATCGCTCCGGATTGTGAAGTAGTTGTCCTTGACTCTGATCGGGAGGCCTTCCTCAATGTGGAGGATCATCTCGACCGTTTCCTTTTTGTCGTTAATCTGCAGGTCGACCCGGACATCGGCCTGCGTGAATCCTTCCCGATGATAGAAACGGAGCAGTTCATTCAGATCATCCTGCAATAACTGCTGGCTGAACGAGACACCTTTTCCTTTGTCACGCAGCCGTTTGAGACCCTTCCTGGGCTGGAGAGTCATTTGTTCCAGCAGCGTTCCGGAAGCGATGGTCTCATTTCCCTTGAATGTTACTTTGCGAACCCGATAGTTTTCCTGCGCCCACAGGAAACTTGTCAGCAGCAGGAGGATGCAAGGGAGTTTGTACTTTATTGATGATGTGCCCAGGAACATGAATCCTTCATGATCGTTAAATGAACCTTGAAGTGACGCGGAAATTAGTAATAATTAGACTAAAATTGTAACATTTTTTACAGCGCAGGAGATAATCAAATTGCCTTTGCTGTTTTTTCTCCATACTATATAGATCATACATCTCTCAACATGGAATTCTCAAGGAATGCTCGGTACATCACAACTATCCGCCATCATTTTGTTATCCTTGATTGTCACTGTGCAGTCGCAGTCCCTCGTCATCAATGAAGTGATGTCGGTAAATGTCTCGACCATCGCTGATGAAGATTTGGATTTTTCCGACTGGATTGAGCTGTATAATCCTCGGGAGGTGATCCTCGATCTCACGGGCTGTGGGCTCTCGGATGATGCGGATGATCCTTACAAGTGGATTTTCCCGCCGGTGTCTCTGGCGCCGTCTGATTTCCTCCTCATCTTTGCTTCGGACAAGGATCGGCGCGAGCTCCTGCATTGGAATACGATCATTCGCCAGGGTGATCGCTGGTCCTACCATCGCGGCGACAGCGAACCGCTGGCCGGATGGCGCACCATCGATTTTGACGATTCGGCTTGGCCCACCGGCGCCAGCGGATTTGGCTATGGCGATGGTGACGACGCGACGATGGTGCAGAATGTCCTGTCAATATATGCCAGAACATCCTTTTACATAGAAAATCCGGATCAGGTCAGCCGGCTCCTTCTGCACGTGGATTATGACGATGGCTTTATTGCCTACATAAATGGCTTCGAGATCGCGCGCGCGAACCTCGGCATTCCCGGCGAGTTCATCGCCCATGACCGGCCGGCGGATGCTAACCACGAGGCGCTCGGCATTCAGGGTCTGCCGCCGGAACGATTCGAGGTGCACGATCTGTCCATGCTGCGGTCGGGCCGCAATGTGCTGGCCATGCAGGTGCACAATGTCGACGCGACGTCATCGGACATGACGCTCATCCCTTATTTGACCATCGGCTGCGCTGCCGGTGAAAATTCTGTTCCCGCGATGCTGAATTTGCCGGCCGTTCACCTGCACACCAATTTCAAATTAAAGGGCGGCGGCGAGACCGTCGTGCTCGTCGATGCGCACGGCGCGCTGATCGATTCGCTGCGGTCGCCCGCTCTGCCGCAGGATGTCTCATTCGGGCGCATCCCGGATGGCGGCCGCTGGCGAGTTCTCGCCATGCCCACGCCCGGAAGCGCCAACATCGACTCCGCTTTCGCCGCGCCCGCCGGCGCGCCGCTCTTTTCACGACCGGGCGGCCTGTACGATGAAGCGCTCACCATCGAACTGTCGGATAGCAGCGGCGGCTTTGTCGTCTACACTCTGGACGGCTCTGAGCCGCAGCAGAGCGGCAGACGTTATTCAACGCCCATCTCGGTCAAAACAACCACGTGCGTCAGAGCGCGAACCTTCCATCCGTCGCGGTCGCCCAGTCGAATCATCACCCACACCTACATTTTGAATGAGGACACTGAATTTGCCATTGTGGCGCTCGCCACTGATCCCAATAATCTCTATGATTATGAATATGGGATCTTTGAACTCGGCCCCAATGCGAGCCCGGACTATCCTTATTACGGCGCCAATTTCTGGCAGGATTGGGAACGGCCCGTGCACCTCGAGTTCTACGAACCGGGCGAGACCGGCTTTCAACTGGATGCCGGCATGAAGGTGTTTGGCGGCTGGAGTCGCGGCCGCGATCAAAAATCACTGGCTATTTTTCAGCGCGCGAAATATGATACGCGACAGATCGATCACCGAATCTTTCCGGACAAACCCATCGATCATTTCGAGAGCTTTATCCTGCGCAATGGCGGCAACGCGTGGGACGGCACCATGTTTCGCGACGCTTTCATGCAGACACTGTGCAGAGACGAGATGGATCTGGTGACAATGGCCTATCGGCCGGCGCAGGTCTATTTGAACGGCGACTATTGGGGAATTCTGATCATTCGAGAGAAAATTAACGAGCACTTTGTCGCCGCCAACCGCGGCCTCGATCCGGACCGCGTCGATATCCTGGATCAGACGGGCCGCAGTAGCGCAGAGGTGATGGCCGGCACCAATGCGGACTGGATCGCTTTTTTGCATTTCATCGAAACGCATGATCTGTCCGCCGCCGAGCACTATGACACAGCGGCTTCTATGATAGATATCAATAACTTTATCGATTATCAAATCGCAGAAATCTATTTTGGCAATACCGATTGGCCGGGCAATAATATCAAATACTATAAACCGCAGACGCCTGGCGGACGCTGGCGCTGGCTCATCTATGACACGGATTTTGGCTTTCATCTCTACGATACATCCTATAGCCACAACACACTGGCTTTCGCGGCCGAAGCCAACGGTCCGAGCTGGCCCAATCCGCCCTGGTCGACGCTGCTGCTGCGCTCATTCTTGCGCAATGGCCATTTTCGCCGGCTGTTTATCAATCGCTTCGCCGATCACATCAACACGACCTTTGCGCCCGCCAGAGTGAAGACTATTCTCGATGAATTCGACGCGCTGTTCGGGCCGGA
>JAFGJB010000352.1 GCA_016929295.1 Candidatus Zhuqueibacterota bacterium | reverse complement strand
TGCATCGTCCTGGCTTTTTTATGGTGTTTGCGCAAATAGCCTTCAATATTCATCAGACAGCTCGAATCGGCGCCAATGCAGAATTCGGCGCCACTCTCTTCGATGTTATGACACTTTCGTTCGACCATGGCGATGGAGAGCTCTTCGAACTTGAAAGAAAACGTGCCGCCGAAACCGCAGCACAAGTCCGGTTGCGCCATTTCGACGAAATCGATGCCTCTGATCGAGCGAATGAGCCGGCGCGGCTGCTCGGCAACGCCCAGCTCGCGACGCAAGTGACAGGAATCGTGGTAGGTCACCCGGTGCGGAAAGGAGCCGCGCACGTCGTCAATTCCAGCGACGTCCACGAGAAATTCCGTGAACTCGAATATCTTTACCGCCAGCTCATCGCGCGCCGCGTGCAACTGCTGCCGAATATCCAGATCATAGTAAAACTTGCGCACCATGGCGACGCAGGAGCCGGAAGGCGCGACCACGTATTGCTTTGCATGAAACAGCTCGATGAATCTTTCGGCCAACGGTATGACCTGTTGGTGATAGCCGGAATTGAATGCCGGCTGACCGCAACAGGTCTGGCCGTCGACATATTCGATCTCTGCGCCGATATGGCGCAGCACTTTGACCATGGACAACGCCGATTCGGGAAAGAGATGCTCGGAGAGACAGGGTATGAACAGGGCGACTTGCAACCGATTTTTCATTTGACTATACTAACATGAAAATGAAAAGCAAACAATATTTTTTATGACCGCAGGATATTCTCAATCTGCGTCAGCTCCGCCGGCGAAAACGACAGGTTTTTCAAAGTTTCGAGATTGTCCTGCAACTGGCCGACGGTGCTCGCACCGATGAGCACGGATGTCACCTGCTTTTTTCGCATCAGCCATGCCAGCGCCATCTGCGCCAGCTTTTGGCCGCGCCCCTGTGCCACCTGGTTCAGGGCGCGTATTTTCTCGAGGACGGACTCGGTGAGCTCATCTTTCCGCAGGAATCCCCACGATTTGGCGATGCGGGAATCATCCGGGATGCCGTTCAGATATCGATCCGTGAGCAAGCCTTGTGCGAGCGGCGAGAACGGAATGCAGCCGACGCCATTGTCTTCGAGCAGATCGAGCAGACCGTCTTCCACCCAGCGAACGAACATGGAATATCTCGGCTGGTGGATGAGCAGTGGCGTGCCGAGATCCGTCAACAACCGAATAGCCTCCTTGGTTTGCTCGACAGTATAGTTCGAGATGCCGGCGTAGAGCGCTTTGCCCTGATGCACAGCCTGATGCAACGCACCCATGGTTTCCTGCAGCGGCGTATCGGGATCGGGCCGGTGTGAATAGAAAATATCCACATAATCGAGTCCCATGCGTTTCAGACTTGCCTCCAGACTGGCGATGAGATATTTTTTGGAGCCCCACTCGCCATACGGCCCTGGCCACATGTAATAACCCGCTTTTGTCGATATGATCATCTCGTCACGATAGGGGGCGAAATCGGTTTTGAGCATTCTGCCGAAATTCTCCTCCGCCGAGCCGGGCGGCGGACCATAGTTGTTCGCCAGATCAAAGTGAGTGATGCCGTGGTCGAACGCCCAACGCAACATGGCGCGACTGTTTTCGAATGCATCCACGTGACCAAAATTGTGCCACAAGCCCAGCGATACCGCCGGAAGTCGGATGCCGCTGGCGCCGCAACGGTTGTAGAGCATGTTATTGTAGCGGTCTTTATCAGCTGTGTAGATCATTATATCCTCAAGTTGATAAAAGAATTACGAATTACGAATTACGAATGACAGATGACAAATTACAAATGACAGATAGGAATTGCCGATGAGATTTCATTTTATTAAAGTATATTCGGTTCATCCTGGCTTTTTTTGATGCCTGTTATTCCTAATTCATCGATGTGGATACAATATAGCGAAACAAAGGAAAAAATAAAAATGATTCGCATTTTATACAATAAAATCACCTCTTTTTCGTCTATCAAATCGAGATGATCAGCAGGCAACGACATCGATTGGAAGCGAGCTTCCGGTCTGAGTATGAAAGACTCTTGCGCTATGCGCGATCCCGGATGCCCCTGTACGACTCGGAAGATCTCGTGCAAGAAGTCTATGCGCAGGCCTTGCGCAGTCTGAATGTGCTGGAGACGGTCGATAATCTCGTCGGGTGGCTGTACACGGTGGCGAGGAACAAGATCATCGACTGGTATCGCCGTGCCAAAGTGCCGATGGTGTCATTGGACTCGATCGATGCGAACGGCATGGGCCTGCAGGAGCTGTCGGCAGACGAGATATCGGATGAATGGGATGACGAGACGCGCGAACGGGTGCTCGATGCCATAGTCGACAGTGTAGATGATTTGCCCGAAAAGCAGCGCTTTGCATTCATTCAAAATGTGATAGAGGGCAGAACATTCCGCGATCTGGCAAAAGAGACCGGCGAATCGATCAATACGCTGATCGCGCGCAAACGCTATGCCGTGCTGTTTTTACAAAGCCGATTGAAAGAGATAAAGAAATATGTCAATGAATGATATGGAGGTAGATTATGAACCATGTTGATGGACCTTGTGTCAAATCACCTGTACCTTTGCGGGTGCTAGCAATTGCCGGATTTGCCGTCGTTGGTTTGCTCATTGCCGCCGGCATGGCCCTGCTGTTCGGTCTGGTGCTCATGTGGCTGTGGAACTGGCTGATGCCGGTCATTTTCGGCTTGCCGGCGATCACCTTTTGGCAGGCATGGGGTTTGATCGTGCTCAGCCACATTCTGTTCAAGACATTTCCGCATAACGGCCATAGCCGTCGGCACGACGAGGAGTGGAAGCGAAAATTCAAGGAAAGATTGACAGTGCCCGCGTCTCATGAAAAGGATGATAACAAATGAAAAGCCCGCTCCATGCGGGCTTTATTTCGGACAGTCGACTCGGCGCTCACAGGAGCGCATCTCGTTTCTTTTCAGACTTGCACAGCTCACCGGTGCAGCAGATCAAAGCACATACTGCACCTCGCTCTGCGGTGTGCGGCAATCCATGTCCGTGCCGCGATCGCGGTGATCGATGATTTCGGCGATCGTGCCCACGCTTCGCCCCAGGATGAACAGGGTGAAGACGAGCTTTTGCGCCTGCGCCAGGGTTATCTTTTTGGCTTGCAGATCATTCCACATCAG
>JAFGJB010000351.1 GCA_016929295.1 Candidatus Zhuqueibacterota bacterium | reverse complement strand
CTGACCGCCGGCCGCATCAATCCGGACAACGCCCTTTTCCCCTACTATACCGATGATCGCATTCACGACTCGTGTGATCAGACGGGCAGCAAGACGATCCTGCTCGTCACCAAAGAGAAAAAAAGATACTTGTGGGAGCCATTTTCGCCGCGCTTCGACGGTCTTTATGCTGTACGGAGGGCCATATACAAGAACAGCTATGGCAACAAGATCCTTTTCGAGGAGTGCAATCTTGATCTCGATCTGACGTTCCGTTACGCCTGGCTGAACAGCGAGAGGTTCGGCTTTATCAAGCACGCGACTCTCATCAATGACGGCCCGGCCGTCCAGATATTTCTGCTCGACGGCATCCAGAACATCCTGCCCTCTGGCATCGATCGGCGCTTTCAGCTCGAATACAGCACCCTTGCCGACGCCTATAAAAAAAGCGAGCTCATCACCGACACGGGCCTGGCCATTTTTCGCCTCTGTTCGCTGCCGACGGACAGGGCCGAGCCGAACGAGGCGTTGACAGTCACGACCGTCTGGTGCGCCGACGCCACCGACGCCGTCAGATTGCTCTCGACGCTACAACTCGACGACTTTCGCCAGGGATTGCCGGTCAAGGCGGAATTGGATGTCAAGGGAGTGCGCGGCGCTTATTTCCTGCAGTTCGAACTGGCATTAGCCGGTGAGAAAGCGACAGAGTGGTTCATCCTCGCGGATGTCAACAAAGATTCAGCGGCCGTCGCTGATTTGAATGAATTCATCAAAACGACGACAGATGTGCGCGATAAAATCCTGCAGGACGTCCGGCTCGGAAGCGAAAATCTCGTCAAAATCGTGGCCAACGCCGATGGTCTGCAACTGACCGGCGACGAGCTCTCCTGCAAGCGCCACTTTTCCAATGTCCTGTTCAACGTCATGCGCGGCGGCATTTTTGATGACGGTTATCGGGTGGCGAGGACAGATTTCATCTCTTTCATTCAAAATGCCAATAAACCCCTGGCACTCAGACAAAGCTCGTTTCTGCAGGAGCTGCCGGCGCGCATCCACTATCGGCAGCTCCTGGCAGCCAGCGCAGCCCAAAATGATCCTGATCTGGAAAAATTATGCCAAGAATACATGCCATTGACATTCGGCCGTCGGCATGGCGATCCAAGCCGGCCATGGAACATCTTTGCCATAAATATAAAGAACGAGCAGGGCGAAAAGATCCTCAACTATCAGGGCAACTGGCGCGATATTTTCCAAAACTGGGAAGCGCTGGCGCTGTCGTTCCCTGACTATATCGAGAGCATGATCGCCAAGTTTGTCAATGCCTCCACTGCCGACGGCTATAATCCCTATCGGCTGACGCGCGACGGCTTTGACTGGGAAGAGCTCGACCCGCACGACCCCTGGTCTTATATCGGTTACTGGGGCGATCATCAGATCATCTATCTGCTCAAACTGCTCGAGTTGTCGGCCAGGTATCACCCGGGAACACTGGAAAATTTATTGACAAAAAATATCTATGCCTATGCGAATGTGCCCTATCGCATCAAACCATACGGCGATCTGCTGCACGATCCTCACAGCACGATCAATTTTGATGCCGAACTGGATCGCGCCATCAAGAGACGCGCTCGCGAGATCGGCGGCGACGGGAAATTCGTCCGCGATGAAAACGGGATTTATCATGCGACGCTGGCCGAGAAACTGCTGGTCACGCTGTTGGCCAAGCTGGCGAATTTTATCCCGGAGGCGGGCATCTGGATGAACACGCAAAGGCCGGAATGGAACGACGCCAACAACGCGCTCGTCGGTTATGGCGTCTCCATGGTGACGCTCTGCTATGTGCGCCGATTTCTGGTCTTTTGCATAGACCTCTTTGGTCGCTCTGAATGGCGGCCATTTCGTCTGTCGGTTGAGGTCGTCAGCCTGTTGCGGGACACGCATCGTACATTCAAAGAACATCTGGACCTGCTGGCCGGACCGTTGACGGATAAGGATCGCAAGCAGATCCTCGATGCGCTGGGCTCAGCCGACTCGACCTATCGGGGGACGGTTTATCGAGGATTTTCAGGTGAGCGCGCAGAGGTATCCGCAGAGGCGATCGTCGATTTTTGCAAACTGACCTTGAAATATGTCGACCACTCCATCCAGGCAAACAGACGTCCGGATGGCCTCTACCATGCCTATAATTTGATCAGCATGAAGAGAGGAGACGAGATAACAATTCGCCATCTGTATGAGATGCTCGAAGGCCAGGTGGCTGTCCTCAGCTCAGGGATATTGACGCCCGCAGAGGCTTTGCGCCTGCTGGACGCATTGCGGGCGAGCGCGCTCTATCGCGCGGATCAGAACAGCTATATTTTATATCCGAACCGGGCATTGCCGGAGTTTATGGAGAAAAATAAAATCCCCGCCGCTGTCGCCCAATCCTCTGAACTGATTCGGAGCATGTTATCTGACGGCTTTACGAAAATTGTCAAGAGCGACCAGCATGGCACTGTCTTTTTCAACAGCGCCCTCCGCAATGCCCGACTGTTGCGGCTGGCGCTGGAGGAAATGGCGGAAACGCCCTATGCCGCGCTCGTCCGCCAGGAAAGACAGAAAATTGTGGACATTTACGAAATGGTCTTTGATCATCAATCCTTCACCGGCCGATCCTGTTCTTTCTACAAGTATGAGGGACTGGGTTCGATCTATTGGCACATGGTGTCCAAGCTGCAACTGGCGGTGGCGGAAATCCATGCGACGGCCAGCGCCGATGAAGACAATGTCGTGCGCACCGGCCTGGTGCAGCACTATTATGACATTCGTGCCGGCATTGGCGTGCATAAATCACCGGCGCTCTATGGCGCTTTTCCGACCGATCCCTATTCGCACACGCCGGAATTCGCCGGGGCGCAGCAGCCGGGCATGACCGGCCAGGTGAAGGAGGATATCCTGAGCCGCTGCATGGAACTGGGCGTCCGCGTCATCGATGGCGCGATCCACTTCAGCCCCGATCTGCTGCAGCGATCGGAATTCGTCACAACGCCGCAGCTGTTTCAGTATCACGATGTCTCTGGCGCGCGCAAAGATATGACAATAGAAGAGGGATGTCTGGCATTCACGATCTGTCAGGTGCCGGTCGTCTATCATCGCGCGGACAGGCCGCGCGTTGAGCTGACGTTCAAGGAGGGCAAAAAAGAGCATCTGGACGAGCTGCTGTTGAACCGCGAACAGAGCGCCGCCATTTTCAATCGTACGGCAGACATCCGTCGGATGGATGTCTATCTCAGGCCGGCATTGTGATCTAATAGGTTTTGTACGTAATAAAAATTATATAATTATACTTTAATTGATTAGCAGCAAAATATTTTATTTGCATAAAGGCGAAAATAGCTTACATTTTATAAAGAGATGCTTGGTTCTAAAAGGAATTAATAAAATGATCAACGAAAGAATATCTGTAAATCCCAATATTTGCCATGGTCAAGCTTGTATTCGTGGAACACGAATACCTGTACATCTGATCATATGCAGCGAGCTTTGACGGCTGCCGTCCGCCTTTTTCGCATTCGCTTTTCCTCTACTCCCCCTGCAATTTCGCCACCAGCCATTCATTCGACTGCGCATACTGCTCCGGATAGGCCCAGTGCCAGGTGTCCTGGGCGAGCACGAGCTCTTTCGGGGCAGTGATCACATTATAGGCCGCGTACATGGTGGTCGGCGGACAGACGTTGTCGTTATAGCCCCACGAATAGAATCCCGGTTGCGTCACCTGGCGGGCGAAATTCACCACGTCATAATAACCGACGGTCTCTATCTTTTTCGGCGTGTTGTTCCAGTCGCCGTACCATTCTTTTTTGAACGTATGCGGCCAGCCGCCGGCGCGGCCGTGCAGATAGCCGGTCAGATCGCACAGGGCTGGATAGAATGGCGCCAGATACTTGATGCGCTTGTCGAGTCCGGCCGTGACAATAGATAGCGCTCCGCCCTGGCTGCCGCCGGTGACGCCGATGTTGTCGCCGTCAAACTGCGGCAGACTGAAGATGAAATCGACGGCGCGGACGCAGCCAAGATAGACGCGTTTGTAATAGTAGCGCTCCTT
>JAFGJB010000350.1 GCA_016929295.1 Candidatus Zhuqueibacterota bacterium | reverse complement strand
GGCGCGATCAACGCCGGCATGTATCAGGAGGATTACAAGTCAAATGTCGGCTATCTGAAGAACTATGCTCACATGAACAATTCGCATGTGAACTCGTCACATCACTCCCTGGCGGCATTCAATCCGGTTGATGCGTCCGACAGTCCCTTTTTCATTTTCGACATCGATGAGTATGCGGCGGATTCCGTGATCCACAGATATCATTCGATCGTGCAGAATCTCCGCCTCATCAAAAGCCCGGGCGAGAACCGCTGGTCAGAGAGCACCAAACGCTGGTGCGAAGCGGCACTGGCTCAAGACAAAGACGGCAACGCCCTGTTCATCTATTGCCGGACACCCATAAATATGATTGACTTTAATAAAGCTCTCCTGCAACTGCCAATCGACATCGTCGCTGCCATGCACGTCGAGGGAGGACTGCCGGCGTCGCTGCATTTTTCTCATCATGGTGTGACAAAAAGCTTCAGCGGCACAGCGGAAACCAGGTTTGATGCAGAAGGACGTGCCATCAATGCAGCACGACTGCCAAATGTGATCGGATTTTCGCGAAAACAGTAGGGCAATATTCATATTGCCATTTTCTGGAATGGAGTAGAACGCCGCTCTGTTGTTTATGACATGAACGCACCTCGAAAAATAGCGTGTTCGTTAGCACCTTTTTTATGGGTGCTTTTCTGCCAATGTGACCAAAATCAGCCAACTGCGTCAAACCAGATTTGGAAAAAAGAAGACTCTGTCACTATGGATTTCGCCATAAAGGGTCAGCCAGTCCTGAAACTCTATAACTTTTACGGCGGTTTTATCATTTACGGTCAGTACGATAAAAGCAGGATCAAAATAAACGCCCATCGCAGAGTTGAGACAACCGAGCGTGACAAGTTGGAAAAGATGCTATCAAATATATCCATTCCCATCCGCCATCACCACGATACGCTATATGCGCACGTCGAAGTGCCGGTCCCACAGCAAAACGAACGCTATTCCTGCGGATTAAATCTATTCATTCCCTATGGCATGCCTGTGCAAATTGATTATGTGAAAAATGATGTCATCACACACGAATTGGATTCGCTGGTATATGTACGCAACGCACAATCCCGCATACTACTCGCCCGCCATTGCGGCTCCGCTGATCTCATCGCACAAAGCCACATCAACCTCGAAATCGACACATTGCGGCCGCACGGCTTTATATATGCAAAAGCCGATAGTGGTGACATAAATATTGTCTTACCGGGCAACGCCGAGGCGACCATATACGCAAAGAGTTTTTTTCATCCGATCGAGCTCACCAATATCTATTTACCGCAAAAACTGACATCCCATTATATAATCGATGGCACGATCGGAAAAGGTGATGCCTCGATTCATCTCGAAACCGTATCAGGCATCATTCGAATCAAAATCGACTAACATGGGAGAATCAGTATGCATAATACAAGTCGCCGTCATTTCTTGCGTTCCCTGGTCGCAGGCAGCGCAACATTGGCTCTGCCAACACTGATGCGATGCGCCGCGGGGGGAAATAGACCAAACATACTGATCATTTTTTGTGACGATCTCGGCTATGGTGATCTCGGCGCCTTTGGCCACCCGACCATTCGCACGCCCCATCTCGACCAGATGGCAGCCAATGGTCAGAAATGGACCAGCTTTTACGCCGCGGCCAGCGTCTGCACGCCGAGTCGCGCCGGCTTGCTCACCGGACGCCTGCCGGTGCGCAGCGGCATGTGCAGCGACCGACGACGGGTGCTGTTTCCCGATTCCGCCAAGGGATTGCCGCAGAGCGAAATCACCATCGCGCGAGCCGTGAAAAACGTCGGCTACAAAACCGCCTGCATCGGCAAGTGGAATCTGGGACACCTGCCGCCCTATCTGCCGGCACGCCATGGTTTCGACTGCTATTTCGGCATTCCCTACAGCAATGACATGGATAAAGTGAGAGCTCTCTCCATCGAGCAACAGATGGATGCGAAAATTGAGGACTATAACGTGCCGCTCATGCGCGATGAGGAGATCGTCGAGCGGCCGGCCGAGCAGAACACCCTCACCAGGCGCTACAACGAAGAGGTCATCAGATTTATCAGGGAGAACAGACCACCCTGGTTCATCTATCTTGCGCACACCATGGTGCACATCCCCCTGTTTGCCTCCGACGAATTCAGAGGCACGAGCAGCCGCGGCCTGTACGGCGATGTAGTGCAAGAAATAGATGCCGGCATTGGCGATATTTTGCGCACATTGAAAGAGACCGGCCAGCAGCGAAACACCCTGATCGTCTTCACCTCGGACAACGGCCCCTGGCTGCCGTTCCGCGAACACGGCGGCTCCGCCGGCTTGCTGCGCGACGGCAAAGGTACCACCTGGGAGGGCGGTATGCGCGAACCGGCCATATTCTATTGGCCCGGCAGAATACAGCCCGGTGTCGTCACCGATATCGGCTCGACGCTCGATCTGTTTGCGACGATCGCTCATCTGGCCGGCGCCGAGATGCCCGGCGACCGGGAAATGGACAGCTATGATCTGGCGCCTGCACTCTTTGAGGGCAAACCGAGTCCTCGACGCGAGATGTTTTACTATCGCGGTCAACAGCTGTTCGCCGTGCGCAAAGACGCCTATAAAGCGCATTTTGTCACCATGGCAGAGTATGCGGCGAATAACAATCGCCAGGAACACGATCCACCCTTGCTCTTCAACGTCGAGCATGATCCGGGTGAAAAATTCGAATGCGCTGCGCGATATCCCGATGTAGTGGCCGACATTCAGCATCTCGTAGCTGAACACGCTGCCAAAATGGTGAAAGGCGAAGACCAGCTGGCTGCGCGGATTACGGACACAAATTGACAGAACAATCCTGATTTCTTGGCGCGGCCTTTGGCCGCAACCAAACAATGTAGCAATTACGAAAAGCTAAACGCAAAGGCGCCAAGGAACGCAGAGGTTCGCAGAGAAAAATGAATGTGCGGCGATATTGTAAACCTCTCTAGATAAGCGAGGCAATGAAAAATCAATATCATTTCTTCGCGAATCTTTGCGTTCTCTGCGCCTGCGTTGAAAAAT
>JAFGJB010000349.1 GCA_016929295.1 Candidatus Zhuqueibacterota bacterium | reverse complement strand
TGTGATGCGTCAGGTCGATGATGATGATCTTGTGATCCACATCCTGCGGCAAAAAAGAGATCTCGTTCTTGATCTGTTCGATCATGCGTTGTTCTTCTTCGCGATACAGATGGTATCGTTTGCGGACGCTCACCATTTTTGCTATTTCGTCGATGGGCCGGCTGTCAAAATGTCGCACCAGATTGCGCAGATATTGCCATTTTTGCTCCGCACTCGCCTCTTTCACCTTGATCGTCGCTTCAATAATTTTGCCCGGCGTCTCGGTTCGCCAATCATCAATATCTTTATAATTGAATGCATCGATGATGTCCGCTTCGGCGACAGCGTCGGCAAAATAATCGGGCATTCTTATATTCTGATCGAGAAAATAATCATAGACGACACGAGCGCATGAATCCCTGATTTCAAACCGGCCGGGTATTTTTGCCGCCTCTATTTTTCGGTATTCAAGTTCTTCCAGGTTGCCGTCATGATGATCGAACCACATACCGCATTCCAACGGATAGGGCAGATCGCAGACAATGTCATCTTTGGTGATCGATATTTTTGCTTCCGCAACCAAACGGGGTTGGGTGAAAATGAGAAAATGAATGCCGAAATTATGGGAGCAGATGGCTGCGCTGATCAAGCCGTCAAAATCGGCGTGAGTTATAATTCTTTTGTACATAAAAGTCCCTCATTTATCTTGTGACCACAGTGGCACGAGCAGCGATGCGGTGAAAATGCTGACGAAAACAAAAATGACCGACGGCAATGCCGCTCTTTCGTTAAAATGCTTGAGGGCCAGGACGCTGCCCAATCCGGCATTTTGCATGCCGATTTCAATGGCGAGAGCTCTCTTGCGCAGAATGTCAAACCTGCACATATACCCGACAACATATCCCAGAATCAGCCCGAGAATATTGCTGAATGCTGTAAGGATTCTGTTGCACAAAATTTATTCACCTCAAAGCAAGTTAGCAACTTTTGCACTAAATTCAAGCATGATTTCTCTTGTGCGGCATCTTAAAATAGTGTGTCAAATCGACCACTATAGTGCTGAAGTGAATCCTTTTTTTGCATGCAGCATCTATTATGAAAAAGGCATCGTATGCATTCAGATGAAAGTATCAAAAACTATTGTGGAAATATTCGCGAGCGACTTTTAGCGTGTCGAAGTGTCAAAATCGCCCATGCGCTCAAAGAGCGTCTGTGCTACGAGTTGAGTTTGAATTGCAGGAGTGAAATGGTGAATAATGTCCTGAGAGCCAACGTCGATCAAATGATCAGCGAAATTTTCGATCAGGATGGAAAAAACAGATATCTGGAGGTTCCAAATGAAAAAAAGTAGGATGTTGGGTTTAATTGTTTTTATCAGTGCGATCTCTCTGACTGCCTGCAGTGGCAATGGTGAGGGCCGGGCACAAGATGCTGAGAAATCAGCGACGCAAGCTGAATATAATACAAAGTATAATTTCATGACAAAATTGCTGGATAACAGCGACGTAAGGCTGGAGGATTTCAGGGGCAAAGTTGTCATTGTCGATTTATGGGACACCTGGTGCCCGCCTTGTCGAATGGAAATTCCGCATTTCATCGAACTCTACTCAGTGTACAAGGACGCAGGTTTTATCATGTTGGGATTGGCGTTTGGGCAGGAGGGGATGCCGGCTGTGTTGTCTTTCATTCAGGAGTACGGCATCAACTATCTCAATGGTCTTGTCAATGAGGACGTCATCGCCAAACTTGGCCAGCCGCAGGGAATTCCGACCACCTTTGTCTTTGATCAGAATGGCAATATCTACAAAAAATATGTCGGCTATAGAGAAAAGAGCGTGTTCGAAGCGGACATCAAGTCATTGTTGAAACTGTGAGACAACTCTTGCTACGCTCAGGATGGCGGCTGAACAGCGCTATATCAGTGGATTTAGAAGATCTGGACAAAGGAGTGGAGGAATTAATACTGTCATGAAAGCACTCATCAAACAAATCGACGGGTTGTCGCTCGTCGGCAAGTCGGATTCAAACCATTGGGTGCCGCTGGATAGCGCCAAGACGTTCGGCGGGGCAGAAGCGGGAACCAGACCGATGGAAATGATCCTCATTGCACTCGGCGGCTGCACGGCGATGGATGTCTTGTCCATATTGAAAAAGATGCGCGAGAATGTTCTCGACTTTGATCTATCGCTGGACGCTGAGCGGGCAGAGGGACATCCGGCCGTTTTCACGAAAATTCATCTGCACTACACGATCGCCGGAAATGGCATCAACCCCGACAATGTGAGCAAGGCGATCGATTTGTCGATGGACAAATACTGTTCTGTCTCGGCGATGCTGAAAAAATCTGTCCAGGTGACATGGGATTTTGAAATCAAAAAGGAGGATTAAATTTAAAGGTATTTTTCATGAGTGAAAATGTACGGCAATTCACAGATGCGTCGTTTGAGGAGGATGTTCTGAATTCCCGTGAGCCGGTGATCATCGATTTTTGGGCCATCTGGTGCGGTCCATGCCTTATGGTGAGCCCGATTATTGAGCAACTTGCAATCGATTATGCGGGGAAAATCAAGGTCGGCAAAATGGATGTGGATCATAATCCTCAGACGGCGACGAAATATGGCATTCGCAGCATACGCGAGGACAGGATGAATTCACAGCACAGGAGATGTTGTATAATGTTTTACTGTGCTGTCACCTATTCGTACCGTAGTGCATGAACTGGATTCGCTAACGCTGTCCGCCACGCTTGTGCGCCCACCGTCACGAATGCAATGGCCAACGCGATGAGGGCTGAAGCAGCAAATCTCCCCACACCTAAGCTTATACGACTTGCAAATCCCTGCAGCCACAGGTGCATGACGGTCCCGGCTATCGGCCAGGCGACCAGACAGGCGATGAACACCCATTTGATATACTCTTTTGACAGCAAATACAAGATTCTGAGAACAGAAGCGCCAAGAACTTTGCGAACGCCAATTTCTTGACGTCGCCGGGCGACATTCAACGCGCTCATACCAAGGATGCCGAGCGCGGTCACTATGATCGCCAAAAAAGAAAACAAAGTGAAAACTCGGCCAAACAGCTCATCCGACTGATACTGCTGATTGAAATGATCATCGAGAAAAAAGTATTCGAACGGATTGCCCGGAAAAAATGTGGCGTACGTGCCCTCGATAAAATGAATGGTGTCACGACTGTCGCGGGAGTTCAGGCTGACGGCAAACTGTCCTCGCACATCGCGTCCGGTTGGCATCAGCCGATAAATGGTCGGCTCATATGCGGCTTTGGGTGACTGCTGGTGATAGTCTTTCATGACGCCGATGATGGTATAGATATCCCCCCAATAATCGACCTGCTGGCCAATGGCTCCTTCGTTGTTCTCTAGTCCCATCCAGCGCACAGCGGTCTCATTTAAGATGAGGCTCTCGCCGTCTGTGGCAAAGTCTCTGGAAAAATTCCGTCCAGCGATGAATTCAAGCTGAAACACCTCGGCAAAATCATAGTCAATGCCGACAATCTGATAGTTTTTGCCTGCACTATCGTCCGCTCCAGCTTTTTTGATGTCACCGGCATCCCAGTAGAGCTGCTTGCCCGGCACCTCAGTGACGTGGCAGGTTTTGCGGATATTCTCGTTTTTTGACAAGGCCGCATGAAATGTTTTAAAGCGCTGCTCACTGTCCTGCGGCCGAACGCGCGGAGATGTGAACACCAGCACCTGGTCGATGTTAAATCCCAACTCAAGACGCCGCATGAAGGAGATCTGATCGTAAATCGTGAAGGTGCAAACCAGCAGTATGAGCGCCATAATAAATTGAAAGGAGATCAATACTTTACGCAGATTGAGCCCTTTAATCACAGATGATGTGTTGGCGCGAAAGATATCAACAGGCTTAAACGAAGACAGCGCCAATACAGGATAAAGACTGGATAGTAGCACGCCGATGCAAAACAGAGTCAAAGTCATTGGCCAAAACCAATGTTGCTGCCAGGCGTGCAATCCAACCGGCATGTTGGTCAAATTGCTGAAAAAAGGTCGACCCACCTCTAATGCTAGGATGGTCAGAATCAGGACAATCAAATTGATCAGAATCGTCTCAATTAAAAATTGTATTGTCAGCTGTCGACGCGATGCACCTATTGTTTTGCGCATCGCAACTTCTTTGGCGCGCGTCAGCGAACGGGCTGTGGAGAGATTGATGTAATTGACCCAGGCCATTACTATAATGAAGAATGCGATGATTCTCAAATAAGTGACGACGGACTGGCTGCCATTTGGCTCATATTCCTGCATGAAATGCGATGTGAGATGAATATCTCGCAGCGGTTGCATCGGCAAATCGATCTTCATTTGATACTGTTCGAGCCATGGGATACGCTCCTTCACCCACGGGGAGAGTTTCGTTTGAAAGGTCGTGATATCGGCATCTTTTTGCATAAGCAAATAGGTGTACATGCCAGTGTGGCCCCATTCCCGCATGTATGAGTCACCGTAGCGTTGAATGATATTTTGCAGCGGCAACAAGAAATCCATTTTAATGTGCGAATGGTGCGGCACATCTTCGAATAGTCCGACGATTTGATAATCTTCTTTTTTATCTATGCTGATTATCTTGCCTATAGGTTCTGTCTCGCCAAAATATTTTTTCGCGGTTGAGACGGAGAGGAAGGCGTTCCCTGGCTGTGCCAGATCTTTGACAGGATCGCCGGAGAGAAAATTGAAATCAAATATTTCGGCAAATTCCGGATCAACAAAAAATATCCTGTTTTCATAAAATTTAGTGTTCTCATGCGAGATCGACGCCTGATAAAAAAAGACTCGCGCCAGTTTTTCGATCTCGGCAAACTGCTCGCGCAATAAGGCGCCGGCCGGAGGCGTACAGGAGGCAAACCGAACGGCATCACCCTTGCTGTCGGTGCGTTCGTAGCGCAGGCGATAGATTCGATCAGCTTTGCTATGGAACAAGTCATAGCTTTTTTCATATTTGACATAGAAGAGCAATAATAGGCAGACGGTCATGCCGAGCGTTAAGCCAAAGATGTTGATGAAGGAAGAGATGCGTGTTTTTACCAGATTTCTGTAAGCGGATGTGAGATAGTTGAAGAGCATGAGACGAATCCTTTGATATTTTTCTACGCAACGCAATTACTTTTTTGTGAAACGTCAAACGTGAAAAGTGAGACGAGATGTTTTTCATTTTATCCTGCGCATTTTGATCCAAAATCGGGATGTGTAGAATTAAAAGAATGACAGGATTATTGATGTGGCTTTTTAAATATGATACCTGTACGTAAATGCCAGCATTTGAACATTGTTTTTATTTTCATTCATCCTGCTCATCCCGTAAATCCTGCCATCCTGTTTCAACTATTCATATCGCAACGCCTCCACCGGATTTGCCGATGCCGCACGCAGTGCATGCGACGAAACTGTCAACAAGGTTAAACCAATTGTGACAATAGCTGCCACAGCAAAGATCCACCATTCGAGGCTGATGTGGAAGGCAAAGTTTTGCAGCCATCGGCTAGATATATACCAAGCCAGCGGCCAGGCGAAAAGGTTGGCGATGATCACGAGCGAGGTGAATTCCTTTGACAATAGCAGCACAATCTGCTGCTGTGTGGCACCAAGTGTCTTGCGAATGCCGATTTCTTGCGTACGACGTTCGGCGGAAAATGCCACTAATCCAATCAGGCCAAGTATAGTGATAAAGATGGCGATGATCGCCACATAAAATACGATGACGCGGGTCAGAATTTCCGTCTGATATTGTCCAAGAATTTCATCATCTACAAAGTGGACGGAGAACGTATAATTAGGCGCGATTTCCTTGATGATCCGTCGTATATCATTCAAAGTCTGGCGGACACCGGTGGAAGCGATTTTAACATTGAGGCGGTTTCCTCGTTCAATCGGAAATAGTATATATGGACGGATGTCTGTATGAAATGACTCGGTGTGATAGTCCTTGAGCACACCGATTATCGTGGCCGTCTGCTCAAAATCTGTCCCTTTGCACCAAATAACTTGTTTACCGATCGGATTTTCCATCTCCATGGCACGGACTGCGGTTTCGTTGAGCACGCATGCATCAGATAAATCAGTCGAAAACTCTCGAGAAAAGAACCGTCCCTGTCGCATTTCCATTTTAAAAGTTTGTAGAAAATCATAATCAACTCGGTTCACACCCACATCAAAGATTTGATCCGGCCGTTTACCGTTCCAATCGAGTCCGGCGGAACTACTCCACCCGGCCAGTCCGCCTGTCGTGATCGTCGCATTCAAAATTTTCGAATGTCTCAATAATTCATTTTTTATCTGCACTTGCTTTTGACCAGCCTCACCATTGAGCGGCAGAACAACAATATTTTCTTTGTCATAGCCCATATATTTGTTTTTACAATAATATAGCTGACTGAAAATGACGGTGAGCCCGATGATGAAGATAATCGATAATGTGAACTGAGCGATCACTAAAATCTTTCTCGCCCATAAAGGTCCGCGCGCGCTGTTGATGGAGTCGCCTTTTAATGTCGTGATGACGCGAAATGAAGAGAGAAAAAAAGCCGGATAGAGACCGCCGATAATACCGGTGAACAGAATGATGCCAACCAAAACGAACAGCGTTGCGGGTGATAGATCAAGTTGTAGTCGCACATGCAAAAGTCTATTTATAATGGGCAGCCACAGCTCTGTCAAAAAAAGTGAGAACACGAATGAAATGAGACAAGAAAAGAGCGATTCCCCCAAAAATTGGACGATCAGCTGCGAGCGTTTCGACCCCATGACCTTCTTAATGCCGATTTCTCGCGCGCGTACACTCGATCGTGCCGTGGCCAGATTTATATAGTTGATACAGGCGATGATCAGTACAAAGATGCCCATGACTGAAAAGATATATATAAATGTGATACGCCCGCCCTCGCCGTCCAGGTCGTGCAGCCGCATCTCGTGCATGGGTTGAAGATAGAGATAATTTGGCAGGTCGTTAGGATTATGTATATTATAAGCATTCTCTATTTTCGAGCTAACATCACGGTCATCCGCCTTGTCATCTAGCAAAACAAAAACTTGCACAGCTTTGTTATTCCACATGCGCATATAAGGCGGCGACAGCCGATAGGGCAAGAGAAATTCAAATTGAATGCTGGAATTGCGTGGAGGATTATCGACGACACCGCTGACCGTGACGTCGTGTTGGTCGTCAATCTTTACAATTTGTCCGGCGGGCTCTTGATCGCCGAACAATTTAGTGGCGAGATCTTTGGTGATCACCATGCAGACTCCCTCATTGAGGATGCGATTGGGATCGCCGTCCAAAACAGGAAAATTAAACATACTGAAAAAATCCGGATGTACAAATTGGCCATGGCTGTAAAAGTTGTTCTCTTGGAAGGATAGTTTGAGGCCAACGTTTCCCAGGATTGTCGCAGCTTTTATTTCCGGATATTCATCGCGTAAATAATCGGCCAGGCGTCCGGATAACCACTCGCCATGAAATGTATTGGCAAATTGCAGATTATCTTTGACATAAAAGGCGACGCGGTAGAGTCGGTCAATATCACGATGAAATTTATCATAGTTCAGTTCGTTATGCGCCCATGTGTAAATTGTGATTGCTGTGGCCATACCAACCGCCAGTCCGATGATATTGATGGCAACATACCCTCTTTGTTTTCGGAATGTGCGGAAAGCTAATTTTATAAAGTTAACGATCACGATGTCCTCCAAATGAGATATATGATGTCAGACGTGCGAGGATTTTCGTCTCACGTTTGACGTTTTACGTTTCACCACTCAGGCACCATTTTTTCCTCATCGTTGGCAAGTCTTTCCAGAATCCAAGAGATATCATCGTGCGCATAAGCCACGTCCGGATCGCGTTGCAGCATCTTGAGCTGTTCGATTGATTTATCCGATGCGATTTTCACCAGCGCCACGGCAGCTTCGTTACGGATCATCCAATCTCCATCTCTAAGTGCTTTCACTAGCTCGCTCACGGCCTTGTCGTAGCCGATTTTTCCGAGGATTCGGATGATGCGTAGCCGGATGAGTGCATCCTCGTGATTTAAATTCTGCATGAGTGTTGGACCTGCCGCATCGCCCATTTCGACCAAGCCATCCAATGCGCTCATCCAGTCCCAATAGTATCTCGTATTGAGGGAGGTAACTGCAACGTGCGCAACAATGTCCGCATGATCTTTTACGAGCGCTCGTCGAATGTCACGATCGCAAATATAGTGGGGATGACTTTCCAATATATCGAGAAGCGCGGCAATCGCATCGGCTGTACCGATCTGTGCAAGCGAGCGAGCGGCGGGATCCGCGATATATTCATCGTCATCGCGCAAGAGCTTGATGAGCACATCCGTTTTATTCTTGATATTATATAATCCAATCGCTTCTATAGCATTGCGTCGCCGCCGTTTGGAAGTGTCAAGATTTTGCGCTATCTGACTCAGGACATTGATGGCCTCGCGCGTGTGAATCTTGGCAAGGGCGTGGCAAGCGCGGGCAGCCGGCCAATCCAGCGAGGCATCGTTCGTTTGCGCCAGTTCGATGATTGGTTGTACGGCCGGTTTGCCAATCAGAGCGAGGGAATCGATAGCCGCTTCCCAGTCGCGCGCCCCGAGTTTTGCCACCAATCGACTGACTTGCTCTTCTGAGAAGGAGGTATCGTGAGAACAGAGGACGAGCTGTGTCATAATCACGATAGCAAAGAGAGAAAGTATCGTTTTCATAATTCCCCAAAATTATAGTCGTGCGTAAATTCTGCTGTCAAAATCTCATGCAACCGACCCGGAAAAGATGCCTCAATATCCTCGAGATCCTTGAGTCCGAAAATGAACGCAACAGCGATTGGATCCGTTCGCCAGCCCGCATGGCCTTCGTAAAAACCGTATCGCATGATATACTGAGGCTCCATCTCGCCCGTGAAAATTGTGGTCAATCGTTGCTTCATGACGTCAAATTGACTCGTCGTCAAGTGACGATAATGCTTTTGCAGAAAACGATTCTCCGCTGTACTCAACTCCCGTAAAATCACAATCCAAAAAGCACCTTCAATGCCATCATCAAAAATGGATAGCTGACCGCCTTTGGTGTCATGCGCCTCGACGGTCACTTTGTTTCCATTATAGAAAAAGGTGGGAATATTCTGCCACTCGTGCTCGCTCATGTTCCATCGCCCGCCTTTCAGATCTGTCTCCATCATGTTGAGGATATGGAACAGCGGTTTCGCCAACTGTGGGTGGCTCAATCCCAGCGACCGCACGATCTGGTTGTCCGTTCTCAATAACGACAAGATATCTTCTTTTGCACTCATAAAGCCCTCCTCGGACAACTGAGCAGGTCGCCCCAAATCAGTGATTTCAGCCAAGGAGCGTCCCGTGATCATTTTCGTCTGCGCAAGTTCCTCATCCGAATGCAGACCGGTCTGCGCGAGTGTGGGAAAATCTGTCGTATCAATGGTACATTGTTGTTTTTTTTGCACTGCCGTCTGGGGATTGACCTTGATAATAGCAAAACTATTCTCTTTGGTCGCCGCAACAACGTATTCATCGCCATCCTCTGTTTGAAAAGGTGATGGTAGCGTAGGTTTTTTTTCGTTGACCTGCGGATACAATTTATAGGCGGTGGTATCAAGCTGAACGGTTTCACTGTTGGCAAACACTTGCTGAATGGATAGGAGAGCTAGGATCAATAATGAACCACATTTGGTTTGCAAAATAACCTCCTTTTTCAACTTGTTCGTCAATCTCGTTAACCTTAAATGGTATAATCGTGCAAGGTTTTGCCAAGTGAGACGGGCATCAAATGACCATTCGTCTCACGTTTGACGTCTCACCTTTCACTTTATTACATTTTTTGCCGAAACAACACCTGTATATGTTTCGACTCTTTTGCCGGTTTAAATATCTGCACCAGTCGCCAGTTATTATCATAGCTCTCAATATTCTGCTTGAGTCGATTTATCCTTTTTTCGAGGCGCAGATTTTCGTCGGTCGTCGATTCATCATTAACCTCCCAGAGAAATGATTCGACGCGAAAATTGTATTTTCGTTTTTCACCGTTGATGGTCACTTCGACATTGGCGATTTGCTGGTCAAGAAAATCGGGGAGGGGGATGCAGAGTTCTCTCATGATAGTACTCGTTTGTTATTTTTTATCTCTGGTATCTATTCTTATTTGTTAGTGAAACGTCAAACGTGAAACGTGAAAGGACGGTTCACAACCCGTCTCACGTTTGACGTTTCACGTTTCACTTATTCATATCTCAACGTCTTCACCGGATTTGCTGCAGCCGTTCTAATTGCCTGAAAACTCACCGTCACCAGTGCGATAACCAATGCGAAAAGCCCTGCAAGCACAAATAACCACCAACTCAGATTCACTTTATAGGCAAAATTTTGCAGCCACAGCCGCATGGAAAAATACGCGATCGGCCAGGCAATGATATTCGCCACGACGATCCATTTGGTGATGTCGCGCGTGAGGATGCCGAGGATACTCGGTATGGACGCGCCGAGCACCTTGCGAATGCCGACCTCTTTTGTTTTCTGTTCATTCAAAAAGGACGCCAGGCCAAACAAGCCGAGACATGAAATAAAAATCGCTAATAAAGTACTGATTGTGAACAAGGTACGAATGACGTTTTGGAGTTGCTCTCTCTGAAATGAAAAGTCACTGTAAAATTGATAGCGCAATGGCCTTGTCGGACTGAATATCTGACAGGTTGCTTGAATGTCTTGCACGGTTTTGGCGATAGTGGCAGTATCGGTGATGTTTGGATCTATTTTGACAAATAGATAGTCGTTCACATCCGCACGCAAAAGAAATGCCAGTGGTTCCGGC
>JAFGJB010000348.1 GCA_016929295.1 Candidatus Zhuqueibacterota bacterium | reverse complement strand
CCGCCGGCAACTATGTCTACAAGCTGCAAAGCATCGACCTCGATGGCAGCGACGAGTTCACCGAGCCGGTCGCGGTTTCAATGACTTCGCTGGTCGAGCAGCCGCTTGTTCCACTCGAGTTTGCCCTGCTGCAGAACTATCCGAATCCGTTCAATCCGCAGACAACCATTCGCTTTGACCTGCCGGCATCTGCGGAGGTCAGTTTGGTCGTCTACGACATGCAGGGTCGCATTGTTCGCACGCTGATGGCCGGCCATCAAGGCGCCGGTGTACACAGCGCTATTTGGAACGGCACAGATGATGCCGGACGTGCAGTGGCAAGCGGTCTCTATATCTATCATCTCACCGCAGGAGAGTTCAGCGACATCCGCAAGATGACACTGTTGAAATGAGTGAGGACGCGGCACCTTGATAAACTGCCAGAGCAAAAAAAGCTCTGGCAGTTTATTAATTTTGGTTTTTATGTGATACTTTGTGTCTTGCTGCTGGATTCCTCCTCTATGATTCAGCACATTGATAATTTTCGATCAAAAGAATATGAAAAAAGATCTTGAAATCTTTCTCTGCGTGGCTCTGCGCCCTCGGTGGTTTTGGCTTTTTGGTTGCGGCCGAAAGCCGCAAAGTCTTCATGTCTTTGTGTGGGGCATTTTTCTATCGATCGTTCAGGGATTCTATCCCTGGACGCGGGAACTCTGCGGGCTTTAAGCCTTATACGGGCTGCAAGTCCTTATCCATTTGACGCCCGGGATTTGGAAATCCTGGGCAAACTTTTTTTCCAGAGTTAACTGAATAATCGGCGAGATGATATGTAACGGCTTTAAATTTTTTAAAGATCAATTGAAATGACTCCAGAAGTTGATTATGCATCTTCGACGGCTTTGGCTGACAGCGAACTTGATGCGCACCGAAAACTTGATAAAAGCCTGTTCAGCGGCATCGCCTGGACAGCCGCATTCCGCTGGTTCGCCCAGTTCATCAGCTGGGCGATCATGCTCTATGTGGCGAGAATTCTCTCTCCTGATGATTTTGGCCTGAGCGCGATGGCGATGATGCCCATCGGCCTGGCTCGCCTGGCGAATGACCTGGGGCTCGATGCTGTCATTGTACAAAACCGGAATTTGACGGACGATCAGATCTCGCAGCTGGGCGGTCTGGCGTTGCTGGTCGGCATCGCCCTGACAACCATATTTCTCGCCCTGGCCAAACCCGTTGCCGCTTATTTCAACGAGCCGGCTGTCGCCGGGCTGATTGCCATCCTCAGCCTGACATTCATCGCTGACGCCCTGCAAATCGTGCCGCGCGCGCTTTTGCAGCGAGATTTGGCATTTCAACGATTGGCATGGATAAACGGTTCGCAAATGGTCGCCACCGCAGCAGCGTTGGGCATTTTTGCGACGATCGGCTTTTCCTACTGGTCACTGGCGCTGAACGCCATAACCGGCAGTATTGTCGTAACCATCATTTTACTCATCATGCGGCCGCATCGGATTTCTCTCCCCAGTCAGATAAAATCACTGATCCCCTCCATGAAATCCGGCTCCAACCTGTTGATTGCGCGTATCTGCTGGTATGGTTATTCCAACATGGATCAAATGATCATCGGCAAATTTCTTGGCAAAACGCTGTTAGGCGCCTATTCATTTTCCATGACCTTTGCGCGTGTGCCCAATGATGAGATTACATCTCTTGTCGGTAAAGTCGTGCCGGGCATTTTTTCGACCGTACAGAAAGAGACAGACAAGCTGCGACGCTACTTTCTCATGCTCACCGAAGCCTTGAGCTATATGACATTTCCACTGGCCGTTGGCCTCATGCTGACTGCCGACGACTTTATCCGCCTGGTACTGGGATCGCAATGGGACGCGGTGATTGCACCATTGCGAATTCTTTGCGTTTACACAATGATTGAAACGTCGCAATCACTGACCAGCCATGTGTTTTTGTGGACCGGGCGTTTTAAATTGAATATGTATTTCAGCATTCTGTCGCTGTTTTTATTCCCGGCCGGCTTTTATCTCGGCACATTTCACGGACTGGAGGGAGTGGCGTTTGGCTGGATCCTGGCCTATCCATTTGCGCTCATTCCGGTGTTTTATTTCATCTGCAAGATTTTGCACATGCCGATCACGGACTGGTTCAAAGCACTTGGCCCGGCAGTGACGAGCTGCGCCGTCATGGCAGCTGCTGTATTAGCCTGCCGCCATTTTCTTGCGGCAGATTTACCAAATTGGCTGAGACTGACGGCACAAGCGCTATCGGGGGCTGCAGGTTATTTACTCATCATGATTTCATTTTATCGGCGACGAATTTCGACAATTGTACAGGTGGTGCGGGGAAAAGGCTCTGCGAGCTGGATTTGAATGATTCCTTCATCAGCTCAGAAAAAGCGTCAAATTCTAATTAAATTCGTGAAAATTCGTGAAAAATTTGTGGAAATTCGTGTTTGTTTTCTTTTTCCAGAGTCAACTGGATAATTGTATTGATTGCGATCTATCGTCATGAAAATGGGAGATGACAGATAATCCCACGTTTGGAGTATGATTCACATATATCTTTTCTTCCTGAAACATCAAATCATGATATGGCACTTCTGTAATGCTTTTGCTGTGTGCGATCTCAATATTGGTCAAGCCAACAACGAATTTTGACTGCTTGCGAAAATGAATGAACATGGCAGAGAGATTAATGGTCGCCTCTATTGCCCCTGGATTTTTAGACAAAACCTTTAGTAGTGTTTTCCAATAGAGCCATCCAGTTGTTTTATCGAGTCCAATAATTACAGCAAGTTTCAAAAATGCCTTTATACTCCTGAGCATCCTGACAAAATTGGGTTTGTGATGATAATTTGGCTTCAAATGCAAGCTCGTATAGCAAGCTCGTTCATAATAGCGCTTTGGATCATAGATATACTTTATGACCTTAACATAGTCACGCAAAACATCAATCCTGGGTCTGGTCGTGACAAAGTTCAAGCCGCTTGTCATTTGATCAATTTCGGTTCCGAGTTTCCGCATTGTTGAACCATTCTCAAACAACCTGCCTTCTCGCTGCAAGCGTCTTGTCAATTGCGTATTCGGGAGCGCGTACAGCTTTCCCAGCATGGCCATGCAGATACCCGAATCTTGAATGCATCTCATCATGTTG
>JAFGJB010000347.1 GCA_016929295.1 Candidatus Zhuqueibacterota bacterium | reverse complement strand
CTGGGTATGGGCGTCCGATGGTTTTCTCTACAACATGGGAGCAGCCGGCGCCATCGATTTTGCCGGCGGCACCGTCGTGCACATCTCAGCCGGCGTGAGCGGCCTGGTCGCCGTGCTCTATCTCGGTGCGCGACGCGGTTATCCCAAGACAGCGATGCCGCCCAGCAATCTGGTGATGACGCTCATGGGCGCCGGGCTTTTATGGGTGGGCTGGTTTGGCTTCAATGCCGGTAGCAGCATTTCGTCCGGCCTGGCGACGGCGCAAGCCCTGACCGCCACGCAGGCGGCGGCCGCTTGCGGCGCCCTCGTCTGGATGCTCATTGAGAGCGTTCACCATGGCAAAGCCACGGCTCTCGGCTTCGCCAGCGGCATTCTGGCGGGACTGGTCGCCGTCACTCCGGCGGCCGGCGTGGTGCAGCCCGTCGGCGCTCTGGCGCTGGGCGCCTTGGCCGCCACTTTTTGCTACCTTGCCATCCAGTTGAAAAACAGACTCGGTTACGATGACAGCCTGGATGCTTTTGGTGTTCATGGCATAGGCGGCATCACCGGCGCTATCTTGCTCACCTTCTTCATTCGCAAAAGCTGGATGGCGGACATCATCGCCAGGAACGGCAGCTGGTCCGTCTTTCAGCAACTCGGCGTGCAGATCGCCGCAGTGCTCATCGCCATCGTCTACGCAGCGGCTCTCAGCTATCTTCTCCTGCTGTTCGTGCACAAGACCGTCGGTCTGCGATCGCCTGAAGAGAACGAGATGGCCGGTCTCGACTATGCATATCATGGCGAGCATGGCTATGGCATGTTGAATGCAAGCTAGGAGATAAAGACGATGAAACTCATAACAGCGATCATAAGGGAGAGCAAACTGGATCAAGTGCGCGAGGCATTGATCGACGCCGAGATCACGCGCATCACGGTCAGCCATGTATCGGGTCACGGCCAGCAGGAATCGATCGACATCTACCGCGGCAAAAAGGTGGTGCCGAACCTGATCCCGAAAATCAGACTCGACATTGCGGTGAACGACGCATTCGTCGACATCACGATCGATACGATCATCAAATCGGCCAGGTCGGTCGTAGATGGTGAGATCGGCGACGGCAAGATATTCATCGCGCCTCTGGAAGAGTGCATCCGAATTCGCACGGACGAGAGGGGTGGCCGTGCCATTTAGCATGCTTTTATGGCCTATAAAAATTTGATTAACGATATCATTCACTGCAATTCAAACCTATGATTTTAATAGCACTTTCAATTTAGGAGAAGTGAAAAATGACCCCAAAAGATTTCTTCGAGTTTGCAAAATCAAATGGCGCGGAAATGGTCGATCTCAAGTTCTGCGACCTTCTCGGCACCTGGCAGCACTGCACCTACCCCCTCGATATCCTGGATGAGGGGACGTTCGAGGAAGGCCTCGGCTTTGACGGCTCGTCCATCCGCGGCTGGCAGCCGATCAACCACTCGGATATGCTGGCAATTCCTGATCCGTCCACAGCCGTCATGGATCCGTTTTTCGCTGAAAAAACCCTCAGCGTCCTCGCGGATATCGTCGATCCCATCACCAGAGAGCGCTATAGTCGCGATCCGCGCTACGTGGCGTACAAGGGTGCGCAATATCTCAAGAGCACGGGAATCGCCGACACCTGCTTCATCGGCCCGGAACCGGAATTCTTCATCTTCGACGAGGTCCGCTTTGATCAGCGCCAAAACAGCGGCTTTTACGCCATCGATTCGACCGAAGGCGCCTGGAACACCAATCGCATCGAGGAGCCGAACCTCGGCTACAAGCCCAGCTACAAGGGCGGCTACTTCCCGGTCAGTCCGACCGACACGCTCTACGACCTGCGCGGCGAGATGGTGCGGGAGCTGAAAAAAGTCGGCATCATGATCGAAGCGCACCACCACGAAGTGGCGACCGGCGGACAGAGCGAAATCGACATGCAGTTCGCCGAGCTGACCAAAATGGCCGATCAGTTCATGTGGTACAAATATATCATCAAAAATGTCGCCTTCAAAGCCGGCAAGACGGTCACCTTCATGCCCAAACCGATTTTTGAGGATAACGGCTCCGGCATGCACACGCACTTTTCGCTGTGGAAAGACGGCAAGCCATTGTTTGTCGGCGACGGCTATGCGGGTATGAGCCAAATGGCGCTGCACGCCATCGGCGGGGTGTTGAGACATGCGCCGGCAATACTGGCCTTTGCGGCACCGACGTCCAACAGCTATCGCCGGCTGGTCCCCGGTTACGAAGCGCCGGTGAACCTGGTCATGTCCAGCCGCAATCGTTCCGCTGCGGTGCGCATCCCGATGTACAGCGAAAGCCCGAAAGCCAAGCGGTTCGAGTTCCGCTGCCCGGATCCGACGGCCAATGGTTACCTTGCCTGGACCGCCATGTTATTGGCCGCACTCGACGGCATTCAAAACAGGATTGATCCGGGGCAGCCGCTGGACAAAAATATCTATGCGCTTTCCGCAGCAGAGCTGGCGAAAATTCCGCATGTACCGGGCTCCCTGGAAGAATCACTGAACGCGCTGCAAACCGATCACAAATTCCTGCTGGCCGGCGGCGTTTTCACGGACGACCTCATTGAAACATGGATTGACTACAAGCGTGAGAACGAGGTCGGCCCACTGAAATTGCGTCCCCATCCGTTCGAATTCTTTTTGTACTATGATAATTAAGACGTGCGCAGATACCCGGCTAATACTTTTTCGGATCAGTTTTAAAAGACCAAACCGCATGCCCTCTCCCGTCCCTGCACAGCAACCGTTCGCTGTGCAGGGCTTTGTCATTTACCGATCTTGTAATTGTCCCGCAAATGTGTTAATTTCATACTTTATTTCCGTCTAGAGTTCAAATCAATTATTTTCAGAGGAAAGCATGCGCAAGACAGCCACTTTGAATCCGCGTCAAAAGATATTGTTAGACCTGGCGCAAAGGAAAACATCACCGGCTGCAGAATTTCAATGCACCAGCGAATATTTTGGCGATAATACGTTCAACGAAGACAACATGCGCGAAAGGCTGCCCAAAGACACTTTTGAAAAGCTGCTGGCGACGATTAAAAAGGGCGAGAAACTGGACATGAATATCGCCAACACCGTGGCGCATGCGATGAAGGAATGGGCTCTCAGCAAAGGCGTCAGCCACTACACCCACTGGTTTCAGCCGCAGACCGGACTGACGGCGGAAAAGCATGATGCTTTCCTGGAAATCGACAACGGCATTCCGGTGGAGCGTTTCCGCGGCAACCAGCTCGTCCAGGGCGAGCCGGATGCATCGTCTTTTCCCAGCGGCGGTTCGCGCACGACGTTTGAAGCGCGCGGCTATACCATGTGGGACCCGTCCAGTCCGGCCTTCATCGTCGAAGGCCCGCGCGGCGGCATTCTGTGCATTCCGTCCGTCTTTATCAGCTACACGGGCGAGGCGCTCGACAAAAAAACGCCGCTGCTGCGTTCCATGGAGGCGATCAACAGAGCGGCGCTGCGCCTGCTGCGTTTGTTCGGCAATAACACAGCCTCACGCGTCATCACGACCATCGGCACGGAACAGGAGTATTTTCTCATCGACAAAGCTTTCTATAATTTGCGTCCGGATTTACAGCACACCGGGCGAACGCTCATCGGCGCGCATCCGCCCAAAGGTCAGCAGCTTGACGATCACTATTTCGGCGCCATCAAGGAGCGGGTGCTGGCGTTCATGCAGGATGTCGAACGCGAGCTCTACAAACTCGGCGTGCCGGCCAAGACGCGTCACAACGAAACGGCGCCGCACCAGTACGAAATTGCCCCCATTCACGGCGAAGCGAACGTCTCCGCGGACCGCAATCAGCTCACCATGGAAGTATTGAAAAAGATCGGCACTCGTTACGGCCTGGCCGTTCTGCTGCACGAAAAACCGTTCGCCAAAATCAATGGCAGCGGCAAGCACAACAACTGGTCCATGGAGGACTCTGACGGCAATAATCTGCTCGATCCCGGCGACACACCGGAGCAGAATGTGCAGTTTCTCGTCTTTCTGGTCGCGACACTGCGCGCCGTGCACACCTATGGCGATCTGCTGCGCATGTCCATCGCCTCGGCCGGCAACGACCACCGGCTTGGCGCCAACGAAGCACCGCCGGCGATCATCTCGGTTTTTCTCGGCGAACGTTTGAACAAAATACTCGATGCCATAAAAGAGGGTCAGGTGGCTGCCGCAACCGATGAACAAATCATTGACCTCGGTCTGGCCAATTTACCCTCGATTTTACGCGATCATACGGATCGCAACCGTACGTCACCATTTGCCTTCACCGGGCAAAAGTTCGAATTCCGCGCCGTTGGCTCATCCGCTTCGGTGTCCTTGCCTAACACCATATTGAATGCAGCGGTCGCGGAATCGATCTCTCTGCTGGTGGAGGAGATGGAACAGTTGCGAAAGAGTGGCGCCGAGATCAAGGATGCCGCCCTGCAGGTGCTGCAAAAATACATCGTAGCGACTCAAGCCGTTCGTTTTGAGGGCAACAACTATAGTGACGAATGGGCGCGTGAGGCGGAACGTCGCGGCCTGGCCAATATCAAGCGCACGCCAACAGCGCTGGATGTTTTTATCGAGAGAAAAAACATGGACATGCTGATCCGGCAGGGAGTGTTCACCGAGCATGAGATAGTGTCCCGCTATACCGCCAAACTCGAGCAATACGTCACCTCGCTGGAAATTGAAGCGGACACCTTTTGCGATCTGATCGGAACGCGCATCCTGCCGGCAGCCATCGTTTACCAGGAACAGTTGCTCAATGTGGTGTTGCAGATGAAGGCTGCGAAAAGTCTCATTTCGGATAGCGGTCTCGATTATGAAAAAGCATTGCTCGAACAGGTCAATACCTGCATCGCCGGCCTGTTGACCGGTTGCGCCGCCATTCGTCACTCGGTCGAAAAAGCCGAGGAAATTGCCGAGTTGTCCAGCAAAGCAAAATACCTCGGCGACACGGTCGTCGATCTGTTGGCCGAGGTTCGCCAGCCGGTGGATGAACTGGAGCGCCTCGTGCCGGACGAGCTCTGGCCGTTGCCGAAATATTCCGAAATGCTGTATGTGATCTGACATGAGCCCTATCAGCCGCACGCTCTCCGCTTCATTAAAAGATTTGCTAAAGTCAGCAAAAAACGATATTTTTCGCATGAATGGATAACAACATGGGTGTATGGAAATGAGCAGAGAGGATTCTTTTGGCTTTCTAGCCGGCGACTATTTCACTCCTGATCGGAAACGGAAATGGTTCCACAAAACTTTTCCGACCATTTCCTTCTATTGCCTGATGCTCAAGGAGGTGTTCGCTGCCGCCAAAGCGGGCAAACGAGGTGAGCTCTCATTTGACCAGTATTGCCTGCATGGCATCGGCGTCTTCCGGGCGATCGAAAAGGTCGGCGGTCGGGTGCACATCACCGGCTACGACCAGGTGCCGGCCGACGGCTGGCCCTATGTTTTCGTCGCCAACCACATGAGCGTTTTAGAGACATTCATTTTTGCCGCCATTCTCAATCCCAAGGGCAAACACATGTTTGTCGTCAAAAAAAATCTGCTGGATTACCCGGTTTTCAAACACGTCATGCATGCCATTGATCCGGTTGTGGTCGGGCGTGAAAATCCCCGTGAAGATCTGACCGCAGTGTTGCAAAAGGGCGCTGAAAAAATTGCGGCCGGCTTCAGCATGGTCATCTTTCCGCAAAAAACTCGCGCGCTGCGTTTTGAACCCGATCAATTCAACACCATCGGCATCAAGCTCGCTCGCCGGAGCGGCGTGCCGGTGGTGCCGGTCGCTTTAAAGACCGATTTTTGGGGACAGGGAAAGCGGCTGAAAGATTTCGGCGGCATCTTTCCGGAAAAAATTGTCCGTTTCCATTTTGGCGCTCCCATTGTCATCAGCGGCAGGGGCCAAGAGGAGCACGAGCAGATCATCAAATTCATTGGTGAACACTATTCAGTGTGGGAAAACGAGCCAAACAAGAGAACATGAAAGATGTCTGGCATAATGACCTATCCCTTCGAACATCGAATCAAAGTGCACAGCTACCATCTTGATTCATTCGGCCATGTCAACAATGCCGTCTATTTCAACTATCTGGAAGAGGCGCGTTGCGATTATATGGAACAGCGCGGCTTGAGCTTTAACAGCTTTCGCGAGTGGCAGGCGTTCCCTTTTGTAGTCAGCGCGGAAATCCGCTACCGGTCGCCGGCGACGTACGGCGATGTGCTGAACGTTCGCGCCGCTTTCTCATCCATGCGACGAACGAGCTTTGCTCTTGACTATGAAATCTACAACGAGACGACGGAACAGCTGTGCGCCACAGCGAGTATGTCATTCGGTTTTGTTGATGCGGATGGAAAAATAACTCCCATCCCCGCCCTTTTTCGCGAAAAGATGATGTTGATATAAAAAAAGGCGACTCGGGGCATCGAGTCGCCCTTCGGACGAACGAGATCATTTTTGTTTCACATCCTGAAGCAGTCGTTCTATGAATTTTTTGTACCATAACAGCATGACGCTGGCGACAAAAAAGAGCAGATTCATCATCATCGCCCAGTATTCCCAAGCGCCGGTCAGCAGGCCAAGCACCATGGTTCTCGACGCGCCGGAAACGCCGGCAAGAGCGAAAGTGATAGCGCCGAAGCCAAACGGCCTTTTCATTTGCTCCAGCTGACGCTTTTGCGCTTTGACCAGAATGTACATGACGATGACGGCGACAAAGGCCATGGCCAGCGATAAATGCAATACCAGGAACGGGACATGATCGTCCGACATATACAATGATGTAAACAGTATCACACTGGTTATGGAAAACGCGCTCGCTAGAATTGTCATTTTCGCTAAATTCATCTCTCTTCACTCTTGTCACACGACTGCATTCTATTGGTAAAACGAGAAATCCTGGTTTTAGTTCCGGAAAATCGTTCCCTCGGCGATTCGAAATCAGGCGCCGGCGCCGCAAACTGTCCACGCAATGACATGCCCGGCGAAATTGCAATAATCCTGCCAGCGAATTTCAGTCCTGCAGCGCCGCTCGCGCTCCCGCAGCTCATTCACACTCGCTATTATCGAGATGAGAATCCCAGCAGTGCCAGGCGTCGTCCTCAAAGTGCTGCGGGTCTTTTATACGCCCCTGCAGCGTGTCGCGATTCCACCTGATTTCAACCAGATTGTCGGAACTCGCCCGATAAATGTCGTACAGGCCGGTGTAGGGCAGTTGCTGATTGAACGCCTGATAGATGTAGCTGCCTTTTTCATCGCCCGGCACAACGGTGGTGTATTTGATCTCAATGTTCTGATCATCAGAATCGCGCTGCCAGTCGATTTGCAGAAACGGCGTCGGCTCCAATGGGCGCACATTCATCAGCCAGAATCCGTCCGTGGCGGTCAAATTCGACACACCGGTGAACCAGTGAAAATCTGCATAGAGCCCGTGCTGGGTGATGAACATATCCCATCGCAGGCCCTCGAGCCTGACCTTGCCATATAGCTCGGCAGTGTACTGCAGCGGCCCGAGATTAAAGTTGTAGGACCAGAGCCATCGGCCGTCCGGCAGCAAAACCGGGACATGATTGAACGATTCAGCAAAAGCCGCCACTGGCACCGCCAGCGTCACGGTCAGGGCGGTGCTCCACAGAGCGACCTGCCCGGCCGCCCACAACCAGTTCGATTTTGCCTGGCTTTCGGCCACGGACGTCTCCATGAATTGGAAATCCATGGCCATCGAGGAGAGCGGCGGCATCGTCGGCGGTTGCTGTTCGATCGGCTCGGAAGGATTACCGGAGCAGGTAAAATAGAGCGGCACGATGACCGCAAGGACAAGTGCAGCCAGTTTTATAATTTTGCTTTTCATGCGTCACCCCATTAAAAAGTGAAGAGTTATCTTTACTATGTTTCTGTTCAAATAGGCGAATCATTCAAGCATCATGACCTTTCTTTCATACCTTTGACCATCCAGGTTTTTGCCAGCAAAAGCCCTACAGGAGAGAGGATCGCGATCACGCCATAGATGAGCCACATCTCGCCGGTCCGTTGCGCCAGGCCGCTTTCCGGTTGTGGAATATAGTGAGCGACAAAATAGCCGGAGTAGAGCGAGGTCAGCACCTTGGTGAGAAACCATGGGAACTGCCCTATTCCCATATAGGCGCCGGTCTGCCCTTCGGGAGCGATCTCGGCCACCCACTGCAGAAAGCGCGGTTGCCACATGGCTTCGCCGATTGACATAATGAGGACATAAAGCAGAAAAAGCCAGGGAATTGTCCCGAACGCCAACAGAAAAGTTGGCAATGCCATGACCAGTGTGCCGATGATCATCATCCGATAGACATTGGCGCGCACCGTCAGGCCGGCGATGATCGGCGTGATGATGAAAATGATCAACGGATTGATATTGGAAAATATCGCCCAATAGTCCCCGACCCAGCTGCCGACAAAGGCGCGTTTCAAATAATAAGGAATTGTCAGCCAATTATGGGCGAACAGTGTCTGCACCGGGATGAGGACGAAAATGAAAAACATAAAGCGCGCATCGCGAAACGGATGGCTGGGCCGGTGGCGCAAAAATTCCCAAATTGACAGAACGGTGAACAAAAAAGTGAGCGCGATCGCTGAAATCAGATAATTTTGTCCAAGAGCCGCTGATCTGATAAAGATCAAACTCGCCAGTGACAGAAGGATGAGAGCCGTTAAAATGATCAACAGTGAATTATTGATTTTTGGCGGCGCTGTTGCCTTCTTTGCGGCAGATTCGTCGTTTTGGCGTGCAGATTGACTCGCTGCTGTTTCGCGCTTGACTCTTTCGACCGCATCGAGATCCACTCGTTTCGTCAGCACAACCGCCGCGATGATGACGGCCGCAATTGTGATCAGCGTAAACGCCCAAAAAACGGCGGTCAATCCATTGGGCGGGAAAACAGTCTCGCTGGCCTGACGGGTGAAATCGGCAATATACCCGGAGAAAAAAGCGCCGAGATTCATGAGGGCGTACAATACAGCATAGCCCATCGACGCCGTTTGCGGAGTCGTATATCTTTTGACGCCGGCATACGCCGCGGGCTGATACAGACCATAAGCGACAACCATGATCAGTAAGCCAATCGACATGGAGAGAAACATGGGCGAAGAAATTCCGGCGCCAAGATGTATGCTGCCGGAGAGAGACACAATCGTTCGTCCGCACGCCATAGCACCAAGCGCTATGATGAGCGAGTGTCGCACGCCAATCCGATCGACGACAAATCCCAGCAACAACATGGCAAAAGTGATCCCGCCGGTGACAGCGCCATAAACCCAGCCAGCCTGCGGATCAGTCAAACCGACATTTTCCGAGCAGTAATTGCCGAGAATGGTCAGGATGCCAAAATAGGCCAGGCCCTCCAGGACATAGGGGATATTGACACCCGACAGCGCCTTCGGCGCTTTCAGAAAAGCCGACAAGGTTTCACCAAGCTCCCTGAATGATGCGGACATCACTCCGCCGACGGCTTTTTCGTCGTGATTTTTCTGTGCTTGTGTCGCCATCAATATGCCTCATCAGATTGTCTGCTAACATTAAAATAAGATACTCTGGCCCTTGAATCAAGCACTTTTCAGCCTTTTAGCCGAAAAAATGGAAATTCCTGTTGCAGGTTTGGGGTCAATTTGTTATTATGATTCTGCAAAAGAGGAGGAAATAATGTCCGTCGGTGAACAGGAGAGCTTGCCGTTCGACGATCACCCAGTCTTGGCTGCACTCGATCTGCAGCGGCCACTCGTTTTTTTTGATCTCGAAACGACCGGCCTTGATTTGCAGACCGACCGGATTGTGCAGTTTGGCTTTTTACGCATCCATCCCGATCGTTCCCAGGACGAGTGGAAGGAGATGATCAATCCCGGCATACCGATCCCGCCCGAGGCCACGCGCGTGCATCACATCACGGATGCGATGGTGGCGGACAAGCCGTTTTTCAAGGATTTCGCGCCCCTCATTGGCGATTTCCTGGCTGATTGTGACCTGTCAGGATTCAACATTGTACGCTTCGATGTGCCGTTCCTGCAAGCGGAGATGGAACGCAGCGGCCATCCTCTTGATCTGAAGGGAATGAAAATCGTCGACGCGCAAGTCATCTTTCATAAAAACGAGCCGCGCGACTTGACGGCGGCCTACCGTTTCTATTGCGGCGGCGAGCATGTCGACGCGCATGATGCAATGGCTGATGTGCGCGTGACGCTGCAGATTCTCAATGCGCAACTGAAAAAATATCGGATTCCCAAAACACTGGAGGGGCTGCACAGCTACTGTTCGCCACGGCCTGATGGTCGTTTTGTCACAACGGACCGGAAATTCGCCTGGAAAAACAATAGTGCGGTGCTGACGTTCGGCAAGCATAAAGGCAAGAGCCTGCAGCATTTGGTCGAGCATGAACGCGAATATCTGCTCTGGATGAAAAATGGCGACTTTACGGACGAGACCAAAAACGTCATTGCAGATGCTTTGAACGGCATCTTCCCGCTTAGAAAACCGCATGATGAAGAATCAAATGACTGAAGCAGTTGGAATAATTTCAAGCTATCCGCCGTTCTATTGCATTAACAATTTGAAAAAAGGCGAATAGTAATGAGGAGACAAATATGAAGAAGGGAATTACATTGGCGCTCGCTTTAACATTGATCGTATCAGTGATTTCAATCGCGGGCGAGAAAAAAGCTGAAATTAAAGTCGATGGCATGACATGTGAAAACTGTGTCAATAAAGTCAAGACAGCGCTTGAAAAATCAGCGGGCGTCAAGAGTGCACAAGTGTCCCTGGAAAACAAATCCGCCATTGTTCTCTATGATGACAGTGTGACTGAAGAAGCATCGTTGAAAAAAGCAATTCAGGCAGTCGGCTTTAAAACTGCGGACGACAAGAAACTCTGCCCCGCTGGTTGTAGCAAAGCAGCCACGTGCTGTGCTAATAAAAAGTCGGAATGACCGATTGATGTGATTTGTATCATAAAGGCGACCTCAGGGTCGCCTTTTTTATTGAACCAATGGCAAACATCACTTTTTGCCGTCAGATCGCTCAATGCCCACCAAATCATCATAGGCGATGGCCATTGCCGCAAAACTCAAGGGCACGGTAAAAAGCAGGCCGATGCCGCACAAAAGCAGGCCGGCAAAATTGATGAGGCCCAAAATGAGGGTAAAGATGACCATCTCTAGCAGATGATTCATGACAACCTTTCGACTGGCCTCCATCGCCTGCCAGAAATCGAGCTTTTTCTCGACAATGAATGCGGGCGTAAAAATGTAAAGCGCGGCGATGATCAATCCGGGGATAATACAAAAAATCAAGCCGACTGCGATAAAAAGCGCAATCAAAATGTTGGACAATATTGCGGCGATAAAAAAGCTAAAGCCTTTGGTAATATCACCGATATTGATATCTTTTCCTCGCATCTTTTCAAAGATCACAAAGAAAAAGCCAACCGATAATGGGCCGATGAAGAAAAATTCGCCGATGACCGTTCCGCTGGTTATGGCAATGATGGCGATATATATCAGCCCCAGGATAATGAAGGAGCCAATGTCAGCTATAACCATATCCCACGCACGACTTATCCAGTCACCGAGATTAACCTGTTTCTTTTTATCCGTTGTCATTACCTGTTCTTCTGCCATGGCACGATTCCTTTTGTTATCAATTTACTGTCTTTAGAGAGACGCCTGTCATGTTGGCCAAATTCAATTCTATAACGCTAATCCACGCTGATGCCAAGCTCGCCGATGCCCGTAGAGATCATCAGATAGAGTGACTTTTCGCTCTCTTTATAATTTTCAGAATAGTAATAATCGCCGCGTTTCTCAAACCAGTGCGGATAATTGACCTCGGACAAGAACAGAAACCTGGACACCTTCATCTTGGCGCCGATTTCTTGCGGCAGGGTAATGTTGGTTTCGCCAATGTCAAGATCAATTCGAGCCATAGAGCGATCCAGCCCCTTGCCGCTGAAATCGATGTCGAGCTCGCCAATGCCGCTGTTGATATCCGCTTCCTCAAACAAGGCGTTGCCGAGATGCATGAGGCTCACCTCGCCGATTTTGACGTTCACATCAAAAGTGCGCATCAGAGCACGATTCGGCTCACTGAACACGACAGTTGTCTCGCCAGCCCAATGGCGCAATTCGAAATCGACAATAGCTAAATCACCCAGTTCAAATTTTGTTTCTCCGGCCTTGATGTGCGCTGACAAGGATATCTCGGGGCCATAAGGGAGTTCCAATATAATCACCGGTGCGTTCTCACCGTCTTTTTCGTCCTTATTCCATTTTTCATTGTCGACGACAATGTCCAGCTGTCCTCGCCGATCATTGTATCGAATGTCTGCAGCGCATTTTTCACGCGGATAGGTCATATGGATAAAACAGAGCCGTTCATCCTGACTGGGGCGGACATCAAGAGTGCCGCCATCGACATCCACCTCAATGGAGAGAGATTCGCCCTTGATGACAAACCTTTCCTCTTTTTCCACTGTCTCGGCGTACGCCGCCAGTGAAAACAGGGCAATCAGAAAAATGTAAAGATCGCGAAATCTCATGATCCCTCCAAAGTTAAGATCAGCATCAAATTTTTCATACGCAAAAAATGAAAAAATGTTAGCGATTTTTTTATGAAAAATGT
>JAFGJB010000346.1 GCA_016929295.1 Candidatus Zhuqueibacterota bacterium | reverse complement strand
CGCCCACACCATCGGCTTTCTGATCACTTTATACCTCGTTCGCAGTGGCAAGACGCAGGTGCACCTCTCCTTCAAGGAAGTGATGACGCCCAATCTGCGCAGCTTCAGAGAGCTTTTCAAAATGGGCTTGCCGACAACCGTCGAACAGCTCACCTGGGCGCTCGGTCAGTTGGTGGTGATGAGCTTCGCCGGCGCCGTGAGCGTCGTAGTGCTGTCAACCCATTCGATCTTTATGCGCCTGCAAAGCATTCTCTCCATGATATACATGGGATTCGGCCTGGCGGCCATGAGCCAGATGGGGCAGTATCTCGGCGCCAATGACAGCGAACTGGCCGAGACAACGGCGCGCACCGCGCATCGCGCCATGGCGATATTCATCGGTGTTGCCGCCCTGGTCATGGTAGTCTTTGCCAAGACGATCATTCACATTTTCACCACTGATCCGGCGACCGTGGAGCTCGGCCGGAAGGCGATTTTCATATTTGCCCTGGCGCAAATCCCCAAAGCGCTCAACAATGTGCTGAGCGGCAATCTTCGTGGCATCGGTATGCTCAAATGGTTGATGTTCACAACCATCGCTTTTGTCATTGTGTTTGAGATAGGATTTAATTACATTAATCTTTTCATTCTTGGCTGGAGCCTTTATGGCATCTGGGGAATCCAGGCTTGTGATGAAACAATTCGGCTCGTGCTGAACTATGTGCGCTTTAGAAATGGCGCCTGGAGGACAAGGGCGAATTCATGACGGTCAGTCAGTGCAAGGGTTCATTCGTCACGTTTGAGGGCATTGATGCCTGCGGCAAATCGACCCAGATCCGATTGTTGCATGAATTTCTCCGCAAAAATGAGGTGGATGCCATATGTTTACGTGATCCGGGCACGACCGCGATTTCCGAGTCCATTCGACGCATTCTGCTGGACAACAAAAATTCCGCCATGTCGTCGTGGACGGAATTATTGCTCTACGAGGCGGCGCGCGCGCAGCTGGTGGAAGAAGAAATTCGCCCCGCTCTCGCAAAGGGCGCCATTGTGCTCTGCGATCGGTTTTACGACTCGACGACCGCCTACCAGGGCTACGGTCGCGGCCTGGATCTGGACATTGTCCGCCGGGCGAATGAGATCGGCTCCGTTGGTCTGACGCCGGACCTGACCTTTTTCCTGGACATCGATCCCCGGCTGGCTGTTGCGCGTAAAAGGGAAATCGGCATCGCCGAGGATCGTCTGGAGGCAGAGGGAGTGGCCTTTCAGGAAAAAGTTCGGCACGGTTTTCGCGAATTGCAAAAGGCTGAGCCGCAGCGCGTCAGTTTTATTGACGGACATCGTGCAATCGAGACGATACAATTGGAGATACAATCGATTATGATGCCAGTTATTTCGTAGTGAATTTTTGGACGAATTTAGGAAAATCACAAAAATCAAGCAGCAAAACGTAAATAAATTCCAAATATCGCAGACGAACTGGAGACAACCATGAGGAAAAAATACTTTATCATCACGATTACTCTGATCTGTCTTGCCCTCCTGGGCGCCTGGTCGGGCCTGTTGAGCAAGAGCCAGCGGGATTTTTATGCGGCGGTGGGTCGCAACATCAAAGTTTTCGGCGATGTTTACAAGCAGACGGCCAACAATTATGTTGAAGAGGTGGATCCGGAAAAATTTATGCGCGCCGGCATCAATGGCATGCTGGACGAGCTCGATCCTTATTCGGTTTTTCTGGAAAAAGAGGCCCAGGATGACATCGAGATCATGACTCGAGGCAAATATTTCGGCGTTGGCATGCGGATCACCAGTCAAAACGGCTGGCCGACCGTGGCGGAACAGCCTTTCCCCAATAGTCCGTCCGAAAAGGCCGGCATCCGCGAGGGTGACCAGATCATCGAAATCGACGGCGAATCCACCAAAGAGCTTTCGCTTTCGCAAACGGCCGGCAAGCTTCGCGGCCCCAAAAAAGGCAGCACCGTCGTCATCAAAATAAAGCGCGTCGGCATCGATGAACCCATGACCTTCTCCCTCATCCGCGACGAGATCATTGTCTCGGATATCCAGTACTCGGGCTTTGTCGAACCGGGCATCGGTCTCATCAAGCTGAATGTGTTCAATCGCGGTGCTGAAAAGCAGGTGACGAATGCGATAGAAAACTTGCTTGACCAGGGAATGGAAGCGCTGATTCTGGATTTGCGCAGCAATCCCGGTGGTCTATTGGACGTCGCTGTTGCCGTCGCCAATAATTTCATCGCTAAAAATGAGCTGGTCGTCTATACCAAAGGACGAAATCCCAACAGCACCAAAGAATACCGCACAACAGCAAACCCACTATTTGGCGCCCTCCCTCTTGCCGTGCTCATCAACGAGTATTCTGCCTCCGCATCCGAAATTGTCGCCGGCTCCATTCAAGATATCGATCGCGGCGTCATCATCGGCGAGCGTTCTTTTGGCAAGGGGCTCGTACAGACCGTCCTGCCAATTGATCGAGATGCGGAAGGCGAGGTGTCGCTGAAACTGACGACTGCCAAATATTATCTTCCCAGCGGCCGTCTCATCCAAAAAATGGACGTCTTTAAGCGTGGTGAAAACTCGGTGTTGTGGCGCTCGGACGAAGAGAGTGAGGGCGAAGATGAGGACGAAACCGCAGAATCAAAAGAGGAAGGGGAGATATTTTTCACCCGCAGCAGACGGCAGGTTGCGGGTGGCGGCGGCATCACGCCGGATATAGAATCGTCAAATGACAACACCACGCGCTATGTCGGTGAATTGATCCGCCAGTCCATGTTCTTCAATTTCAGCCTGGAATACACCGCAGATCACCCCGAATTGGCTGACGACTTTGTGGTCGATGACAAAATTATGCAGGATTTCGCCGACTTTATCGCGGCAAAAGAGTTCGATTATGAGCCGACCGGCATGAACGAGCTGAAGCAGCTCGAAGAATTGGCGAAAAAAGAGGAGTATTATGATGAAATGCAGGCGTCTTTCACTCACCTGCAAGAAAAATTCGCCCTCGTCAAGGAAAAAGAGAAAGAAAAATCGATTGAGGATATCAAATATCTGCTAAAGCGCGAGCTCGTCGCCAAATTGAAAGGCAACGACGCCGCCTACGCCACAAGCTTTCAACGCGATGCGACGCTGAAAAAAGCGGTCGATGTTCTCAAAGATGTGGATGAATACAACCGAATACTCGGTATTCAAACAGCGAGCTCAAAGCAAAATAACTTATAAATATCAACAATTATAACCCCAGATACAACAGGAGAAAGAATGGAAAAGTTTGTCTATTCGTTCGGTGATGGCCAGGCTGATGGTGACACCGGGATGAGAAATCTGCTCGGCGGCAAGGGCGCTGACCTCGCCGAGATGAACAAGATTGGCGTGCCGGTGCCGGCCGGCTTTACGATCACCACTGAAGTGTGCACCAAATGGTACGCCGATGGCGTCGAAGCGACGGTCGCTGCCATCAAACCGCAAGTTGAAGAGGCGATGAAAAAGATCGAAGAGATCATGGGCGCCAAATTTGGCGATAAAGAGAATCCTCTGCTCATGTCGGTGCGGTCGGGTGCGCGCGTATCCATGCCCGGTATGATGGATACGGTCCTGAACCTCGGCATGAACGACGATGCTATCAAAGGGCTGACAAAAAAATCGGGCAACGAGCGTTTCGCCTGGGATTCCTACCGCCGCTTCGTGCAGATGTACGGCGATGTCGTTCTCGGTTTGAAACCCGAATCCAAACAAGATATTGATCCATTTGAAGAGATAATGGATGTACTCAAAGAAGAAAAAGGCATTAAAAACGACACCGAACTGACGACCGATGATCTGAAGCGCCTGGTAAAAGAATTCAAAGCGGCGGTGAAGAGAGTGACCGGTCACGATTTCCCGACCGACCCGTGGGAACAGCTGTGGGGCGCCATCGGGGCGGTCTTTGGCTCCTGGCAAAACGAGCGCGCCATCGTCTACCGCAAGCTGAACGGCATCCCGGGCGACTGGGGCACAGCGGTCAATGTTCAGGCCATGGTGTTCGGCAACATGGGCGAAACGTCCGCCACCGGCGTCGCCTTTACGCGCGATGCGGCCACCGGCGAAGACCTTTTCAACGGTGAATACCTGATCAATGCACAGGGCGAAGACGTCGTTGCCGGCGTGCGCACGCCGCAGCAGATCACACTCGAAGGCTCGCGGCGCTGGGCAGTGCTGGCCGGCGTCGCCGAAAACGATCGCGCGACCAAATATCCCTCGCTCGAAGAAGCGATGCCCGCCATTTACAAGCAGCTGATCGAAATCGAGACCAAACTGGAAAACCATTACAAGGACATGCAGGACATCGAGTTCACCATCCAGGACGGTCGTCTGTGGCTGCTGCAGACGCGCACTGGCAAACGCACCGGCGAGGCCATGGTGCGCATCGCCATAGAGTTGCTCGATCAGGGCATGATAGACGAAAAGATGACGATCCGCCGCATCCAACCGAATAAACTTGACGAGCTGCTGCACCCGGTCTTTGATCGCGATGCCGTCGCCGCAGCAATCGTACTGGCCAAAGGCCTGCCGGCATCGCCGGG
>JAFGJB010000345.1 GCA_016929295.1 Candidatus Zhuqueibacterota bacterium | reverse complement strand
TTCGGGCGATATTTTCTTCATAGTCGAGATACGAGCCATCGAACATAACGGACGATGTGCCGGCCCGGACAGCCTTCACGCAGGCGTTATAGGAGGTGCCATGATCGAGAATGGTCGCCATTGGCACGCGCGCATCTTTTGCCGCCCGGACGAGCATGGCCATGCCGGCGGCCATGGGTATGGCGGGTGTGACCGCCTCGTTGTAACCGAGGATGATCGGGGCCGATATTTCTTCGGCTGCTTTTACTGCAGCGATAGTCATCTCCATATTGGCGCCGATGAAGCACGGAATGCCATACATTCGCTTGCGCGCGTCAGTCAAAATCTCGGTTGCAGTGACGAGTGGCATAGTGGCTCCAGGTTATCAAATTTGATTTCGCACGATGACGCCGAGAAAAAATCGGCACTCCGCCGCGTTCACTCGTTCTGGCGGGAAAAGACGCTCAGATCCCATTCATCCAACCATTCCAGTTCGATGCGATCGCCGCGAAACAGCAGCGGCAACCAGATGTAGCGGCCGTCAATGGCATTGTCTGGGGTCCAGCGATCGGCCATGAATATAAAGGCATCTCTTTTCCCCTGCACGGGCAGAATGAAGGTGCTCTGCGAGTGAAACGTGACCTCCGCACTCTCGCCGACGCAGGGATTGCCCAGCTCACGCCACGGTCCCCAGATCGATTCCGCCACAGCGGAGCGGGCGGCGTTCGGCGCCCAGCCGGTGCAGCCGGAGCCGATGAAATAATATTTGCCATCGCGCTTGCAGATGGCCGGCGCCTCCATGAAGCGTCCCGAAAAAACGCGCAGGTACTCGCCTGAATAGGAGAGGTAATCATCGGTTAATTTGGAGATGTGCAGAGTGCTGTTTTCTTCTGAGGCGTAGAGATGATAGGCCGAGCCGTCGTCATCGACGAACAGCGTCTGGTCGCGCGCCATCTGGCCGCCGGCGAAATCGCGCGCGCAGATGTTCAGCTTTTCCGTTTCATCCGGAAGTGAACCGCCGCTGTAATCGTGATCGCGATATTTTTCCGGCGCCTCTTTTTGCTGTTCTTCGATGTTCTTGGGCCAAAATCCGGCATTGGGTCGGAAACTGCGCACATAGCTGTACGGACCAGTGACATGGGATGCCACAGCAACGCCGCTGCGAGCTGTCCGGTAGTTCGTCCCCTTGAACTCGAGGTGAAACCACATGACAAACTGCTTTGTACTGGCATTGTAAATGACCTTCGGCCGTTCGAGCACGCATTCTTCACGGAGATCGTGCGTCGTATCGTCCTTGATGACGCTGAGCGCAATCCCTTCATCGCGCCAATGATAGAGGTCAGTTGACGAATAGACATGCACACCGACCCAGGCGGCATTGCCCTTTCTCCCCTCTATCTTGTGCTCGCCAAACCAGTAATAGGCGCCATCGTGCCAGAGAATGCCGCCGCCGTGCGCATTGATGTGCACGCCGTTATCGTCGAGCCAGAGTTCGCCGGGGCGGAAAGCACTGTAAGGGTCAGAAGGACTGGGCGAACAGACGAAAAAAAACAGCACTAGCAGAATAATTTTCTTCATTTTTTCTCCACCTGCAAAGATATGGCCTCGCGCAAAGCCAGGGCGATATCGCGATCAAATGTCGGCAGAGCGATGGTGAGGATATTTGTCGCATGGTGAATGGTTTCAGTTTTGATCACATCGCCGCGAACGGGGTCCAGCCATCGCGCCTGATAGGAGCCGGACGGCAGCGCCAAATCGCAGCGCAACGAGTCATTCTCCCGCAACTGTTGCGCCCGCGAAAAGTAGATCGCGTACTCGCCGGCGCAACCCAGGGCGCGCGCCTGGAGACTGGGCATCGTGGAGGCAAAAATCTCCTGCATCGGACGCATGCGGGTGAAATTTAAGCCCTCGATGAACTCCTTCAGCACGCGAATCTGCCGGCGCATCGCCGCGCCACCACCACCGGGCTGCGTCGCCGGAAAAGCGTAGGTGCCATCTTCGTGATCCACGGTGAATGAATAGTCCAGATGGCTAAAGACAGCACCGCCGGCGAGCATAAAGTTCCAGGCCTCCAATCGATACGGCTCATCGCCCGTGCCGGAAAAGCCGGTCTCGTCATCCCCCAGGGCCCGGTTGAGATGATAATTTGCATCGACGGCCGATGGCAGCGCATAGTGAAAGTTGAACAGATCGACATTTTCATCGGGATGCTCGATCCTGGCGAAATTGTTGGCAATGTTTTGTGCGATCATGTGCTGCTTTGGCAAGGACGATTCTGTGTCTTTTATCACTTGAGCGATATATGCCTGCCATGCCAGCGTCGGACCGGCAAAATAGGGCTCATTGCAAATTTCATAATAGAGATTATCGAAATCGTTCAACTCGTTGACGATCTTGCGCACCATGTTCTCTTGCACGCGGGTGAGCTGGTCGTGTTGGAGGGTAAAGACCTCTGTGCGATCGACATCGCCAATGCCGTTGATATTGTTGCTGATGTGGAGCGGTGAGAGCTGCCACTGCTCATCGCCATAAAATGGACAGAAAAGCACCAGTTCGACGACGATGTGCTGAGCAGCTGCTGTTCTGATAAACTGTTTCAGGCGATTGAAGTAGGCCTCATCCCAACTGTCCAGATCAAACCTGTCCCCGCCATTTGCATAGCCACGTTCATCGCTCCTCGCCCACGGGCATATGAGTTGATTCTCAGCAGGCGCCAGGGTGTTTTTGCTGATATTGAAGGCGCCGGGGTGTTCGCAGTAGACGCCGCTGAAGGTGCGCGTGAGGTTCAGGCCGGCAGCCCGCACAGTCTGCAGATAGGTCTCAAAGTCAAATTCGAGATTGAGGACCGCGCCATAGTGCTCGCCAGAGGTCAGCAGAACGGTTGGCCTGTTCTGCCACTCAAAGTAGTGCGGATTGTCGGGATGCAGATGAATGGGGCGCGATCGGGAACAGGCGACGTAAAAAAAGGCCGTCAGCGCAATGAATACAAGATATCGGGTCCGCAGCATTTCTACTCCCTCGTTCGGATTATTTGAAAATCTGCGCAATATAGAAATAAAAGAGCCAAGCTGCAAGTCAAACATGTGATTTGACGATGGAGCCTGGCTCGTATCTCGC
>JAFGJB010000344.1 GCA_016929295.1 Candidatus Zhuqueibacterota bacterium | reverse complement strand
ATCATGCTGTCGCTCAGCGCAATGTGCTCAAATCCCAGCTTTTCATAAATACCCGGCAGACAGGTCTTTAATCTGCCCACGACGGCGGATATTTTTTCTGCGGTCGGCGCCAGATAAGGAGTGTGCGGATCCAGATAATTGACGAACAGATAAAAGGGCGTTGAGGGGGAGTTTTTTTCAATGACATGCTTGACGAATTCGTTCACAATTTTCGCCGGCTCATAGTTAAAGTAGCGGTATTCGCGGTTGCCCATGGGCTTTTTGTCGATAGGGTGTCCCTTGTTCAGGTATTTGTCCGTGTAATAGGCCAAAGAATTTTCAATGATGGCAAATTTCTCGGACAAGCCATAGTCGGCCATGAGCTGGATATTTCTCACATGGTTTTCACCTTTCCAGGCTTCGTAGAAATCATCAACGCCCTTGTCAAAACCATTGACGATGCAAAATCGACCATTGGCGGACACGACAATCGTGTGGTACTCGTTCGTCCGCAGCACATCCATGATCGTCCTGGCGGGAAACGGTCCATGTTCCATGCCGATATTGGAGGGATGCTTGCCGTAGTATATGGCGTTGTGAGAGGTCACGGTGTTATCTGACGAAGAGTAGCTGTTGGGGAAATAGATGCCCTTATCCTTTAGTGAAAAGAGAAACGGCATGGTCTTTTCATTGAATGATTTCATCCGCAGTGTATCGAGGATAATGTGCACGATGTTCGGGCGGCTGTTTTTCGTGGCGCTGAAAAGGTAGATTGTGGCGGGGATCAAAAGGATGAACATGAGCGTCCATCCGATCTCCGCCCAGCGTGGAATACCCGCCGCGAACAGCCGCCGCAAGAGCAGCAGCACTGTAATGAATAAAACGACGATGAGAAAAATGAGTCCCACCCTGGCCGGCAAGTCGCTGATGTGATGGAGAAGAAACGTGAGATTCGGCAGGATGGCCATGGTCACGAGGATCAGGGCGATAAAGATGTGATGGCGGGCATATTTTGCGGCGCGAAATCGGATGAAAATAAAAGCGATGAAAAATGACAGGATCAATTTGATCAAAAGATTCAGCTCAAAGCTCGATAAGTTTTTCAGAATTGTCGAAGTGGCATCGTTGAGAAAATAAAAGTAATAAGAGAGCGTCACCGGTCCGCCGCCATACTGGAAAAATAAAATGTAAATGAGCATGGCAGGGATGAACAGGTCATAGAGGGCGGTCAGAATATTCTGGATTCTAGCAGACAAGCTACGCCGCGCGTTTTCATCAGCCGTCTGGACGAACATGAGGATCGTATTGTATGCCAGCGCCGAAACCGCGACAAACAGTAGAAACACGACTGCATAGCGCATGCTTTTTAGGAGGTACATGAGAAGAAGCGGCAGGAGATGTGTATAGAGCTGATTCGGAAAGACCTTTATATACACCAGTTTGAAAATAACGTTACTATAGATCTCGACAAGACCGAAGAGCAGAAAGGCTAAAATCAACACGACTGCATGATCGAGAGTATTTTTAATGATATAGTTTTTTCCCATCTTGCAAGGCAAAGGTCAATCCAAAAAACTGGCAATCTAAAAACAGCATCACGGCGTCGCGTGATGCTCAAGTAAATGTAAGAAAATTATTCAAAAGAATTTCGAATATTACCTGGGAAAAAGTCGAATGCGCCATTCCGGCTTTCTCCATTCAAGGATGCTGCGGTTGCGAGATGACGATCACCTTCTCAACAACCTTATTTTCTGATCTGCACTGCCACGGTAGTGCCCTGCAAACTATCGGCTGAAACGACTATCTGTGCTGTGCCGGCATGATCGCCCGCCTGAATGTAGAGCAGGACCTTCCCATGATGGGCAGCCTGACTGTTGTCCCGGTAATCCTCAACGTTGCGGGCATTGGCATCCTCCATGCCCAGCAGTCGGGCCGGACCTTTCACCTCGCAGACGATCCGGTCCTCCGCCGTATAGACGAGAACATTCTCTTCATCGACAATGCTCACTTGAACGTGCGCGACATCCTGATTGTTTGCTCTGAGGACAGCGACATCGCTCTCGGCGACCAATTTCGCCGCTGCACCGGCCGTGCGCAATTCAGCAACCGCCTGGAGATCGCGCGTTTTGGCGACAGCTTTGAGCACTCCCGGCTCAAAAACGACATCCCAGTATAAAACGCGCTCGGGAAAATCCGCCAGACGTCTGCTTCCCAGCGAGGCATCATTTAAAAACAGCTCGACTTGCTCGCAGTTTGTAAACGCTTTCACCCGCAGTTTTTGGCCGGCCGGCCAGTTCCAATGCGGTTCCGCTCTTTTGTGCCGCCACAAACCGCCTCGTTCTGACTCGTCGCGATATTCGTCAGCGCCGATGTAGACCATCGGAGCATCACTCCACAGACTCTGACGGAAATAGAATTCCGTCTTTTTGTTGCCCGCCAGATCTATCACGCCCGAGGTGCTGTTGCGCGACGGATACCTGCCGGCCTCTCCCATGTACTCGATGCCCGTCCACAAAAACTGCCCCATGATGTAATCATTGTCCGTCACCGCTTTCCAGGCGTCAAGCGCCATGCCGTTTTCGCTGCCATAGAGGACGCGATTCGGATAGGCAACGTGATCCTGCGGATAGCGGAATTCCTGATAATTGTAGCCCACGACATCGAGCGCATCCGCATAGCCCGTCTCGTTGGACATCAGCGCCGAGGCCAGGCCGGCGGTCACCGGTCGCGATGTGTCATAGCGCTTGACAATATCCACCAGCTCGCGCGCGATCTCGCCCAGCCTGT
>JAFGJB010000343.1 GCA_016929295.1 Candidatus Zhuqueibacterota bacterium | reverse complement strand
TTTGCTAAAAGATATGCATTTTTATAAAAATAGCAAACAGATAATTCAATATATTTTAATGGTTTATGACTTTTTCAGGAAGCCCTATTTATGAAAGCTATTGAACCTACATATAATTGGCAAACCGCCATCGTCGATCCCATTGTCGGCAGCAGCTTTTTTGATAAAGCCGCGCACATGATCGACAATGCCAGAGAATCTATATCCATTTGTATATTCACGGCCCGATACTACCGCGGCCAGTCCCGAAATCCTATCAACTCTCTGTTCAATGCCTTACGCCGTGCAGCCAATCGCGGTGTCGATGTTAGAATTCTGCTCAACCAAAATTTCAGCGATTCCCAGGCTGATTTACACAATAGGTTCATTACCCAATATTTTAAAGCCAAAAACTTTCAGGCCGCTATGGGAGGCAAATCCACGCGCATCCACGCCAAACTGATTTTAATTGACAATCACATCACGATCATCGGAAGTCACAACTATTCCGCGCGAGCACACAAGACAAACTTTGAGTCCTCGGTGATCATCAAATCGCCGGAGATCACTTTATTTTTTATCAATGAATTCGAACGACTCTGGAAATCCAGAATGCTCATCCCGGGAAAGGTGACTCAATGACAAAACCGCAAGACAATGAAAACGTCACCGTCTTTACCCAGGCAGACCGCAAAGCCTTAACCGATACAGCCAACAGCGTCCAGGAGATTTACGATTTTATTTTCGGATGTCCAAAATCAAACAAGCCCAGTTTTGTCATGTTGGTCGAACGCAACACCATATTCCGCAAAGTCGCCACCGTCATCCTGCTGACTCTTACTCCAATAGTCGCCATGATCATTTATCATTTAATTACACAGAGGTAACAAGTGTCTGCATCTATTTACATTTTTTTCACCTTCGACCTTTTGACCTTCAGACTTTTGATCTGTATCATTTTTTCGACCTTCCGACCTTTGACTTTCAGACTTTCGACAAGGATTTAATCATGTCAACCGTCAGCCCATACCCCGAAAATCTTATTGACGACATCTATCTGCCCGATAGAACTGCCGAAGTCGATCTTATCACTGCTGAGGATGAAAACAAAAAACGCGCCTCTCTGCGCGACATTTCAACTGCACTCGGCATCAATCCGCACGGTTCATTTCAGGATGTTGCGTCACGCTTTAACGATATTGATGCTCAGTTGTTAGCCGGCAACAACATCGCCAATTTTATCACCGTCGGCCAATCCGGCGCTCAATTTGACACGATCACGGATGCATTGGATTCCATCTCCGATAATTCAATCAATAACCAATACATCATCGTGCTTTTTCCCGGCAATTATCCCGATTGTATCGAACTCAGACCATATATACACTTTTTCGGCTATCAGCCTTTAGGCTTGCAAAAAGTCACCAGTCAAGGCACCTGCGCCTCAATCATCGTTGACGGCTACGAACCGTTCAATCTTGATGCGGCTACATATAACATTATAGAAAATATTTCCGTTCGAGCTGCGAACGCGCCGATTTTCAAATTATCAGCCGGTACGATACCCGTCGGTCGAATTGTGTTGAACCGCTGTCACATTCAGCAAAACACCGCAGCTCAAACCATTTTCCCAGGCCCATCCAATTTCACCTTTGATGTACACCATTCTCTGATCGAGCACACGGCGTCCACTGCACATCTGATCAACTCAAATTCGAGTGATGAACTGTTGACTCGCTTTAATTTCTATTCATCTCATATAAAAGGCACATTCAACATTTCGGAAATCGGCCCAGGCGGACTCGATCTCGAATTTCACAACAGTTCCCTTTTGGGCAATATCATTTCAAGCGGCGGAGCAAATACCCTCAAAGCCAATTACTCGACACTCAAATCAACTTCCGATCATCTCATTCAAATCGGCGCAGATGAACAAGCTGAAATCCGTTTGTTATTTTCAACCCTTGATAATCCATCGGACAAAAAGTCGATTCATAAACTCAATGGCTCGCTCAACATAGATTTGTATTCCATCATGTCCGTCCTCCGCACGGCACCGGACTCGGATATCACCGTCAAATTACCGCCAATCTTAAACATCACCGGCATCTCAACCGGAGATATATATTCACCTGTATAAAATATGGAATTTTAGCAATGGCACGCAAAGTCGATCCAACCCAACCCGAACATGAATCACCACCACAAGGTGCAGAGATAAGTCCTTATCCAGGCAATTTATTGAACTACACAAATCTTCCTGACAAGCAGGCCTATATTGATTTGATTACCGCTGAAATTTTTAATCAAAACCGCGCCGGTTTACGTGCACTTACAACCGAGCTTGGCGTCAATCTCAAAGGAAATTGTTACGATTTGAATGATCGCATTTCAAAAGTTATTACACCTGACGGCAAATTGGTTCTGCCGGAAACCGTCTTTTCCGTCGGCAAAGAAAATGCTGATTTTGACACCATTCAAGCTGCTGTTGATTCCATCACTGATGCGTCAGCTTCAAAAATATACACCATCCGCATTTATCCTGGTCTCTATGAAGAAAGCATCGTCATGAAGCCGTACATTTGCTTAAAAGGAATTGGACTGCCACCAATGAGCCATGACGGCTCCTTTTATTTGATGCCGATCATCGCGCCGCCAAGCGGTTCCTGTATCAAAACCACCAGCGCCGGCAATTACTACTTTGACAATATAAAATTATCCCCACCAAACATGTTTGCTTTCGGCTTTCAATCCGGCTATTCTGCCAACGTCAAAATCAACTTTGCCAACGGCATTATTTACAGCAGCAATCACACAGTACCGTTATTAGCAGAATCCGCACGATGGGAGTTTAATTTTCGTAATTCTGTCATTGCAGCCCAAAACAATGCAAAACCGCTGATCTATGCCGAAAATCCTGCCATGACCGCTTATTCGTTCAAAGCCGTCAATTCATTTATCCGCGGCACCATCGAAATCGCCGAGGTCGATATTGAGGAATTCTATTTCTATTTGAACAAAAGTCACTTTAACGGCAAAATCATCTGTAACAACATGATGAGCTGTGCTGAATTAATCTACAGCATCTGGACAAACCATAATGCCTCACTGGCAGACATCCCAGGCGACATCAATTCATACATCCGCGCTCTGTTTTCGCAATTTCGTCAATCCGGCACAGGAACAATATTCGATATTTCAACCGGCACGGATAAACCGATCATTGATTTTTACCAATGTCTTTTATCAGAGACGCCGTCGAGCGATTTTACATTTAATAATACAGACCGTTCAAACAGTATATGCTCCTGCAGTATTTTTAGTGATGAGCTTTTTTAGACCCATAGCCGATTCCCAATTGAATACGGAATTTATTCGGCGCGATAAATCCGGCGCCGTTCGCAGCGCATTTCTAAATGAATTGCGCCTAATAAAGAGCACTAAAAGACGATTATGTGCGCTGTTCACACAACAATTTGCACGTAATTACAGCATGATTACACAACAAATACGAGTGATTTACTGGTATGAATATCATTGATTACCCCGAAAAATTCTGCATTCACATCTCCGGCACATTCAATCGCGGCGAACAACCGCCGCTCATCTTTCAGCGGTCAAACGGTACATTACAGAAAAAGCTCGGCCCGATCATTCCGACAAATCCCAGGACAAGATTGCAGCAGCTCAATCGAATTCTCTTCCGCGCCGCGCTTGATAATGCGGATTCACTATCAGAGATGCAAAAAGAAATTTATCGTAAGCGTATTCCTCAACACCAACATGGCATGAGCTGGCGCGTCAAAGCCATTCAGGATTTTATGAAACCAAACAAATTCGGTCATATTCGTTTCAATGAATCCATGCTGTTCGGCGGCCTTCCTCTTCGAGACGCGTTCCGTTTGAACGAAATCACCTTTGACGACGCATTTCTCACAACAAATGAATCATTGCCATTGAACAAAGCCGCCATTCAAGCCAAATACCCGAACATTGATATTTCATCTATTTTTCCGGAGACTGAATAAATGTTAGATTTAACCGGTTTGACCAAAGAACAACAGGATGCTTTTCTACATACGCTTGATGTCGCCGCCGACAATCCCATTGAACAAATGAAAATGAACTTTTTATTACATGCTATCAGCTTTAAAGAGTGGATCGAAAATAACGCAACAGTTAATAAAAAAGAATTGCAGCTCATGTGGAATGGCCTTGAAAACGCTGTCAACCGCGATTTCAAAGAAGCCCAGCGCCAATTAGCGCTAAAGTGCAACATCAAATTCATCGACTAATGGCTTTTATAAAAAGGAGCAATAGCCAGAAATGATCGCACCTCCATTCATAATTCATCATTCATCATTCATAATTGCTTTATCGCGTGCTTTGTACGGCTAAAATCAGCGAGCATACCAATGGCCAGAGTAACAAATCCATTATTCACCGATTTCTTCGAAGCCTTCGCTGATGTGATTGTTTACCAGCACAATGGCTCCTCATCACCCATTGCTCGCCGCAAAGTCAAGCATCCGATCAATCCCAGAAGTGCCCACTACCAAAACCGCATCGCTAACTGGTCGAAAGCGATATCCGAATTCAACAACGATGAAGCGCCGGACGAAGAGCTATTAAATTATGTCGCTTTTCATGCCTTATCACCGGACAGGCCGACCAATCTCCGCACCACAGCGCTTTTTGAAGATCCGCAAAACGCGACAAAACAAAGATTCACCATAAAATGGGATGCACCGACAACCAAATACAATGGCCATCCGCTCGATAATCTTTACGGCTATTTTGTCGAATGCTCACAAAACTTTATCACCTGGATTCGCCTCACAACCGACCCAATCACCGAAACAGAATACACCGATTCAATTGATCACGGCGATTTTTATTTCATCGTCCTGGCAATCGACACCGAAGGTAATGTCTCATCACCATCAGAACAGATGTTTTTAGAGCTGACCAGCGAGCCGGCATATTACGACATGTGTCATTATGATCTTGTCTATTATGCTCAGAGCGGAGCGTAAAGGAGAGATATTCATGGCCACTGTAAAATGCCCATTACTTTCTCTAACTGCTCAAGGTGACTATGCCAAAATTATCACCTATCGTCGTGTCGGCATTACGAATGTCGTTTCAGAATACAGCGCACCAACAGATCGAAAGAGCAGCGCACAATCTGTTCACCGCACAGGTATGCGCGACGCGCGAGAAGCATGGCGAGATTTATCTCTTTCCGAAAAAGAGACCTGGAGAGAAAAAGCGATCGGAATCCCCGGTACATCCGGATATAATCTTTTCATCAAATATTTTATTGAATCTTATCTTGACAGCCTTAAAGTATTTTTCAACAAACATCTATTCAACGAAGTCTATTTTAATTGACATTTGTTCCGTGCTTTGTACGGCTTTAACGAAAATACACAAAACAACAATCTTGTTGTCTCAAAAGAATTTCAGATTAGTGTGGATTGCATTCACTTTGTGAATGCCCCTGAACAAAGTCAAAAAGAATGTGCAAGCAGCCTCACTCGTGCTCTATTCAAGTGCCGTTAAAAAACACGTAACGCAGTACCGCGCCGGCCTGTTTTGTACCGAGTTAATAGTTCTTTTCTTTTAATCAAGGTCGCGCACCATGCGTCTCTATGGGCGCGGCACGCGCAGCTTATGCCGGCGCGCGTTGGGCGGCTTTCGATGGTATTTGGTCAATTTTTCTTTGCCGGTCAATTTGTGCGCCGTTTCAGTTTTAATCTTGCGTCTCGCCGCCCAACATCGGCATCAAGCTGACGCGTGCCGCGCGGGTTCATGAGCCGATTTCCCCTGTTGCATCAGGCTCCTCCGATGTGCGCTCGTGCACTATTCAAGCTCATCTCGTCTACGACCGGCCGGCGCTAAGGGCGTCCAGGCAGCATAGCGCGCACAGTGCAACTGCATACTTTTTGATTTAAAGTCTGTGCAGTTGCACCGTGCGCTCACCAACGCGAGAAGAGCGGCCTTCCGGTCTTGCATAGCGCCTGGTTAAGGTGCGTCAAACAAAGTTCATAGTTACGCCGATAGTCCGCGCGCCGGATTGCTGAAGTTCCGGCATACGCCCCGCTTGCCGGCCCACCTCCCGTGTCGTTGCGGTAATGCAACCCTTATCTTTCGCAGTATTCGTGCTCTTTAAAGTTTGCCATTTCACATCTGTTTCCTCTTATGGTTGCACCACCGCAACCACACTCCCATCCCCCCGATGCCCGCAAGCGTGGCACGCCGCCCCTTCGCAACCGGACGCGCTCCGAGCGTCGTATCAGTTTCACTGCTCGTCGACCGGCGCTATGCAAAACCTACAGGCCGCAAGTGCTCACCGATCACTCATCTGTTCTACCCAAAGCCCTGTGCTCGCCAGCATCGACGCATACCATCATCCGTCAAAGTCCCTGCACAATCGTGTTGACGCACCTCGCTCCCAAGATGGGCACCGTGCTGCCAGGCAACTATTTTTTCTTCCGATAAATTTGCTCATTCAGGCAGCGATGAGGCCGTACCCCGCAACAAGTAAGTCTTGCCATGCCCACCCACCAACAAAGTCCGTCCCCCGCATAATTGACGTTCACCCCCTAAGACGTTTTTTGTCTTGCTCACCAAACTCATACTCTTCTTATAGCTCCACAATTCCGTCAATACCTGCCGCTCTGTCTTTACCATCATCATCCGCCGCACACAAAGCCGACGTCCACCAAAATCCCGACTACGATGTATTGATGCCCAACTTTTCTCTCACCCAAATTGATGTCAAAAAGTAAAAGTTTCGGGAATGATAAAAATCAATATTTTTTCATCACTTCTGAAAATTTTTTGGAGTCAAATTTTTCAGCTAAAAATTTTGGGGCCTACATACTTTCCTAAAAATTTCGCAACAATAAAATTTTAAGCTTGAAAAAAATTTCGAGTCTTCCGCGCTCGATTGGGGTGAGATCGAAATAAAATCCTGTGTAGGATAAAGCCTTTTTTCGTCGCGGCACCTTTCAGCTCCGTGCGTCTTCGGTAGGCTTGTTAACTTGGTGCCGCTCCGTCCTTGGCTGTCTGTGTTGATGCGCATTTGCTTTTTTAATCCTGTGCTCGCCGACGGGCGCATCAGCACAGCCACAAAGGCTGACTGTAGGCCGAGCAGCTCAACAACTCCAGTGCTCATCCATCAGCCATTTCCCCCCGCTATTGCCTGCTTGATTTATAATCAAAAAACATTAAAAATTCCACCCAGCTTCCGGTCTCCTGTCTCCTGTCTCCAGCCTCCTACCCGCCGACTGCAGTTTGCGTCCTGCGTCCTGCCTTCTTCACTTTTTCAATTTTTTTTATATTTCCTGAGAGTTTTCCCGCCCGCGTACGATCTATTTATTTTTATATCCGTTGATTTCAAAAATTATTCATCAGCCATTTGCTTGGGACCATCGCCCTCTCTGATCTTGCCGCTAAGCGAGATTCCACCATACACTCCGTTGTGCTTCCCCTCTTAAATCCAGCCGCCCCGC
>JAFGJB010000342.1 GCA_016929295.1 Candidatus Zhuqueibacterota bacterium | reverse complement strand
ATCGGCGTTTTCAAGGCGCCCCCACAAGCCGGCAGTGCCCTTGAAATGGATTATTGCGATGCTGCAACCGCCAGAGAAATCGTTCACCAGCCAAGCGCACCTCTTTCGCTCTTGGATGTCGATGGATTGTTCATTGTAAACAATACAGTGTGTTTTAATGCTGGTACATATGGTGGTGGTTTGTACACAATATTGGCAAATACTGTGGCCATCAACAATATATTTTATGCCAATAAAGCATCCAGCCAAGGTAACGGGCAAATTTACAATGAAGGCGGAAATCTGACAGTTGCCTATAATCTTGTTCAGCACGGCTGGGAGGGTGAAGGAAACATAAATATCGATCCGCATTTTGCAGATTCTACGTTGCATCTCTCGGACAGCAGCGCGTGCATTGGCGCCGGAACATCAGCCTTCAGTTATGGCGGGAGAGAGCTATTTTGTCCGGAGTATGATTGTATGAATAACCTGCGCCCCAATCCCGCTGGTTCAAATCCCGATCTCGGCGCGTTTGAACATGAATTGGCGAATCCAGCACCGATTGATACAATTGACACCTTCACATCGGCGCAATCCCTGCCCCTCGATTTTTTTCTGCAACAAAACTTTCCCAATCCTTTTAATCCAGCAACCACGATTAAATACTCGCTAACGCAGCCGAGTCGAGTTGTACTCACCATCTTCAGCCTCACCGGCCGACATGTCCGAACGCTGGTGGACGAGAAACAAAGCGTCGGTGTTCATGCCTGCCTCTGGGACGCATCAGATGATCATGGTGCCAAAGTGAGCTCGGGGATTTATTTGTATCGACTGCAAGTCCTGGATAGTGAGCTGGGGAGGGAAGCCTGGTCTGACGAGCGTAAAATGGTACTGCTCAAGTAACCGGGGGGATTGCAAAAAATCTGAGATCTGACATCGCCAATCTGCAATATCTAATCAATTGATTGCAGATTAGCAATTGCCGATCTCAGATTTTTTTCACTGTTATCTCAATTGGGATTAAAATATTTTATTGTGCGGCAAATTTAAATCCGCAAATGTCGGTGAATTGAGCTGTTCATCCTTTGTGAAAATGCTGATTCGCTTTTTCTGTGTCAGATCATGCACCTCTATGGCCTGCTTTTCCGGATCAACGATCCAATATTCCTTGACGCCGTATAAAGCATATCTTTTGTACTTTATTTCACGATCACGCTTTGCCGTTGAGGGAGAAAGGATTTCAACAACCAGGGCCGGCGCTTCGCCTAAAAAATTGCCATATAAGCGATCCGCACGTTCTTGCTCAACGTAAAAAATGTCCGGCACCAGGACGTCAATATCCGATAATTTGATATCGGTTGGCGCAGCTAATACGATTCCAAGATTTCTCTCATCAACATACTCTTTGAGATACCAAAACAAATTGGCGGAAATCCTTTGATGGTACAAATTCGGCGACGGCGTCATAAAGTGATCCCCCTCGATCAACTCATGTCGGTAATGATCATCTTCCCAGTGCACTAGATCATCGTAGTTAAAGACGATTTTTTTCTCGGCGACTTTCATTTGGTGGCTTTTTTTATGACGTGTTTGCATCAGTATAATATGGAGAATAAAGCTCATTAATGCAATATGTTTTATGCATTGCGTAATCCCACGATCAGAAATCGGCGATCGTCGATCTCAGATTTTCACTGCTACCACTTCTTCATTCATCATTCGATGTTCGATATTGGATATTCTCTTTGAATGATGAATATCCAATATCGAATGTAGAATGCTGAAGGGAAAAATCAGAAATAATTCACGTAAAGATAATCTGCGCTCCGGCCGATAATTCGTAAAACTTGCCGACATTGATGATCTCGTCCACCTGCGGCACGAAATCATCCATGGTCAGACCGAACATATCGACCGTCGCCTTGCAGGCGTACAGATGGGCGCCGGCGTCCTTGATCATCTCTAAAAACTCATCCACCGGCGGGATATCGATCTTGTCCATCTGTTTCTTCATCATCCAGGTGGCCATTGCCGACATTCCCGGCAGCACGCCAAGCAGGGAGGGCATGTGCATGGCCGGATTGCCGATCGTGGCCACTTTGAGCTTGTTGACGCGTTTCTTCATAATGGCATCCAGGCCGAAGAAAGTGAAAAACAGCGTCGCTTCGATGCCTTCCATGCGGGCGCCGTTGGCCATGATCAGGCCGGGATAGACGCCTTCGAGCGAGCCGCGCGAAATGATAATCGATACTTTTTCAATTTGATTTGCCATATTGTTCTCCGTTGCTGTCACACACAACCCTGCGGCTTGCCGAGTCCGGCAATGCGCGCTGCCTTTTTCGCCGGTCCCTTGGGGAACCACTCATACAGATCTTTGGTGGCAATGTTGCCGACCTTGTTCATGCGACGAATGGTCGGCGCCTGGCCTTTTTCTTTATAATCCTCGCGGATGAAGTGGATGACCTGCCAATGGCCCTCGGTCAATTGAGAGATTCCTTCCTCGGCCGCCAATACCTTGGCGATCTCTTCATTCCATTGATCCGGATTGGTCATAAAGCCCTCGGCATCAAAATCAACCTGCACCCCTGCTATTTCACGTACTGGCATATTTCACTCCTTCTAGTTATTTTTTCCGTTTTCATTCTGTATCGACAAAGGCGCCGGCAATCCTCCGGCGACCTGCTGCAGAACTCCCAAACCGGCGCCGAGAAGGCGCCGCACGTCCGGGTCGAGCATCTGTCGCAGCAGACCACAAGTCGATTGCCTGGCCGGGATGTCAACCTTCACCGTTCGCACCGTCGCAGCCGCCTTTTGCAGAGAGGCCAACATCTCCGGCCGGGCGAACTCTTTGACGATATCTACCATGGCGATGATGCCATCGCCCAGCCGTTGAATATCCTCCTCCGAATAACGTGCGACAACATCATCGACAACGCCCAGAGTCGCCTTCATGAAACGGAAATATCCTTTCCGTTCCAGTGCGTCCAGGCGACCCAGCACCTCATCAAATATTTCCTTTGAGAGCGGCACCAGATCCTGGACCAGATCCTGGGCGCCTTCCACCTGCTCGAACAGGACTGTCAGGCTGCGGATGTTGCGCAGCATTTTCTTCACCAGGTGGATCAGATCTTCATAACCAAAATAGGGCGATATTTCATCCAGCTCTTCCGCCGCCGTATTGAACAGGTCGGTCAAAACCGGAGTCACGTCTTTCCACAGCTCTTCCAGCTCGCGCTGGCGCCGCTGCGTCTCCACCATCTGTTCGGTGAGAAAATCAATTTTCTGATGGAGCAACTCTAAATCTCTATCCAAAGCGACCCTCCTTTCTCAGCGCATTTTTCCGGCCATGTTCATCTGCGCCTGAATGGGCAATTCCGATCCGCGCAAGAGCAGATTCCAGTAGACCCAGCGAAACATCATTTTGCCCCAGTGATTTGCTTTGGTTTCCTGCAGCAGGGAAAATGGCCCGATGCCCGGCAACGGGTATTTTCCCGGCAGTGGCTCCACGTCATAGTTGAAATCGATCAGCATGCCTTTGCCAAATCCGGATTCGATGAAACAGTTGGCATGGCCATCAAATCCATCCAGCAACGGCAGGCCATCTATGGCGCGCTGGATATTTTCCGTCAAGACGTCCGCCTGAAAATGCGCCACCGAACCGGCTTTGGAGCTCGGCAAATCGGTCGCGTCGCCAATGACAAAGACATTTTCATACGCTTTTGATTGCAGGCTGTTTTTATGCGTCGGCACAAAGTTCAGCTCGTCGCCCATGCCGGACCGCTCGATGACGGCGTCGCCCATATTCGTCGGAATCGTGACGAGCAGATCATAGTCCACTTCGGTACCGTCGAATGCCACTATCTTGTTCCTGTTGGCATCGACTGAACCCGTATTGAATTCAGAGATGAGATGGACATTTTTCTTGTCGAGAAAATCGCCCAGTATCGCGGCCGCTTTGGGCTTGGTGAATGCTCCCGGGAGCGGCGTGACAAATGTCAAATCCACTTTGTCGCGAATGCCCTGCTCGGTAAACCACCAGTCGGCCAGAAACAAAAATTCCAGCGGCGCCACCGGACATTTGATCGGCATCTCGACGATATTGAGAACCATTTTCCCGCCCGGCCAGTGCTTGAGATATTTTTGCAGATGACAGGCGCCTTCGATGGTGTAAAAATCAAAGATGTTCTTGTACCAGCCGGCCTCGGCCAGACCGTCGGTCTCTTCCGGTCTGGTGCGCGTGCCAGTGGCTATGATGAGGTAGTCATAACTGAGAACCCGATTATTCGCCAGCTTGACCCTGCTCTTGTCAGGCTCGATGACGTCGATGCTCGACACGATCAACTCCACACCCTTGGGGATGTAATCCCGTCTCGGTTTGATGACATCGTTGCAGGTGTAAATATTGAAGGGTATGAACAGCAGACCCGGCTGATAAATGTGCGTCTCATCCTGATCGACAATGGTGATTTGCCATTCATCCCGGGCCAGTGTCTGAAAAAGCTTGTTGGCCATGATGGTGCCGGCGGTTCCGCCGCCTAATATGACTATCTTTTTCATGTCGTCCTTTCATCGTAAAATTACCCGCTTTTTTCCAATCTTTTGATGACAAAAATGATAAAAAGATTCAGAGCGAGAGATTCAGATAGTTGCTGCACGAGGTTGTGTCCGGGACTGATCGCCATCCGGTTTCTCGCGATTATATGATTTGTCTTTTTCATCCGCATTCTATATATTCACCCCGATTAATAAAACACGAGGCTGGAGACCGGCTTTATGAACGAGATGAGGGTATGACGGCAAAAAGATCCCCCCTGGCGCTCTTGATATTACTTTTCATCGCTCTTTTCATTCCTCTGCTGTCTTTCATCCCCCGATCGGACGACAAACAGGATGCCTGGGCCTATGTCCCCGAACGCCTGCCGCATACAGATCACTCTTCGCTCATGACAGAGCCGTTGTCGAGTGGTCAGGATGTGACGAAAAAGTGTCTAGAGTGCCATGAGGACGCTGCGGGGCAGGTCATGCAGTCCGCCCACTGGACATGGACGAGTCCGCCGGTGCTGCTGCCGGGACGGACGCAGTCCCTGGTGCTGGGCAAAAAAAATGCGGTGAATAATTTTTGTATCGGCATCCAGTCGAACTGGCCGGCATGCACCTCCTGTCATGCCGGATATGGCTGGGTGGACGCGACGTTTGATTTTTCGATCTCGGAAAATAT
>JAFGJB010000341.1 GCA_016929295.1 Candidatus Zhuqueibacterota bacterium | reverse complement strand
TTTAAAAACTTGGCGAATCTTTGCGGCTTTGCGTCTTTGCGTGAGATTGAAATGAAGAAAATACAGAATGTTCAACTGATTAGAATAGAATGTTTTGATAAAGATACGAGACCGCAAAGAAGCGCCGAGGGACATTAAACTCTGTTTTTCTCGGCGTGTCTCTGCGGCCTCTGCGGTTTATAGTTTCTGAAAAGCGGGACGTCGATCCCGCTTTTTCATTTCAGAGCAGTCCCTGGCGATAGGCCAGCTCGGCGTTCAGCAGCGAACCGCCGGCAGCGCCGCGCACGAGATTATTCGACAGGGTGATGAAACGGACGATATTCTCTTCCACCTCCAGTCGACCAATGGCGATCGCCATGCCGCGTGCGCGCTCCGGCGTGCCGAGCATGACGTCATAGCGCGGCTGCGGTCTGTCCATCTGCTCGAGATAACAGATGGGCCGATCGGGCGCCGTCGGCAAACCGACGACCGCCGGCGGTGACTGGTAGCGCATGATGGCTGTCTGCACCGCTTCCAGCGATGGCGCGGCGTGCAGCTCAATATGCACCGAAAGGAGATGTCCAATCAGCGTCTGCACGCGGATGCAATGCGCGTGCACCTGCCAATCCGCCGGCACAATCTCGCCTCCTGTGAGCTCGCCGCAAATCTTGACGCACTCCTGGCGCAACTTGGGCTCCTCATTGCTGATGTAGGGGATGACATTGCCAAAAATATCCATAGCGGACAAGCCCGGATAACCGGCGCCGGAGATGGCCTGATAGCTCGCCACGACCAGCTTGCGAATGCCGAACGGTAAAAGTGGCAGGAGCGCCATGGTCAGACCCGTCGCTGTACAGTTTGCATTGGTGACGATAAATCCCGGCGTCTCCTGTTCCCTGACGAGCGCCAGATGTGGATGATTGATCTCCGGAATGAGGATGGGCACATTTTGATCCATGCGATAGGCGCCCGCATTCGAAAACACCTTGATGCCGCGCCTGGCAGCCTCTTTTTCGAACTCTTTAGCCACATCCGCGGGCAGACCGGAAAAGGCGACCTCGATCCTCTTTGATTCAAGCACATTGACATCAACCGGATCAAAGACGAGATCGGCAAATGGCGCCGGAATGCCGCCGACGACCTGCTCTTTTGCCGATCCCAGTTTTTGACCGATACGGACATCGCTGGCGCATATCGCCGCCAGCTCAAAATAGGGATGCTCGACCAACAGGCGCAAAAAATTCTGCCCGACGACGCCGGTGGCGCCAAATACAGCGCATTTCACTCTCTCCATAGCAGATCCTCATTAAAATGAATTTGTAAAAAAAAAGCCCGCAGTGCATCGCGCTGCGGGCTCTATCAATCTCTTGCTTTTATTCGCATTCGTATGGTTTCCCGAGCCCACGGCGGTTTATTATGGTTTTCATCCTCATTGTGAGCCCGGTTGCCGTCAAAATAGTTATCCTCTTTAGACGCTGCAAGTTAACTATTCAGAATACGAAAGTCAAGTTTTTCAACGAAAAATTGTAAAAGGTCAGTTACAGGCGGTAAAAACCTCAAGAACATAATAAAAAAGCACGCACCTCTCTAAAGACCGCCCAGGATATCCATTCTGGGCGGCTAATTTAGTTGGGACATCTGCCCCAATCGGACGTATGTCCGAATCCATTTCCCGTCCGGCACATCCCGTGAGGGGCATGAATATGCCGAACGATCTGGATCCAAAGATCGATGTATCTTGTGCTATTTTGCGTTAGATAGCTCTGATAACCTGTGACTGACGTTTAACAGAGCAGCTGCTATTCTTCTTGTAAAGAAAAATATTGTCAACTATATTGCCCTGGCAGAATCTTTTTTCTTTATGAAAAGCGGGACCAGATGTTGATTCGCATGCAAAAAAGAACTCCGGATGTGAGCGTTGGTCTGATTGTCGCAGCCATCGTGATTCCGGGCTTTTGTCTTTTTCTCTTCGGCGAAAGCGTCATCGCCCTGGCGCCGCCATGCCTCTTTCATCTGTGGACCGGCCTGCCGTGCCCATCCTGCGGCGCAACTCGAGCCGGCATTGCGCTGGCTCAGCTGCGCATGGCGGATGCCTTTTTTGAGAATCCTCTTTTCTTTGCACTGTACATGGCGTGCATTTTATGGGGAATGAATAGCCTACTTGCTGTTGTTGTAGGAAAAAATGTGCAAATAATCCTTACGGCGCAAGAAAAAAAACGGGTACAAAGATTGCTGGTCTCTGCGATAATCATAAATTGGCTGTATCTTATTGCAAAGGTCGCACTATAGCGCGAAACATTCAGGAGTTGCATGTCTCAGCGGGTTCCCTATGTAGGCGTCACGGTGGCGAAATTCCAAAAGTTTATGCCGTCTTTTCTGATCAGGGGATTGAAATTGTTGGGGATGGATTTCATCGAGATCAATCAAAGCATTTTACCGGAGATAGATCGCTTTGCCGAGAATATCGGATCATTGATCACGGCCTTTCACCTGCCGCTCGTCAGCGAAAACGGCTGGGACTTTTCCTGTCCTGACTACAAAAAAGAGATTGATGAGATGATTTCGACTCTGCAGCTTTACAAGACAAAATTGCGCATTCATCACGTCATCTGTCACCCTCCTGAAGCGGAAAAAGCGGGAATTCAACTCAACTCTTCAATCGAGTTTCTCCTGGAAAATTTGCAGAAGCTCGCTATGCCGGTCTACCTTGAAAACGTGCCGGCCCTTAATCCCGATGATTTTTTGCAGTTCTATTGGCGCAGCGAAAAAGAGCTCGGCGCCACCCTGGCGGGCATGTGTTTTGATGCTCCACACTACTTTGTCGATGGCCATGATCCTGTCGATCAGTTTCGCACTTTTCGCGATATCGTCGGCTGCGTGCACCTCTCCGATTGCCTCGTCGGTGATGACCTGCATAGACCATTCAATTGCGGCGGAGCCATGCCGATCAATGAGTTTTTATCCACCTTGCGAGACAACAACTTTGGCGGCTTTATCACTTTGGAGTTAAAGCCGCATTCCATGAAAGAATTGGGCGTCTACATTGACAGTTATATGATGACGCTGCAGCATCTGAATTATAAAAAGTATCTGACAACCAAATTGCGCATCTTTGCACTGCGCCCCCTCATCAACAGATTTGCTGCTTAAAGATGAACCTTTTGCGACTATATTCGTCTATATTTTTAGCGTCCTTGCGGTCAGAAAGTGTTGCCTGTCTCCTCTGTATACAGGTCAGCAGCTCTTTTAAAGATCATATATTGAAATGACTCTCCTCCTTTTAGTCGTACCATTTACGTTCAGACGTGTCAGCAGGTGCTGCTGTCGCACAGTCCTTCCAGTGATCACCTCTGCCGTAGCTCTCATTCTTCGGGATCATGCCTCATGACACCTGAACGATACAAATTCATTACTAAAAATATGAGGTAAGGAATGGAAAAATTTCACTCTTTGCTGCCCGCGCTAAAGGAACGATTCGAAAACGAACTCGTTCGAGAAATACCAAGCGATACGGATCGTTTGATCGGCGTCCCCAATTCCTACATCACACCGGGAAAAGAAAAACAGGATGCGCTCTATTACTGGGACACCTATTTCATCAACCTTGGGCTCATTCGTCTGAAGCTGATTGATCTCGCCCGATATAACGCGGAAAATTTGATTTTTTTGCAGCGAAAGTTAGGCTATGTACCATCATCCAATTTGCAGTCTTCCGGCCGGGCGGTCCTGCCGCTGCTGCCATGGATTGTCCGGGATGTCTATCGGGCGACCGGCGATAAAGACTGGCTCAGCCGTATGCTGCCCGATGTGGTGGACGAATATCACTACTGGACAATGAAACCTCATACGACGCCAGTGGGTCTTTATCGTTTCACTGACGACCAGAACAATGGCTCATCTGCCAATCCAGGCGATGTGGAATCGTGCTGGCTGCGCTCGATTCGTTTTAAGAATTTTGAGAATTACAATCCGGTTGATCTGAATGCACTTTTGTACAGGAACGCCATACTCATTCACGATTTGCAGATTGAAGCCGATGGCAAAGGCGACAATTCTCTGCTGCAAAAGAGCGAGCACATCAAAAAGATGTTTCCGATCTTTTGGAATGAAAATAAAAGATTTTATTTTGACAACAATTTTGCCGACAAGAAACTGTGTGAGATCAAAACATTGGCGGGTTATATGCCGCTATTTGTCGAAATGATTGATCAGAAAGAAGCGGACACCCTGCAGACGCACCTGGCAGATTTCGTCGCGCCCGGCGGCATCACCATTACCGACAAGGATTATGAGCTCAATGATGGACAGAGCTATCCTTTGCTGTGCGCGCCATTTTTGTATTTCGTCATCAAGGGTCTCTCTGATTATGAGTTCATGGAAGACGCCGCGGATATCGGCACTAATTGGCTGACAATGGTGTACGATCTGTATGAAAAAACCGGGGAAATGTGGGAGTGGTATAATGTCAAAGACAAGAGCATCGAATCGCCCAAAGGCGTGCGGAACGGGCCCATCCTGGGATGGACCGCCGGAACCTATATCGCGCTGCTGGATACACTCGGGCTGGAATGATGGCGCATAAAATAATCGGCACGGCCGGTCACATTGACCATGGCAAATCCACTCTTGTCAAAGTGCTCACCGGCACAGATCCGGATCGATTGGCCGAGGAACAGACGCGCGGCATGACAATCGATCTGGGCTTTGCGTTTCTCGGCGACAGTATCGCCTTCATCGACGTTCCGGGTCACGAAAAATTTATCAAAAACATGGTCGCCGGCGTCAGCACCATCGACATTGCCATGCTGGTCATTGCGGCCGACGATGGCGTCATGCCGCAAACCCGCGAGCATCTCGATATACTAAAAATTCTCCACCTCAAGCGCGGACTGGTCGCCCTGACAAAGATCGATATGGTCGATGAAGAGTGGCTGGCAATCGTTGAGGAGGATGTGCGCGAACTGTTGCGCGGCTCATTTCTGCAGGATGCGCCCATCATGAAAGTCTCCGCCGTCAGCGGCGAGGGCGTCGCGCAGCTCCGACAGGCGCTCATCCGCCTGGCAGAACAGGCGGATGCGCGACAGGACCGCGGCATCTTCTGGATGCCGATTGATCGATCGTTCACAATGAAAGGACATGGTACGGTCGTCACCGGTTCAGTGTTGTCCGGCAGCATAGCGGTGGGCGATAGTTGTGAGCTATTGCCGCAAAAGCGTAGTGTCAAAATTCGAGCCATACAAACTCACGGTGTGGCAGCGAGGCAAGCGTCCCTTGGCGATCGCGCAGCGCTGAACTTGATGAACATCGCCAAAGACGACATCGAACGAGGCAATATTTTGGCGACAGCGGCCTTTTTTGAACCCACGACACTCTTTGATGTCAAGCTGAGCCTGCTGGAAAATGCGCCCAAAGCGCTCTCTCACGGCAGTCGAGTGCGGCTGCATATCGGCACCCGCGAGATCATGGCGCGACTGAAATTGCTCGGCGTTGACAAGTTGACGCCGGGACAATCTGCCTATGCGCAGATGATGCTGGAAGAGGTCGCTGTCGCGCAAAAGCGCGATCCGTTTGTCATACGGCAATATTCACCGCAGCTCACCATCGGTGGCGGCATCATCCTCGACCCCAATCCCGAGTCGCACAGGCGCACCAGTCGCGCTGTCCTCGAACGCTTGCATACATTGGAAAGCCTGGACGCGAGCGAAATTGTCATGTCCATTTTGCTGCAAACAGATCACCCGATAAAACCGGCCGAACTGTGCAAAAAAACGACCCTAGAGCCGAACGCCCTGGAACCGCTTTTGCAGGACTTGCTGCAAAAGAAACAGCTGTTCTTCTTTGCCAAAGAAGGCTATCTCCACAAAAACAGCCTGGCAAAGCGCAAAACTGTCATCATCAACGAGCTGGAAAAATTTCATCAGAAGGAACCGCTGCGCGCCGGCATGAAACGGGCCAATTTGCTGGCCCGGACCGCCAGAGAAATGCCGGCTGTTTTTGATGCCATCATCGCGGATCTGCTCGATCAGGGCGTCATTGTGCTCGTCGGCGATAGCGTGAAACTGTCATCGCATGAGATCAGGCTCAGCGGCGAAGAGGAAAAAATTGCCGCTAGTATCTATGAAATTCTGCAGAACGGCCAATTCGTCACGCCTCCCGCACAGGTGCTGGCACAGCAGCTACACTGCCCGCAGGAGCAGGTGCAACGCGGCTTGAATGCCCTGATGGGCATGGGCAAGATCGTTCGCTTTGAGGGGGATATCTATTTCACCAGATCAGCGCTGGAAAGCGCTCGCCAAAAGCTGCAGTCCTTTGCAAAGAGCGAGATCACGGTGGCGGAATTTCGCCAGATGCTCGACACCTCGCGCAAATTTGCCGTACCTCTCCTCGGCTATTTTGATGATCTGGGCATCACCGCGCGCACAGGAGATACTCGCATCATCAAGAAAAGGTGAGAGTGCCGCATTCGGCCGTTGACACGCCCCTCACTCCTCGACTAGATTGATCGGCGATCCCTGCAGATAGGCCTTGACATTGGCGACAACGACATCCATCAGTCGCTGCCGCGCTGCGCCCGTTGCCCAGGCATGATGTGGTGTGATGGCACAGTGAACAGCGGTCAGCAGCGGATTATCCGGCGCTGGCGGCTCGGCCGACAAAACATCGAGCCCGGCACCGGCGATCTGACCGGCATTGAGCGCGTCGGCGAGGGCGACTTCATCCACGAGCCCGCCGCGGCCAGTGTTGATGATAAAAGCGCTCTTTTTCATCATCGCCAGTCGCTCTCGGCTGACGATCCTGGCGCTGCTCTCTGTCAATGGGCAATGCAAAGTCAAAATATCGCTTATAGCAAACAACATGTCCACATCAACCTGCTGCGTCCATGCGGGCTTGTCCGTGACAGATTGATCGTCGCAAAATGACACCCGCATGCCAAGGCTGTGGCCAACAGTCGCGACCACGCGGCCAATGCGTCCCAGACCAATGATGCCAAGCATGAGGCCATCCAGCTCTACGAGCGGCGTTTCCCAAAAAGTAAAATCCTGGCAGCGACTCCAGGCGCCCGAGCGCACCGAGTCGGCATGCCTGGCGACAGGCATGGTCAAATTGAGGATATGAGCGAAAACCATCTGCGCGACGGACATGGTGCTATATGCCGGAACATGAGTGACGATAATTCCCGCCCGGCGAGCGGCTGACACATCGACGACGTTATATCCCGTCGCCGATACGCCGATATACTTTAAAGACGGCAGCCGGGTGATGCGTTCTTCGGATAGCACGACTTTGTTCGTCACCAGGATGTCCGCCGTGCGGCATCGCTCGTGCAGTTGCTCATCCGTCGTCCGCTCATAAATCAGGCACTCGCCGAGATCCATGAGCGGCTGCCAGCTGAGATCCCCGGGATTCATGGTATAACCATCCAGCACAACTAGCCGCATTCGCAATGCCTCACTTTCGCTTCACTATCAAAAATGTCAGATCGTCGCTTCGCACGGCATTGCCGATGAAGGCATCCACTGCCTGCACGATCTTTTCCCCCATTGATTTGCAGTCGAGTTTTGTCAGCGTTGGCAATAGCGTGAAGAACCGCTCTTCTCCCCAGAAATCACCGCGGTCATTTCGTGCTTCAGTGAGACCATCGGTATATACGATGAGCAGATCATTTGCGTCCAGGTTGAGAGTTTCTTCTCTATATTTCGCTTTTTTTTCCAATCCAAGAGCAGCGTCGCCCTTGCTCCATTCCTGCAAAGTGCTATTCCTGATGATTACAGGTGGCATGTGACCGGCATTGACGAAAGTCAGCTTTCCCGAATTCGGTCTGATGTCAAAGTAGATGAATGAGATAAAACTGTTTGACAAGCCTCCCCGACAATAGAGGTCATTCAATTGCGTCACCAATTTTGAAATGGATTTAGTCAACGGCGCCAGCGCATGGACGCTGGCCTGCAGCTGTGCCATCAACAATGCAGCGCCAAGCCCCTTACCGGAGACATCGCCGAGCATGAAGCCAAAGCGATCGTCATTCAATTGAATGCAATCAACGAGGTCGCCGCCCACGTCGTTTGCCGAACGCGTATAAAAAAATGTGTCCCACCCGCTAATCGTCGGACAGCTTTCGGGACGCAGTGCCGCTTGGACAGCACGACCGGCTTTCAACTCATCGCGCGCCAGCAGCTTGTCCTTCAACTCCAAAAGAAGTACGATGAATAATACGATATAGCCGCCGAGCATTCTGGAGCTGTTCTCGGTATCAAACAGGAGAATAATGGAGAGCAGGAGCAACAATCGCCGAAACGGCGACAGTTTTTTCAGGATATTGATGATGATCCAAAATACGCGATAGAGCCACCGTCGGAACCAGCCCATTTTCGCCAACTCTTCCCGTTCTTTAGCCGACAAATAGAATTCATAGACAGCTCGCAGGTCGCGTCCAAGTGAAGTCTTTAGATTTGTTTCTTTGAGATCTTTCCTGATCATACCAAAAAAATCTTTGAAAAGGCCAGTTTTCTTTTCCATACAGGATTAACTCATTATTATTAAAATAAATCTACTCGTCATGTTGATAGATATGCACGTCCTGTTGCGGGAAGGGGATGGAGATGCCCTCCTCATCAAAGCGGCGCTTGACTTTTTCGGTGACGTCAAAATAGACATTCCAGTAATCGGCCGAATTGACCCAGGGACGAACGACAAAATTGACACTGCTGTTGGCTAATTGCGAGATGGCGATTTGCGGCGGCGGATTATTCAAAATGCGCTGGTCTTGTCTGACAATATCATTGAGCACATTCCTGACCTTGACGAGATCATCGCCATAGCCGCAGCCAAAGGTGAGATCGACGCGTCGAACGGGTTTAGCGGAATAGTTGATGATGTTTCCGGAGGTTATCGACGAGTTGGGGATGATGATCGTTTTATTGTCCGGCGTACACAACTGTGTGGTAAATATCTGGATTCCTTCGACGATGCCGGCCGTACCGGCGCCTTCGATATAGTCGCCGACTTTGAAGGGGCGAAATATCAGCATCAGCACGCCGGCGGCAAAGTTTGCCAGTCCGCCCTGCAGCGCCAGGCCAACAGCGAAACCGGCGGCAGCGAGGATGGCGGTCAGGGAGGTCGTTTTGATGCCGAGGCGTTCGAGCGCGGCGAGAACGACAAAGACCAGCAGAATGAAATAGATCAGGTTGGTCAAAAAGCCAACCAGCGTCTCGTCAACTTTGTGACGTCGCATAATCTTTTTTATCGACTTTTTTATCAGTTTGGCCACCCATTTACCGACAAGAAAAATGACGACCGCGAAAATGACGTTTTTCACGATTTCCAAAAAAGCGGGTGACTTAAAAAATTCCAAATGAACAAACCAATTTGCCATTGCTGCACCTCCTTGTTGTTTGTCAATGTCAAAAATGAATTTTCGGCTTTAGCGCTCCATTGTCAACCTCTGCAAACGAATCGCGACATCGCGATATCCACCATCCCGTGCCGCGAGCTCCGCAAACGTCGCTATCGCCTTGTCGAATCGATTGGTGAATTCGTAGATGAGCCCCAATCGATAATAGGCTTCGAGCTCTTGTGGAAAATAGTCGATCACTCGCAACAGTTCCGCCTCCGCCGTCGCGGCGTCCCCCCTGCCGGCGATGATGGATGCGCGATAAATTCTCGCCAACGGATTCTCCGGCGCCAGCTCCAACGCCCTGGTGAATGCCGATTCCGCTTCACCCAAAAGCCCGCGGTTCATATAGGTGTAGCCGAGATTGTTCCAGTCAAATGCAGAATCCGGATATCGTTCGATCATCGCCGTGAGATGTTCGATCGCATTGTCCAGAAAGGTCATGAGCGCATCCTGTCCCAGGTCATTCTGCTGTGCGATGGACAGATTGATGCTCGCCGCCTCTTCATGATAGCGATAGTCATCCGGTATCAAACGCAGGGCTTGCGTGACCATATTCAACGCCAGCAAAGGCTCTTGGTAAATATTTTTCGCAAAAACACCTTGCAGATAATATTTTTCCGCGAGATTGTACTGACGCACTTGGTCTCGCATTGTTTCGATGTCAAAATCTTCCTGATCGAAAAGCCTGTCCGCCAGATCATGCTTCACTCCGATCAGGCTCAACAGGACCTGCGGTATTTGCATTTTGCTCACCACGCGGCTGAATTCAGCCAGGGGCTTGTCATCGCTGTTCAGAGGTGCATTCTGAATCAAGGTGGGCAGTTGCCGTTCGTCGGTGACAAAATGTGCCAGGAAGGCTGCGGGCGTATCGAGCATATAGGGGTAAAGATCGGACTGAACTTTGGCGGCAAATCTCTCCTGCAATGCGGACGCTCGCAAGGCCAGGGGCGCCGGTGTGCCAAGGATCAACAGATGCCCGGCATTGACAAGCCACAAGCTCGTATGCGGAAAGGACGCGTGAAACGCCGTGATCAGGGAGGCGAACTCGAGCGGTGTCAACCAATTCGTCGAAGTCCATTGACACATGACGCCGTTTTCGTTGAGCCGCTTTTTGCAGATCTGATAAAACTCTTTGGTATAGAGTCCGCCGCTCAAACGCGCGTGCACAGCATTCGAGGTGATGATATCATATTTTTGCGTCGTCATGGTCAAAAAACTGCGCCCGTCATCGATGATGATGTTCAACCTCTCCTCGGCCAATACGTTCTCATTCTCTTTGGCGAAATAGCCGGCAGCGGCCTCGATGACGCCACGGTTCATCTCGACGCAATCCACGCGCTGCATGCCGGGCAGCAGCAACGACCGGGCAGTGATCCCCATGCCAAGCCCAATGACCAGCGCGTTGCGGGGATTCTCATGGACAAAGTAGGGCAGATAGCCGAGCATTTTGTGGACGCGTATATCGCCATACTCGGCAAATGCGGTGACCGAGCCATTGATGGAGAGAAATTTGATGCCGTCGTTGTGTTGCGGCACCGCAATCGTCGCATCCGCGCCCTCATGATAATAGAGCAATCTGTCGCCTTGACGCCTGGTTTGCCAGTGCTGAAAATAGGCACTGTCCGGTGCGAAGAGGATCAGGAGGACGACGATGGCGATGGCGCTGCCGGCAAAGCCCGACTTTAATTTTTTCGGCATCCGCGGTTGCAGCAGAATGGCGCCGAGGCCGATGAGGATGTTGATCATCGCAGTGAACAGAACCGCCTTGACGACGCCTAAAAAGGGAATCAGAATGAAACCGGCGGCAAAGGCGCCAAAAATCGAGCCGACCGTATCGAGAAAGCCTATTTCGCCGATGCGGGAAGCGAGCCGCTTCATCTGCGGCGTACAGATGACACTGACAAGAGGGAAGGTCATGCCCATCAATGTCGTCGGCACAACCATGGCGAAAAAAAACATCGCATACTCGCGGCCTAAACTGCTGCACCACGATTCCGTATAGGATAAACGCCACGTGTTGAGCAGCCCGCCGATTCCCGAGAATATGGATAACAAGATAATGGACACAATGCCGATCGCAACTTCGATGAGACCGAACAGCAGCAACAGGTTCTTTTTTTTATTCGCCAATCGCGCGACAAGCAGGCTGCCGAGCGACAGGCCAAAAATGAAGCTTAAAATGACCGTTGTATAAAAATAGACGCTCTTGTCATGCGAGTAACCGATCAAGATGCGCGTCCAGATCACTTCATAAGCCAGAGCGGTGAAACCCTCGATGGCAAAAGCCCAGAGGACGTAGCGAATCACCCGCGCTGGCAAATCGTCAGGGTCATCGGCCGCACCTTCAGGGTGAACTTTATCCTGCGGCTCGCGTTCCGTCAAAAAACGGCCGACGGAAAAGACGACAAGGGCATTCAGCAGATTCAATCCGGCGCCCACATATATGGAACTGCGCAAACCGATGGAGCGCATGAGAATGAAACCGGCTGCAAAGCAGCCGATCAAGGCGCCGAAATTATTGACGCTATACAGTCGTCCGATATTCCAGCCCAGCACATCGAGTTTTTTAACAAAGATTCTGCTGAGAACCGGCAGCGTCCCTCCCATCAGCGTGGTCGGGAAAATCAGGAAGAGAAACGCCAGGAAAAATCTGTAGAGCTGCGTGGCATAAAAGCCGAGAGGCAAAACGCGATAGAGCCCGATGTACAAGACGTTCAATCCTTTGAAGGTGAGCGGAAACAGCAGCGCATAAAATCCAATTCCCAGCTCGATCAGAATGAACAGCGTGAAGGGCTTGCCTCTTCTGTCGACAATTTTGCCAAAGATCAGATTACCCAGAGCGAGGCCGGCCATAAAAGCGGTCAGCACAGTTGCTGTCGCGTAGACATCGACGCCGAACACCAGGCCGAATTGTCGAATCCAGACGGTCTGATAGATGAGCGCGCTGGCGCCGGAGAGGAAAAAGACAAAAAGGAGGACGGAATGAGTTGGTGAAATAGTTTTTTTCATTATATCCTGTCTCGGATAGCCGCGTGATGCACAGACTCGCAAGATGCCGAATATATTGACTCTACCATAAAAAAGCAACCAGCTTTGCGGAGAAATCGTAAAACGTCAATTACAGGTTATCAGAGCTATCTAAAGCAAAATGGCACAAGATACATCGATCTTTGGATCCAGATCGTTCGGCATATTCGTATGCCCCTGACGGGATATGCCCCTGACGGGATATGCCCCTGACGGGATATGCCCCTGACGGGATATGCCCCTTACGGGATATGCCCCTTACGAGATATGCCCCTTACGAGATGTACCAGGCGGGAAATGGATTTGGACATACGTCCGATTGGGACAGATGTCCCAACTAAATTACCCGCCCAGAACGAATATTCTGGGCAATCTTTAGGGTGGTGCGTGCTTTTTTACTAGGTTCTTGACGTTTTCACCGCCTGTAATTGACGTTTTACGGCCGCTCACTGGAATAATTTGATTTTTGCAATAATTTTCATTAAGATTATTATTCATATAATTTCTAAAATGAAAGCGCAAATTTTCCAGTTTGTGAGCTTTCTAACGGAGTGCATCGCCTTTATGCGATGCACCAGTATAACAGACAGCCCAAGCCAACAAAAGAGAGCGAGGAAAAGTTATGAGAATTGCTGTTCCCAAAGAGATATACCCGGATGAGCAGCGCGTCGCTCTGGTGCCGAGTGAAATCGTCAAATTGATCAAAGCGGGACATCAGGTCCTGGTCGAGGCTGGTGCAGGAACAGCCGCGAGTTATACGGATGAGGAATACCAGCAAGCCGGCGCCGGCACAGCCCTGTCACCGGATGCTCTCTATGTGAACGCGGAGGTCGTCTTCAAGGTCAGACCGCCGCAGGATGACGAGATCAAACGACTGGGCCGAGGTGCAACGCTGATCTGTTTTTTGGAAACGCTGCGCGAACCCGCCATTGCTAAAAAGCTGGCAGAGCGCGGCGTAACGGCCGTCGCATTGGAAATGGTGCCGCGCATCAGTCGCGCGCAAAGCATGGATGCGCTGTCATCGCAGGCTTCTGCTGCGGGCTATAAAGCGATGTTGATCGGCGCCGAAGCCATACGAAAATATTTTCCCATGTTGACCACTGCCGCTGGAACCATTCGTCCTGCGCGGGCCTTTGTGCTCGGCGCCGGCGTCGCCGGACTGCAGGCCATCGCCACGGCCAAAAGGCTGGGCGCCGTGGTCGAGGCATTTGACATTCGCGCCGCCACGCGAGGCGAGGTTGAAAGCCTGGGCGCCAAATTCATTGAAATCGATCTTGGCGAAGCCGGCGAAGCCGAGGGCGGCTATGCGAAAGAAATCTCCGATGCCGCAAAAAAGCATGAACACGAGGTCATCAAGGATGTCTTGGCCCATTGCGATGTGGTCGTGACGACGGCCGCGGTGCCGGGCAAAAAAGCGCCGTTGCTCATCACCGCAGATATGGTGGCGGCGATGAAGAGCGGCAGCGTCATCGTCGACATGGCCGTCGAGCAGGGCGGCAATGTTGCCGGCTCACAAGCCGGCAAAAAAGTGACTGCCAATGGCGTCACCATCATTGGTCCGATCAACCTGCCGAGCCTAATGGCCATCCACACCAGTCAGCTGTTTGCGCGCAATGTCGTCACGCTGTTCACTCATCTGTCGCCAGACGGCCAGCTGCAGCTCGACTTTACCGACGAGATCACCGCCGGCGCCGTGATCACCCATGCAGGGGAGGTTGTGAACGAGAAAATAATAGAGTTGTTAACCTGAAAAGAATTGCACCGCGAATTCGCTGAATTCGTGGTCGCCATTTTTCGCAAGGGCAGCAAAATGCACATTGAAACAGAAAGGAAACACCATGCCCGAATCTTTGATCATGGGATTGACGATCTTTGTGCTGTCGATGTTTGCCGGCTTTGAGGTCATCACCAAAGTCCCTCCCACGCTGCATACGCCATTGATGTCCGGTGCGAATGCCATTTCCGGCATCGCCATCATAGGGGCGCTGCTGGTCACCGGCGGCGAAAATCAGACATTGAATATCATCCTTGGCGTCATCGCCGTCATTTTTGCCACCATCAACGTCGTCGGCGGCTTTCTCGTCACAGACCGCATGTTGAACATGTTCAAGAAAAAAGATGAAAAGTGAGAGGTCAAGCATGAATCCACTCGAAACAATCATCGCGTTATCCTATTTGATGGCCGCGGCGCTTTTCATCCTTGGCATAAAGTACATGAGCTCACCCGCCACTGCCCGCAGGGGTAATTTGTTGGCCGCCATCGGCATGTTCGTTGCGATCGTTGTCACGCTGCTCGACAGGCAGGTCATCAGCTACACCTGGATTCTCATCGGCATCGTCATCGGTTCTCTCATCGGCGCCGTTGCAGCGCGCAAAGTGCAGATGACCGGAATGCCGCAAATGGTCGGCATTTTCAATGGCTTTGGCGGCGGCGCATCGGCGCTCGTGGCGGTGGCCGAGTTCATGCGGCTGTCCGGCGCACAGGCCGTGATGCCAATGGACCTGTCCCTTGCGGTTCTATTGAGCATCATCATCGGCGGCGTCACCTTTACCGGCAGCTTGATCGCCTTTGGCAAATTGCAGGGATTCGTTTCCGGCGCACCCATCCAGTTCCCGCTGCAAAATATTGTCAATGCCGCGGTGCTCATTGGCGCAACGGTTTTATCCATCTATATCGTCGCCTTTTCCCCGTCCATGGCCGCCTTCATCATCGTCATCGCTCTTTCTTTGCTCTACGGCATCCTCTTTGTCATTCCCATTGGCGGCGCCGACATGCCGGTGGTGATCTCGCTGCTGAACTCTTTTTCCGGTTTGGCGGCCTGCGCCACGGGATTTGTCGTCGGCAACAACATCCTCATCATCGCCGGATCGCTGGTGGGATCAGCGGGATTCATCCTCACGCAGATCATGTGCAAAGCGATGAATCGGTCATTGCGCCACGTGCTGTTCAGTGCATTTGGCACCGGCGATATGGCTGCCGGTTCACTGCAGGCGGCGGGTGACAAAACAGCTCGTTCGATCGACGCGGAGGAAGCGGCGATGATCATGGGCTATGCTCATTCGGCGGTGATCGTTCCCGGTTATGGCATGGCGGCGGCGCAGGCGCAGCATGCCGTTCGAGAGCTTGCGGACCAGCTTGCCGCTCGCGGCGTCGACGTCAAATTCGCCATCCATCCGGTCGCCGGACGCATGCCCGGTCACATGAATGTCCTCCTGGCGGAAGCCCAGGTGCCCTACAACCTGCTGTTCGATATGGACGACATCAATCCTGAATTCCCGCACACGGATGTCGTCCTCGTCGTCGGCGCGAATGATGTCATCAATCCAGCCGCACGACACGACAAAGCAAGTCCCATTTACGGCATGCCGATTCTGGATGTAGATAAAGCCAGGCACATCATCATCATCAAGCGCAGTCTGAATGTCGGATTTGCCGGCGTTGACAATGAACTGTTTTACCATCCCAAAACGACCATGTACTTTGGCAATGCCAAAGAAAAGCTTCAGGAACTGGTGGCTGAAGTGAAAAAACTGTAGAGACTTTCCAGAACCCCTCAAAGAAAAGGGGATTTCTTTGAGGTTTTTTGTTCGTACACCTCAACTCCTGTCAGACAACTGCCATATTGGCAGATGGAAAAGCATTTTTTGTATTCACATGGCAGACACCCAAATTCTGGCCATTTTATAGAATTAATCACAATCCATTAAATAACAATATATTAAACCTTTTTGAAGCATGGGCGCCGACCACTGGCACGCCTTTTGTATAATGCGGAGGCAGAAAGCAAAGATAATAGATGAAAGATAAAAATAATGAAAAGGAGAACAGCCATGTATTTAGTCAAACGTAACCCGAGAGTCGATTGGACTCCGAGATTTGTCGATCGTTTTTTTAATGATTTCTGGAGCAATTCCCTGAGGGACTGGGAAGATTCAACCGTCTGGACACCGCGAGTCGATGTGAAAGAGACCAAAGATGCCTATGAGGTATTGGCCGATCTTCCCGGCATGGAGAAAAAGGACATCAACATTTCACTGCACGATAACGTGTTGACGGTGAGCGGCGAGAGAAAATACGAAAAGTCAGAGGATAAAAACAGCCATTTCCAGGAACGAGTCTACGGCAATTTTTCACGCTCATTCCGTCTGCCCTATCAGGTGGACCACAAAGATGTTCATGCGGAATACAAGAACGGCGTGCTCAAGGTCGTACTGCAAAAATCGCCAGAAGCCAAACCGAGAGAGATCGAGATCAAATAAGGCCGACTGAGCAGCGCCCTGAAATGCGCGTGATTTGAAGAAAAGATCGATATGAAAAAGCCCGATGACTTTATCGGGCTTTTCTATTTCACGGGATAGATCGGAAAACCTCTCTGGAAGATGTAGCTCTTGCCATTATCAAATTCGAGTTCCCACGCCACCAATGCGACATGCGCGAGCGGCTGCGCGTCCGCATCAAAAGGTTGCAGCGTCAATCCGAGGTGCAGAACCTTGGTCTCACCGGGTTCGATCACGATATTGACCGTGGATGATTCGCCCATGTCCTGCTGCCCGACTGTCTTCAACAGCCGCGGCTCATTCTTCACAGCAGTGCTGCCAACATCGCTGACAAACGCCTTTTCATTCACCTTGAGCGACACGACATCTTTTCCTTTGAGCATGGCGAGAAAGCCGGCGCCCGTCGCTTTTTTCACCCGCTGCAATGTCAGGCGCGGACCTGACATATTGGCAATACTGATATCATAGAGCGTCAGGTAGCTGTATTGACCGGAATCCTGGTCAAAAACCGGCGTGCTGAGCGAATTCACCTCCTCGACGATGACTTCAGACAGCGCCAGCTGGCGGGCGCTCCTGGCCTGTGACAGAGCCAGGCCGCCCAGAAGGATGCCGGCGATCGCGAGGAGGGCGACAAGAGCGGTGATCAGATTTGCTTTCATAGATGCCTCTCAAATCTTTAAGCTTGAGCAGATGCGACAGACGACGCGGGCGCTCCGGCCCGCTCAGACGGAAACAGGCTCGCTCCCAACGAATTCAGCAAGTCGATTGCGCAGGAACAGCCGCGCGCGATGCAGATTTGACTTTACAGCCGGCAAACTCATATCATTCATATCGGCAATTTCCTTCAGCGAGAGTCCTTCGATATCCTTGAGCACAAACACACTCTTGAATTTGGGCGGCAGTTCGTCGATGGCGGCGTTCATGAATTCGCGCAGCTCGCTGTTTTCGACCGCTCGCTGTGGATTATTGCCTACCGATCGGTTGAACGCATCGATCGTCGATTTGCTGACATGCAGATCGATGTCATCGAATCCGTTATAATTTTTTTTGCGCTCGCGAAGCCGCATGAGCGCAAAATTGGTCGCGATGCGATAGATCCATGTCGACAGCGATGATTCTCCCTTGAAACTGTCGATGGCTTGAAACACCTTCAAAAAGGTCTCCTGCATGATGCATTCGGCGTCTTCGGTGTTGCCGACGAGACGAAGAGCGGTGTTGAAAACGAGCTGCTCATTGTCCTTGACGATGGCGGACAGCGCTTTTTTGTCACCCTTCCTCGCCCTCTCGACAAGTTCAATCTCGGACGGCGCAATCGTGTGGGGAATCATTGATCTCCAATATCCAAACTCTTTTCATTGCTGAAAGTTATTGAAATCTTGGCACAAATCCAAGGGCAAAACTGCAGAGGCGTCAAGGGCGAATGTTTTTCTTCGTGATCCTTCGTGCTACAAAGCTGCAATATTGTGTTCTTTCAGCAAAGTTTTTGCGCGAATGATAATAAATTTAACCGCCGAGATCACTGAGGCCACCGAGATGGCCCATATGCTATTTTTTCTCGGTGTTTCTCGGTGAACTCTTACAAATCTACAGCATTGTGTTTTTTTGGCAAAGTTTAGAGTCAAAAAAAGACTGAACACGAATTTCCACAAATTTTTCACGAATTTTCACGAATTCAAAATGATTGATTTTCTAATTCGTGGTCATTCGTGGTCATTCGTGTATCATTCGTGAGAATTCGTGTTCTCTTTTTTTTGGTTGCGTCCGAAAGCCTCTCCAAGCTTTTTTGGTTTTGTGTTGATTTTTCAATCGACGTTGCCAGAGCCTGACGTTTTCCAGGGTTCTCTGCATTTTTCTTGTTTTCTCGGCGGCAAAATGTTAAATTAAAGTCTGTACTAGAAATTACAAGATAAGATGATGGAGCCACTATGAACAAACAGACAATCGATGACCTTGACCTCAAGGGCAAACGCGTGCTCGTGCGAGTTGATTTCAATGTGCCACTGACCGATGACAAGCAGGTGGGCGATGATAAACGAATCAAAGCCGCTCTGCCGACCATCCGCAAAGTCATGGATGATGGCGGCAAAGCGATTCTCATGTCGCATCTCGGTCGCCCCGATGGCAAGGTCAAACCTGAATTCTCGCTCGCGCCGGTGGCGCAGCGATTGGGCGAGCTGCTCGGTGTGGAGGTCGCCTTTGCAGCCGATTGCGTCGGCGACAAGGCGGAAAAAATGGTCGCCAGGATGAAAAACGGCGATGTCTTGCTGCTGGAAAACCTGCGCTACCATCCCGAAGAAGAGGGCAAAAGGGATGGCGTCAAGATGACCAAACAGGAACGGCAGTGGTTCATCGACGGCCTGGCCAAACTTGGCGATCTCTATGTGGACGATGCCTTTGGCACGGCGCACCGGGCGCATGCGTCGATGGCCGGCGTGCCGGAAAAACTCGGGCAGGGCGCGGCAGGCTACCTGCTGCAGAAAGAGCTGGCCTACTTTGACAAGGTGTTCGGCAATCCGCAACGCCCCCTGCTGGCTATCCTCGGCGGCGCCAAGGTTTCTGACAAAATCCTGGTCATCAATAATCTGCTCGACAAAGTGGACAGCCTCCTCATCGGCGGGGCCATGGCCTACACGTTCCTGAAGGCCAAGGGCACACCTGTCGGCACGTCGCGCCTCGAAGACGATTTCATCGACAAAGCCAAAGAGTATCTCGAAAAAGCGGATAAAAATCGCCTGACCATGTTGCTGCCCATGGACCACATCGTCGCAGCGCAATTCCCAAGCGGCAACGCCGGCCAGGGAGAGGTGACCGACGGCGAGGCCATTCCGGATGGCAAAATGGGTCTGGATATCGGGCCAAAGACGCTCGACCGCTATGTTGAGGAAGTGAGAAAAGCAAAGACAATTATTTGGAACGGCCCAATGGGCGTGTTCGAAGTGAAAGGTTTTGACAGGGGCACCTATGCGCTGGCGGAGGCGATCGCCACCGCCGGTGCGGTATCCGTGGTCGGCGGCGGCGATTCTGCCAGCGCGGCGAAAAAATCGGGCCACGTCGCCAAATTCAGCCACATCTCCACCGGCGGCGGCGCCAGCCTCGAACTCATGGAAGGCAAGATTCTTCCGGGCGTTGCGGCGCTGACGGATAAATGAAGCAAATAAAAAGCCATCGCGATATCCGCGATGGCTTTGCCTCCCTCCGCTTTTCCGATCTTCAATCAATTGATTCAAGATTGAAGATTAGCGATTGACGATCTCAGATTTTCTATCAGCTCACTTTAAAAGGATCATTTTTGTCGTCGCGCTCCGCCCCTCTCCTTCCAGTCGGGCGACGTAAATGCCCGCAGCAGCGCTTCCGGCGTGCCACACTACCCTGTGCGTGCCCGGCGCGGCGACGTCATCCGCCAGCAGCGCCACTTCTCTGCCGTCCATGGCAAAGATCGTCAAGCTGACGCGCTGCGCCCTGGCAACAGTGTATTCGATCGCCGTTGAGGCGTTGAAGGGATTGGGATAGTTTTGCGCCAGCGAAAAGAATGACGGTTGCATTGCTTTTGCGGCGATGCTGGTGAGTTGATCGACGGGCTTTGACTCCAGCGCACCAACCAGCTCTCCCGATTTATCAAAAACTCGCACCTCGGCGCTTGCAGCGCCCGCCGGTGCTGACAGTGACTCATCGACGATGAATTCCTGCATCGGCGTCACGTCGTACGATTTGCCCTCAGCGAGGAGGCCATTGTTGTCATCCAAAAAGACAATCCTGGCCGAACCCTCGTGGAACACGCCGTAAGTGGCCGTCAGCGTTGACGATTCATCCCGATAGGCCAGTCGTTTTCTTATCGCGCCTGCATGATTGGCCGTCAGCACCGGACCGAACATCCTGGCGGCATACCAGTCTTCTATAAAGGTGATTTTGCCGCCCGGAGCAATTGGCCAGATCGGACTGACGACCTCGACCTCCACATAGGCAGGATTGTTATTGATCCAGACTTCATTGCGCGCCCCGTCATCCGGATAGTCTGCACCTTCCCAAATCTCAAACACCTTGAAATAGGCGTAGCCTTCGCGCTCGTCGACGTAGGCGATCCAGCCCTCGGGCGAATCGGCAAAGATCTTTTTTCCCTCCGCACGAAACTGCACGCCGTACACTCCCGGCGCAACCTCCCCTTTCCAGGCCTGCGAAGCGGCGGAGGTCTTGACGCCCGTTTTCCCGAACACGCTGCCCTCTTTTTTTATCGGAAAATAG
>JAFGJB010000340.1 GCA_016929295.1 Candidatus Zhuqueibacterota bacterium | reverse complement strand
GATTTTACCACGGAACATAAAGCGGACAAATCGCTCGTCACTTCCGTCGATCAACAAGCGGAAGAAGTGATCATTCAGGCGCTGCGAAAGGGCTCGCCGCACGCCATCCTCAGCGAAGAATCGGGCGAGCTGCCCGGCAGCACGGGATTCAGGTGGGTCATCGATCCCATCGACGGCACGACCAACTTTGCCCGTCACTCTACTCCTTTCGCCGTCTCCATCGCGCTGATGGCGGGCGACGACTCCATGGCCGGCGTCATCCGCAATCCGTTGACCGGTGAATGTTACTATGCGGAGAGAGGCGGCGGCGCTTTTCTGGATGGCCGCCGCATTGCTGTATCAGGGGAAAGTTCGCCGCAGAAATCGATCGTCTTTTACAATTTTGGCGCCAATCCGCTGCATCGGCAGCGCATCGTGCATGTGGTGGAGCGTCTCATCTACGAATTTGATCTGCGCACCTGGGGGACCACCGCCTGGGAGCTGTGCGCTGTCGCCAAAGGATCGGCGGATGCCTTTATCTGCATCGGGGACAAAATATGGGATTACGCCGCCGGCCTATGCATCATCAAAGAAGCGGGAGGCGAGTTCATCGACTGGCAGGGCGCGGTGTGGAACTCTTCCCACTCCTTCATACTCGCCTGCCAGCCAGCGATGAAAGCGGCCATCATCGACAAGATCTCTCCTTTTCAGTACTAGTCTGGATTATTCACAAATGCCTCACACAAAGCCATGCAGATAAATTTCTTGCAGAAAACAGTTGCGCACAAAGAGTTTCTTATCTATCTTGTACCAGGACAACGAACAGAATTTTCTCATCACCCCGGTCTTGATCTTCCTGTGATTCCGCCCTCATGATGCTTTGCTGACAGTATGACGAAGGTTCACCATGATTCTGCTGGCAGGTTGTCAAAATTGCACACTAACACATGCGGAGACCGAATCATGAAGAATGTACTTCTTTACGTGACCATCATTTTAGTCATTCTGACTTTTCCTGCACAGCAGATGATCGCATCGAGGGTCATCATCCCCGATTTTCAGGTGAACGAAAACATCGGCGGAACGGATCAAAATAGCGCAACCCTGGCCATCGATGATCAGGGCGCCGTCGTTGTCACCTGGTCGGATTGGCGCAACGGTGACCAGGATATTTATACCCAGCGCTACTCATCCGATGGCGCTCCACTGGGCGGCAATGTCCAGGTCAATGATGATGACGGCTGCTCAACTCAGAGCGGTTCACTCATTGCCATGGATGGTACTGGACATTGCATTATCGTCTGGAAGGATGAGCGGCATGGCGCGTGCGCGCTCTACGCCCAGCGTTACGACCACAACGGGACCATTGGCGCCAATTTCAGGGTCACTGATGCGGACTGTGACGTGCGCGTGAATTCATCGTTTGCCCTCTCAGCCAACGCTAGTGGCGAGCTTGTCATTGTGTGGGAAGATCAACGTAATGGGGACAACGATATCTATGCTCAACGTTACAGCGACGATGGGATGGCCGTTGGTGGCAACGTCCAGGTCAATGACAGGAGTGATGGAAATCAAAGATCTGCAAATGCCGCGATCAGCAAAAGCGGTCGCGTTATCATCATGTGGCTGGATAATCGTGATGGAGATGACGATGTCATCGCGCAATGCTATGACAGCAATGGCGCCGCGTCAGGGAGTAATTTCCGTGTAAATGATGACGACGGCGGCGCGGCGCAATCCAGTCCCGTCCTCGTGGCAAATAAAGATGGAGATCTTGTCATCACATGGCTGGACAAGCGCCGAGGGGGTGTTTACGATGACATATATGCTCAATCCTACACTGGCGACGGGATTGCCATCGGCGCCAATGTGCGAGTGAACGACGACGAGGCGAGTATATGGCCGCAATATCCTGCCGCTGCCATGGATCCTCATGGCAATTTTGTCATTGCATGGAGTGACAGTCGCTATTCTGCCTCTGGAATCTACGCCCAGCGCTTTGCCGGCAACGGAGCAGCCGTGGGAGACAATTTCAAAGTGGACGACCAGATACAGGGCGCCTATGCGGCGGAAGCAGGCGCAGATGATAATGGCAATTTTGTCATTACCTGGCTGGATGGGCGTGATAATATTGACATCTATGTCCAGCGCTATGCCAGTGATGGCGAACGTCTGGGGGGCAATGTGCGAGTCAATGATGATGACGGCGAGACAAATCAAAATGATCCGGTGCTATTTGTTCAAGGCAGCGGCCATTTCATGATCGTCTGGGCCGACGACCCGGGTGACGCGGACATTTTCGCGCAGCGGTTCACCAACAACGGGGTGGCGATGATGGGCAATATCAGGGTCAATGATGATGAGGGCAGCTCAAATCAGTCGAATTCTGTCATCGCCGCGGATGGCGACGGCAACTTTGTCATCGCCTGGCAGGATGATCGGCACGCCGGCAATTGTGACATTTATGCGCAGCGTTGTGCAAAAGACGGCCTACCTCTGGGTGCGAACGTGCCAGTCGGGGATCCCGACATATCAGGCGATCAGATTGATCCGGCGATTTCTATCGCGCGCGACGGGGCCGTCGTCATCGCCTGGTCGCAGACGGGCGATTCGCACGGCAGAGACATTTATACCCGGCGCTTTGGCGCCGACGGCGTCGCAGTGGGTGATGTTTTCAGGGTTAACGACGACGGCGGAGCGAAAAATCAACTCTATCCCGCTGTTGCAGCACTCGAGGATGGCGCATTTGTCATCGCCTGGCGCGATTCCCGCAACGGTGATGCCGACATTTACGCCCAGCGGTTCTCGGCCGACGGAATCGCCCTGGGCAGTAATTTTAGAGTCAACGATGATGTCGGCAGCTCAAAGCAACATCTTGTCGATATAGCGGCAGGTGAAAATGACGGCTTTACCATCGCCTGGGAGGACGTACGGGACGGTGAAAGAAATATTTATGCCCAGCGCTTCGGCGGCGACGGCAGCGCTTTGGGCAGCAATTTCAGAGTCAACGATGATCAGGGCACCGCTCTGCAGACCGATCCGCGCATTTCTGCGGAGAGAAACGGCGTTTTTCTCATCGCCTGGGTTGATGAGCGACATGGCCAGGTTGATATTTACGCCCAACGATATGTCGCCGACGGCTCATCTGTGGGCGGAAATTTCAGAGTCAACGATGAGGAGAGGGATGTCGAGCATGTCCATCCTGCCGTGTCGATGGATGAGGATGGAAAATTCATCATCGCCTGGGAAAACAGGCGTATGGGCGCCAGCGATATTTTTGCCCAGCGATTTGCCGCCGATGGCTCGGCGGTGGGTGATCATTTCTTGATCACGAACGCGGTACATCCCTCCTGCTTCTCCGCGCCCGACGTGCAACTGCGCGGCGGAATTTACACGACCTGGACAAAAAATCGCACGTCGGGAACAGGCACCGATGTCTGGGCCAATGTGCTGGATTGGTGGAGTCCTGTTAATGTGAATGAGGAGCAGGCTGCCGTGCGCGCGGAATTCAATTTACTGCAAAATTATCCGAATCCGTTTAACGAGTCGACGACGATTTCCTATAGCTTGCCGCGAGCCGGGCACGTCACTTTGAAAATTTATGATATCCGGGGCAGGGAAATTCTGATTGTGAGGGATGAATACCAACAAGCAGGATCACATTCTGCCCACCTGACGAGTGAGTTATCGAGCGGTATCTATTTCTACACCTTGCGAATTGGAGGCTGCCGCACAGCAAGCAAAAAAATGATTGTTTTGCAGTAAGAGATCTAGTCTGGATTATTCCTAGTGCAGCATAGCTGCGAGTCAAACGTGAAACGTGAAAAGTGAGATGTTTTATCGCCTGGAACGAGCCTAGTTGTAACGTCTCACGTCTGACGTTTCATGTTTCACTCTTTTGCTGTTCAAAAGATTGCCAAAATAGCAAAATTTTTCAGAATAATAAAATCAATCTTGGTGTCTTTGTGTCTTGTGTGAGTTAATTTTCCATGCTAATTACAAGCGATCCATACAGTCCTGCAAACCAGCCATGTCGTGTTTTCTTAAGCCAACCACCGAGGGCGCCGAGATTCGCAGAGATATTGTCCGATTGCTTTCTTTTCCTCTGTAATACAAAGCGGCAACATCGTGTTTTTTTTTGCAAAATTATTGTACATCCGGCAAATACACGCATAATATTTCAATATTTTTCAACGCAGGCGCAGAGAACGCAAAGATTCGCGAAGAAATGATATTGATTTTATTTGCATCGATTATCTCGAAATGTTTTAATGCCTCAGCACATCCTTTTTTCTTTGCGAACCTCTGCGGTTCTTTGCGCCTTTGCGTTTAGTTTTTCGTAATTGTTACATTGTTTGGTTGCGGCCAAAGGCCGCGCCAAGATCCTTGGCGCCCTCAGTGGTTTAAAGAGGTCATTTAATCTTTTGATCGGCGAACAGCAAGATTTGGGGATTTTTCACTCGTTGTGAAATGGGAGTAGATTCACTGATGCCTCAAACAATGAACATTTTTTGAAGAACTTTAAATGGATAAAGACGTCATACAGAGAAAGCAAGTTTGCGATTTGTGCGCTGTTGACGCAAATCCATCCATCATCAAAAAACAGTCATCAATGAAAAATCGAAAGGATCGATGAAAATGAAGTCCACTATCAAACTTTTCACTCTGTTTGTTTTCCTTTTCTTGAGCGCCGTTTTTGCCCAGGACTGGCCGCAATTACTCGGACCAAACCGGGACGGCACATCGCCGCAAAAAGGCCTGTTGCGCAGCTGGCCGAAGGATGGCCCTGAGATTCTCTGGAGCGTCACCGTTGGGCGAGGTTTCGGCGGCCCCGCTGTAAAAGATGGCAAGGTCTATTTTCTCGACCGCGACGATGAAGTCGGCGATAATTTACGTTGTTTTGATCTGTCAAGCGGCAAAGAGCTGTGGAATTTCGCCTACAGTTCTCTCGGCTCGGTCATGTTTCCCGGCTCGCGCAGTGTTCCGACCGTAGATGGCAAATATGTTTTTTCGTGCGGCCACAACGGCGATCTCTATTGCGTGGACATTAATACGCACAAGCCCGTCTGGAATGCGAATGTGTGGACGGATTTCGGTGGAAAACCGAATAGTGGTGAGCGCGGATTTGGCGGCGGGCCGGATAGATTTCCCACTTGGGCCATTTCACAATGCCCTCTGGTTTACGGCGATTTGGTTATTTTAGCATCGCAGGCGCCGGAAGCCGGTGTAGTTGCTTATAATAAACTCGGCGGTGATCTGAAATGGAAAACGCCGTCTCTTGGTCTTGTCGGCTATGTCAGTCCAGCCATCGTCAAAATTGACGGCCAGGACCATGTTGTCATGATCACAGCTTCCGGCAGAAGAGATGATGAAAAAGGTAAGGTCGTTGGCATTCAGCCGCTCACTGGCGACATTCTATGGGAATATGCAAATTGGCAATGTGGCATTCCCGTGCCAAGCGCGGTCGATGCCGGGGATAACAGAGTGCTCGTCATCGGAGGCTACGAACTCGGTGCCCTCATGATTAAGGTCGAAAAAAAAGCGGACGGCCACTATGGCACAACCGAACTTTTCAGAACCGAAGAATTTGGCGATCAGACAAAACCACCGATTTTTCACAATGGCTATTTCTATGCCCAGTTCGGCACCAATAATACGCGCGACGGCTTGTCCTGCATGAGCATGGATGGCGAGATCATGTGGAAGACAAAACGCGATCCCGATTTCAATAAAGGCAGTATGATCCTGGCCGACGGACTGATTTTGGCCACCGATGGTGAAAAGACGTTGTATTTGATCGAGCCGGATCCATCCGGATTCAAACCGCTTGCGTCCGCAGAACTGCTCGGCGAAGCAGGAACAGGCGGTGAGGGTGCGGCGGCACGCGGTAGAGGTGGGGCGCAAAACTGGGCGCCCATAGCGCTGGCTGATGGCAAGCTGCTGATCCGGGATCAGAGCCGGATGATGTGCGTCAAAGTCGCTGACTAGAGAAATGTTAACGTTTTAAGAATCATTACCTAAATCCCGTAATGAGAAATAGTAACAGATTTCTCATTACTCCTCCAGCCCCTGGGACATCTCATCCCGGGGGTGTTTTTTTGGACCGTTGTATTTTTTTTGATGTTCCCCCCAATCCGCCATCGCATTCAGAATCGGCATGATTGTTCGGCCATAATCAGTCAAAGAATATTCAACTTTGGGTGGGACTTGTGCATAGACTTTTCTATTTATTAATTTATCGTTCTCGAGTTCTCTCAACTGCTGTGTGAGCATCTTTTGAGTAATGGTTGGAATGAACTTTTTAATTTCGCCAAACCTCCTGACGTCATCATTCAAAATCCATAAAATAATTGGCTTCCATTTCCCACCGATAATCGACATGGTTGCTGTTACCGGGCATGATTTTTCATTTTGAAACATCTTGTTTTCTTTCTGTAGTTTCTCAAAGATACTATGGCACAATATAGTGCCTACTTGACAGTTTGGTCATTGGCAACGTTGAAGCCAAAGGTAAAGTTGTTCTGTTCGATATGTCTCACGGGCAACAGGATACAATGGGACTGAATCTGATAGGCTCTTATCGCATATTCGTATCAAAAACACCAGATGCTACATTAAAGGTTAACAACGAAGAAATTACATCGGCTGTGCTAAAGGAAGCTGATGTGCTGATTGTCCTCACGCCCATTTTTCCAAAAGCAAAACCGACATTTACTCAAGTGGAAAGGGCTGCCGCATTTTCATGCAAGGGGTGGTAACCTGGTTGCTTGAGTAACAAGACATGTTTCGTAACAAAGTAAAGTCGGAGGGGCGAATTCAGTACCATAACGTGCCTAACGTATGAACTCACTTTAATGGTAATAAAATCTTTGCACATTCCAGGATCAGAATGTTGGATGAGTTCTCTAACCGCCGACGTTAACCGGCGGCTCCTCCGGCGCTTTCCCGCAATCGTTCCACGTCGCGCAGCGGCGGCAGACCGAAATGCCTTTTGTACTCCCGGCTGAAATGTGAGGCGTCGTCATAACCCACCCGGAAACCGGCGCTGGCAGCATCGAGACGCTCGCCGAGCATCAGTCGCCGGGCTTCCTGGAGCCGTAACTGTTTTTGGAACTGCAACGGGCTCATCGCTGTGACGGCTTTGAAGTGGTAGTGAAAGCCCGATACACTCATGCCGGACTCGCGCGCGATATCTTCGATTCGCAATGGCTGATCATACTTTGTGCGCAGTCGCTCAATGGCTTTGGCGATGGGGGATGTGTAACCGCTATTGGCCGCGATATAGCGCAACCGATCGCGCTGCTCTCCCACCCACAGTCGATAGACAATCTCCCGGGTGATCAACGGCGCGAGAAAGGGGATTTCAGCCGGGTTGTCAACGAGCCTGACAAGCCGCACCACGGCATCCAGCAGGCATGCTTCCAGCGAGCTGACAGTGATGGCCCTCACATCGGCATGGTCTTCGGGGGCGGTATCGCCGGCCTCAACCATGACCGAATTGACGAGCGCGGTGTCGAGTACCAGACGGAAGCTGAGGTATGGCTGCTCCTG
>JAFGJB010000339.1 GCA_016929295.1 Candidatus Zhuqueibacterota bacterium | reverse complement strand
CGTCTGCTCAAAGCCATCGCCCTTGAACAGGATGCCGGTGGTGACGACCAGCTCTTTGCTGATGCGGTAGTTGCCGGCCGGAATGAGCAAAACGCCGCACCGGCTCGACAGGCGCTGAATGGCTTTGGTGAAAGCCTCTGTGTCGTCCGTCTGACCATCTCCCTGAGCGCCGTGATCCCGCACATTGACAACCGCTCTGTCCGGATAGACATCGGGAACGCCGGGAGACCAGTCGATGCGGCGGTCGGGGGGAATGATGTCAGCAAGAATAGTTGAATGAAACAGGGTGACAATGAGCAAGGCCGGAAGTAATTTCATATGGATCGTCCTCAAGTGTGGTCATCTTGTGCAGTGTGAATATACGGGGAATGGTGCACGATGTCAATACTTTGATCAATCAGACAACTGCGGCGTGCCAATCACTCTCGCCGCGCAGCCCTGTCACGCAGCATTGAGATCATTCACCCTGCTGTGCGGCATAGCCCGATCCATATTTGCAGTTTTAGATTCCCCTAAAATCCGATGCCGATCCCCGCTGAAAAGATCATATCGCGCGTCGGGTTTTCGCCGGCAATGTGGCCGTACAAACCGATGTTGAAATTCACCCCTTTGAACATCCACTCGAACTCACCGCCGGCGTAGGTCTGATCCACATCGAGGCCGCCCATGGGCTTGCCCCACAGCTGCAGGATAGACATTTTAATGCCGGCGCCTATGGTGTAGCGGTAATTGCCGCCAAGACCGATATTCAATTTGCCGCCGCCGATGCCGGGCTCCAGTTGCACCAGCCAGGCGTGGTAGGGATAGAATGAAAGCGACAGCGATAAAATTTGCGGCGTGGTCAATTTGGCGCCCAGCGCGACCGTGCCGCGCTTGCCGGCAAAAGCGTTTGCCGCGATACAAAATATCGCCAAAACAAACAGGATCTTTTTCATCATCCATCCAGTTTTATGAAGAGCATTCATCCGACAAGTTTACGATTTTGCTCAACTCAAGTTTCGTCCATATCTATTTTCTTAAAAATTCATTGCATCCCAGTAAAAAACAGATATCTTTGGGCTGGTGCGTTTTGACAGGGAGCGATATGATCAAAAATGTGCTCGTCACCGGTGGCTATGGATTTCTCGGCCTGTATGTCGTCAAGTCTCTCCTCGATGCATGGCCGGACGTCAACGTGAAAATAGTCGATATCCGCAGACCAGAGAGTTTGTTGTTTGATATGGATTCAAATCCGCGCACGACGGCCTGTCTCATCGACATCAATCATGAAAACGAAATCAGAGCGGCGTTCGCAGGCATCGATGTCGTCATTCATCTGGCCGGATTTGTTTCGTCATCTATAAAAGCTAAAGACCGCATGTTCAGAATTAACGTCCATGGGACAGAAAATGTTCTAGAGGCAATGCTTTTGAACCATGTGCCGAGATTGATACACATAAGCTCGGTTGCAGCGCTGGGATATCGAAGCGGTGATGAGCCGATCAACGAAGATTTTCACTTTGATTGGCGGATCGCCCGTAGACGGAAAAAATATTACATGCTGACCAAGCATCTGGCCGATGTCAAAGTTGCCGATTATAGACACAAAGGCATCGATTCCGTGATTCTCCATCCCAGTCTGATGTACGGGCCCGGCGACACAGCCAATTCATCGCGACTGATTCGGGCGATCAAAGCAGGTAAAATCCCTTTCAACATGCCGGGCGGCACCAGCGTCATTCACGTACAGGATGTGGCCAACGGCATTTTGGCGGCGCTCAAAAGCGGGGTGAAAAACGAGCATTTTCTCCTCACCGGCTACAACTATACTTTTGCCGAGATCAACAAGATCATCGCTGACCAATTGGGAGTCTCGCCACCCAGAAGGACAATGCCGCGTTCCCTGCATCCCGTCCTTTTTCGGCTCACGCAAGTTGCCGAAATGTTGTCGCCGACGCCTCTGCAGCTCTGCGCCGATGATATAGACAACGCTTTTCGCTGCCGTTACTACGACAACTCTAAAGCCCGACAATGGCTGGGCTGGAGACCAACGATCACATTTGCCCAGACGATCATCGAAACAAAAAAATGGATGGAAGAGAATGGTCACTTTGACGAATAAAGTCGTCATCATCACCGGCGCCAGCAGCGGCATCGGCAGAGCGTGCGCAATAGAGTTCGCGCGCAAAGGCGCCGCCGTCGTGCTCGCTGCGCGCCGCGTCGAAAAACTCGAGAGGCTGTACGAAGAGATATCGTCGTTCAACCAAAAATGCCTCACCTGCAAAACCGACGTGACGCTGGAAGATCAAGTCGTGCACCTCTTTGAGCAGACGCGACAACACTTTGGCAGGATCGATATCCTCGTCAACAATGCCGGCCGCGGATTAAAATCCGAGATCACCGCTATTTCACTCGACGAATGGACCAGCGTCCTGGGGACAAATTTGACCAGCGTTTTCATCTGTTCCCGGGAGGCGCTCAAAAGCATGATCCCGCAAAAGAGCGGCCACATCATCACGATTTGCTCGATTGCCGGACTGTATGGCACGCCCAACTATGCGGCCTATTGCGCCGCCAAACATGGCGTCACCGGCTTTCAACGATCCTTGAAATGGGAGAGCAGAAAACACGGCATCAAGGTGTCGACCGTTTTTCCAGGACGAGTGGACACGGAATTCTTTGATGTTTATCCGCAAAAGCCGTCGCGATCGCAGATGCTGCCGGCCAAGGACCTGGCGTCGTACATTATCTGCATCGCGGAGCGACGTCCTCTCAAAAGGCAGGCCTTGCGGCTTTTCAATTTCGGCAAGCGAATTGGAATGTTTGCGAAAAGGTAAAAAGCAGAGAAAAGTGCACTGACCAAGTTAGCGCACTGGGGTAACCAGTCACCAAAAGATCGAGCGAGCTACCGCGCAGTTGCATCGATTGGTATTTTCAAGCAGTCTATTGCCGAGAACGGTTTTTGTCGCCTTGGATTGCTTCACGCTCCCACGAGCGAGCTAACTGTGACGATTTCCTGCGCAGAAAACTGCCTTACTCTATCGCTTATCGCGACTTTGGGTAGGAGCGTTCGCAATGACTTTCCGTTTCTGTCGCTCATCGCGCTACTTTTCAGCATGAACAAATGATGCTAAAGACGCTGTATCGAGACAACGACCGTATCGAATACTTTTTGCCCGTCAGAATCGACCGCGCTGCGCGCAATCCGCTCTCCACGGCCGGCCCAATTCCCTCGCCCATATCCAGGGTCGCCAGTCCCGCCGAATCGCCGATGATGAAAATGTTATCGCTTTGCCAAGACTGAACCGGATGACGAAGGTAATAGGTGTATCCTTTTGGTTTGAGCTGCAGAAGCGGCAGCAATCGGCGGTTGATGAGCTTTTCCGCAAACAGATCCCAGTGCTGCTGAATGGACTCACCGCGCGACCGCAGTGCTTCGACCTTGGCGCCGATACCGACATTCACATAACCACCCTTTTTGGGCACATACCACGAATAGCCGGGCAAGCCATGATCGAAAAACCACAGACGACAATGGGGATCGCTAAAATCGCAAGGGAATTCGTCCTCGAGCGTCGTGATCTGAAACGTCCGGTTGCGCGGATTTTGTGCGCGAAAGAATGTCCGATAAACCGGACAGGCCGTCCCGCCTGCGCCGACGAGATAGCGACAGCGATAGTCGTCATCGATGATGAATGCATCACCCTCGCGCCGGATCGTCGTCGCTTCGTGTCGATGGACAGGCGCCGCTGCTCTCCGCAACAGCCAGTGGTCGAATTCGATTCGGCGGATAGCGTACTGGCGCGTCGGTAGGGCGATGTGGCGTCCTCGTATATAGAAATGCAAGGCATTGAATCTCGTCAAGCTGTGCGGATAGGTCGCGGGCTCGATCTGCAGCCGACGCAGCACGCGCGGCGTGATCCAGCCGGCGCAGAGCTTGGGCCGCGGAAATTCTTTCTTGTCGAGGATGATGACATCGACGCCTTTCCGCTGCAACGCCCAGGCGCACGTCGAGCCCGCAGGACCGCCACCGACGATGATGACTGTCGTATCGATCATACCTTTTCTGCAATTCGAAAAGTGAAAGGAATACACTCAACTATAGCGACAGGCCGGCTGATCCTTTCGCGGCCGATTCAATACCATCTGCCACAACTGGTTATGGCGCGCGCGAAATCCGCCGGCGGCGCTCAGCAGATAATAGCGCCACATGCGATAAAAGCGCTCGTCGTAGTGCGATTTCAGCTCGGGCCAGGCGTGGCTAAAATTGGCGTACCAGGCCAATAGCGTCCGATCATAGTCGGGACCAAAATTGTGCCAATCCTCCATGTCGAACAGACCCTCCATGGCTCTTGTCAGCTGCGCCATGGACGGCAGCGATCCGTTCGGAAAGATGTACTTGACCGTCCACGGATCGGCGATGGCGCCGCTGAAATTGCCGCCAATCGTGTGAATGAACGCCAGGCCGCCTGGTTTGAGGGTGCGGTCGACGACCTCCATATAGGTTCGATAGTTCTTATAGCCGACGTGTTCCATGATGCCGATGGAAATGACGCGGTCGTACTGGCCGCGCACGCTGCGATAATCTTGCAGTCGAATATCCACTGGCAGATTTTCGTACTTGACATTGGCCCATTCCACCTGCTTTTTCGATACGGTCACGCCGGTGACCTGCGCGCCATACTTTTGCGCCGCATAGCCGGCAAAAGCGCCAAAGCCGCAGCCCAGTTCCAGCACGGTCATGCCGGGCTGCAGGCCGATCTTTTTGCACACCAGCTCCAGCTTGTTCTCCTGGGCTTGGTCCAGAGTTTTCGCTCCCCGCCAATAGGCGCACGTATAATTCATGCGCGAGTCCAGCATGGCTTCGTACAGATCATTGCCGATATCGTAATGCCGCTCTCCCACCTGAAAAGCCCTTTTTTTGCTCTGCAGGTTGAACAATCGAGCGTGGAGCACATGCCAGAGCAATGACAAATTACTTTTAATGTGCGACGGCAAATCGGCACGCAAGATGCGATTGATGCATTCATCCAGCTGCTCGCAGTCCCACCAGCCATCCATGTACGACTCGCCGAGCCCGAGCGAGCCCTGCGCCAGCACGCGCTGATAAAAGTGACTATTACGAACCTGGATATCGTACGGCGCATTCCCATTGACCGTGATGCCCGCGGTTTGCACGAGATCGCGAAAGACTTTTTCACTCGTTGATGTCCCCATAGCGCACCTCCTT
>JAFGJB010000029.1 GCA_016929295.1 Candidatus Zhuqueibacterota bacterium | reverse complement strand
TGCCGGCCAGATCGAAAAGAGCCGCCAGGAGTTGGCGCACCTGCAATTGTTATGGGACAAAGCAGACGCAGATGTGCGGGAGCTGTACGGTCTAACTCGGCAATAAAGTTGAAAGCGTGGAATCAATTGACGTTCAAGTCGGCAGTGATTAGAAAAAAGAATTAAAGTAAAACACCAGGCGCTTTGGCTTGAATGATCATGCCGCACCCATTACCTAGGTTCCGCTCTAACTGATAAACAACTTTTTCTCTTTTTATTCTATACTCAATGACCGTACGCTCCCGGCCGCCCACATACGCTAGAACATCACTGCCACAGTTTGGACAACTGCTGCCGACATTTACTTCTTCCACTCGATCAGCCTGCTCTGCTGATAAAGATTGCCGTCAATTTATAGTTTGTTGCTGATCCGCTGAAAAAAAATATTTTCGCACTTTTCAAATTTTTTAGTATTACCCTTTGCAGCTTATTCTCCGCCAAAATTCTGGGGATGGAGAATATTGTTCGTTTCGCTGATATTTCTTTCTGAATTTATTGCATCCTCGCTGAGCTTGTTGAAGTTGAAGCGGCGCCAAATCGGCAGTCCGCCTATCGGCGTTTTTTTTGAAAAATGCTAACAAGTTCTCTTTGACGCTCGAGGTCTGGAGGAGGCGCTATGAAAAGGGGTCCATAAAAATATTTGCTAAAATTTCTTTCCACTACAATCTTTTTCATGATTTCATTTTAAGATTTAAACAAAGGAAGGAACGTGCCATGAGGTCTAAACATTTATTAACAATCGTCTTTTTGCTTTTTCTGTTTTCATTGGCACAGAGTGCAACGAATACCTCTTTTAAGGATGCAAGACCGGCAATGGCAGAGCCGATATTTAGTGAATTTTCTTCGCTTCGCTCAGCGATTCCGGAAAAACTAAATGACCCGGCCATCAGCCGGCAAAACATGACTATTTTAACTGCTTCAATAGCTGATGCCTTTCAGAGCGGTGGCGATAGACTTGATGCATTGCAGAATAACGACGGCGGGTGGGACTGGCCTCTGGATGATGGAGATCCGAACAATGCAAGTCCACTCAACACCGTCGGCCCTATCGCCAAGGGACTGGCGCAGATTTATAATCAAACAGGTGATGCCGATCATCGCACGGCGCTATCAAACGCCGGTGTATTATTATTGACAAAAACCAACAATTTTTCGCCATCGGATGGCTATCTGGCTTGGGCGCTGGATGACATCTTTGGTGGAACGACTTATAAAGATCATTTGAATACGAATTTTTATGGGCCACTTGCCAGCGGTAACTATGACAAGGGTGGCGCCGGAACTTTGTACAGCACACAGTCATACGTTCAACTCATTCGTGATTCTCGCGCGAGTCAAGGAATTGCCAATCTTGCTGCATGGGATGTTGCAATGGGCCTGGTTGCCGCTGCATCCTGTGGCGTCACCGGTACTGAACTCGATTACTGGATTCAAGGAGTAAAAGGTGAGATCGACGAACTTGACGGCAGTGAAAACTATGATGTGATAGGTCTTGCGGGAGCAGTTTACGGTCTTGCATTTGTCGGCGAAGATTTTGATCCCACTTCCGGCGAACATGCCGCGGCCTCGGATATTAATGATCTCGCGGATATTTTGGCTTCTTACCAAATTAACGGTGGCGGATTCGCCTGGAATTCCGAATACGTGATTCCTGATGATGACAATGAAACGATTCAGGAAACTGCGTACGCTATACTCGCCCTTGCAAAGGTGGACCATCAAGGCTATTTTAATAAAATCTCCGGCGCCGGTTATTATATTCGCAGCGTTCAATTAAGCACCGGGGGATGGGAAAATTACACTGGCTCCGGCGAGAATAATGAAATCACCGGTGAAGGATCCTGGGGCATGAGCGAATCCTTTCCGGTTTACAATGTCGACAAGTCGACCTATCACCCAACGATACAGGACGGGATTGATAATGCGGATTCCGGCAATGAACTTTTATTAGCCGAGTATACCTTCAATGAGAATCATTATGCATGGGTCGATATCCGTATTGATCGCTCCCTGAAAATTGTCGGCCAGGGACCAACAAAAACATCCATCGAACTTACCTATAAACAAAATGGTATCGAAATCCAGGGGACGAATTTGACGGTTACCCTTGAAGGAGTGAAACTGACGCGTGAATCAGGAAACACCTATTCAGCCCAGTGGCCGCTAAAAGCCGGTGAAGGTGGCAGCAGTCTTACTCTGCTTACCCTTAAGAATGTGGAGATCGAACACGGGGAAGCGCGTAATCTTCACCTTGATGGCGGTGGCACCTTCACTAAAGTCGTCATTGAAAACTGCGATATTCATCACGCGAAAAGTTGGGGTTTCTCTGTGGCCGGAAAAACTGATAAACTTACAATGACGGATACCGACATCCATGATATTGGTGATGCCTCCAACGACGGCATCGCTTTTGACATCACAACTCCCGGCCCGGTCAAAGATGTCACGTTGACAAATTGCTCGTTTAATAATAACTCGAATAAAGGAATCAATTTGGTAAAAACCACCAATTTAACAGCTGTGGGTTGTGTCTCCAGCAACAACGGCGGTTTTAGTGGTGGAGGTTTTGGCGTGTGTCTATGGGAATGGGCGAGTGGTTCATCTGGACTTTCTTTTGAGAATTGTGAATTCCTGGACAATAGTCTTGATGGATTTCTGTTCGGTACCGAAGGCTCGAGCACCATCGATGACGTGACTATTACGAACTGTAAAATCAAGGGTAACAGTCGTCATGGTGTTTTCTTTTATCATAACTATGGCGGTACGGCCTCTGATGTCCTAGTCACTAAATCCGATCTGAGTGGCAATAGCGACAAAGGAGTTGCGATCAGTGGCGCGACATTTACGGTGGATGGCTCCGGTTGCTGGTGGGGCGATACGGATCCCACAGATAATTTCACTGGCTCGGTTGATTATACTCCATGGCTGAAATACAGTACAGATACCAGTACCGATGTCGGTTTCCAACCCGATTTGTCTTATCTCTATGTTGATAATAACAGTCCGCAGACGCCCCCCAAAGGCCGCATCCAGGAAGGCGTTGATATGGTTAGTGGCAGCACAGTGCACCTCATGCCCGGAACCTATACTGATCCTTTCAATATTGAGGGAAAAACGAACCTGATCCTTGAGGGCGACAATAAAACGACGGTTATCCTGCAGCCCACATCGGTGCTGCCGTTTAATGTCGGTAGTTACGGATCAAGCCGCAATACCGCCATCCGCGTTGTCAGCTCGACTGGCATCATCATTCGGAATCTCACCCTCGATATGAATGTCGTCAAGGCGAATTATGTGCATGGTCTCCTATTCTGGGACAGCGAAGGTGAAGTGAACAACAACATCATTAAAAATCTTTCTCTTCCGGATGCCGGGGGCGGCTATGCTGAAATCGGCGGTGATTATCGCGCACCTGGATACAGCGATGCTTCGCGCGCTAAAATCGCCATCACCGACAACACTTTCATCGACACCGGTCGCCTCGGCGTCGTCACTCATGAATTTGTCGACGCAACCATTACCGGCAATACTTTTTACAAAACCACCGCTGATTTCGGCTATGCCATTGAAATAGGTGGACCATCCACCGGCACGATCAGCGGCAACACAATTTATGGATTCGACACTCCTGCAGCATCGGACGGCAGCGAATCGGCCGGCATCTATATTGAAAACTGTTTCACCAGCAGCATGTCCGGTATTACCAAGCAGGTCCTCGTTGAAGAAAACGAAATCTATGACTGTCAGTACGGCTTTTGGATCGGCAATGGTTATGATGACTATGCCGGCGATGTAGATATTCGAGTCATACTTAACGATAATAATATTCATGACAATGCCCAAGGCGCTGCATGGATACAGGATGAGGATAAGGAGCATGGCTCTTCCGTGACGGTCACCGGCGGTGGAAATTCCTTATTGGATAATGGTGATTTGGGTTACTATATTTATACAACAGGTGATGGGGACATCACTGTCAATTTAACGGGTGAAACGATTGTTGGTCACGACATAGGCGTTAAAGCCGAGGATGCTGCAACGGGTAGCTCCAATAGCAGCTATAATCTGACGATAGAACATAGCAGCGTCTGCAGCAATTCAGTCAAGGGTGCTGAAAGTGATGGCCCTATGCTGAACATGAAAAACAACTGGTGGGGTGCTGCCAGCGGGCCGTATGACAACAAGAGTTTGCCTGGGACGCCAAATTACAACAATCCGACCGGCGCCGGTAATGCGGTCTCTTCTTATGTAGAATACGATTCCTGGCTTTCCGGCAACATTATCTGGGATCCGGATCCGGCGACCATAACCTCCATCGGCGGCACCAAGACGATCGCTGTGAAATATCTCGGCGGCGCCAGTGCACCGTTGTATGGTTATGATATTGAATTCTCCTGGAATGAATCCATTGCGACAGCCGGCGCTGCCAATGTCCACCAGGGTGATTTGTTCCCGGCAGGCACGGGTCTCTCCACTTTCTTGGTCAATAAAAGCGGCAACAAGATCACCGTCAATTCGTCGCTTCTTGGCGATCAGGCCGGCAAAGACGGTCCAGGAACAATGTTTACCGTGACCTTCACCGCAGCAGCCTCGGGCTACACGGATCTGACCTTCGGCACGATTCAGGGGCGTGACAAAAACAATGTGGACCTCACCGGCATCTACGGAGACGACGGCCGCATTATCGTAGATACATCGTCGCCAACAGTCAGCGTCGTCATCGAAAATACCACTCTCACTTATACAGACGATTTCATCAAAGATGGAGATGATGCCAAGGTCACGGCCACCATCACCGAAGACGGGATGCTGACAACAGCGGATATTAAGGCAGATATGAGTCCCTTCGGCGGAGGCACCGAGGTCAATCCGGACGATCTCAGCAATGTCGGCACCACCTGGACTGCCGTATGGGATGTCTGCGCCGATGTAAATGATGTGGTCTGTAATCCGGCGAACGGGACATTGACCATTGAGGTCACTGTTGAGGATATGGGCGGCAACATTGGCACGGGCAGCGATGACATTACTTCGGACAATATTTTGCCAACGAAAGTGACGGGGCTCACCTCTAATTGTGGCCATAAAAAAGTCAATCTAGCGTGGACTAATATTTCAGGAACGGATTTACATCCCTATGGCGTGATCATTCGTTATCGTCGCTGGAATGACTATCCGAAATATGATGCAACAGCGCCGTCCTATCCAAGCAGCGCCACGGATGGCGATGGCGGCGTCAGTGCAGATCCAATCACGGGAGTCACCACCTATATTCATGCTATTGTCGATCGTGATATCTACTATTACACTGCCTTTGCCATAGACATGGCCGGCAATATAGGCACAGCGGCTGATGACGATTCGCGCGATCGTTCGACCAATTACTACTTGGCCGATCTTGGCAAGGGATATGGTGCCATTCCAGGAGACCAAGGATATGACGGTTATGTCAATTTTGACGATTTATCCTTCTTGTCCGGCTTGTATTGGAAAACCGATACCGAGCTCTCGGGCACAGAGTTCGAAGCGAATTTTGGTCCCACTGTGGCTAATAAGACTTATGCGGCTCGTCATCGTTTGGCCATCCCGGACCCGAATGCCGATAACGAGGTTGGCTTCGAAGATTTGATGGTTCTATCGATGAATTACGGCCAAGTCGCTCCCAAAGTTAATGCTGACGGTAAAGGTCATGTCGAGGATCATTTTGCACTTGAACTCAATGGCAGCTTGATTAAACATGAAGAGAAGGATGAGTTGGCGGTCACAATTTATCTGGCCAACGACGGGCGACAAGTCAAGGGTGCTTCAGTGAAATTGAATTACGACGCCAAATGTCTTGCGCTCAAGCGGATTGAACAGGGTCGGCTGTTTGGTTCTGGCGAGAAAACCTCGTTCTTCAACTCGCGTTCTGCTGAAGGATGGCTGCAGATCGACGGCTCCATCCTGGGACAAGAGACAACGATCGATTATTCCGGCACACTTGCCATTGCCCATTTTGACATACTTGATGCAAAAGATGCTGAAATTCGCTTCGAGTCGTATAAACTTCGCGATGGCGCGAATAATCCTCTGTCGGCTCAGGTGGCGGACATGTCGGTCGAAGATGTCATGCTGCCAGAGGTTTTTGACATGGCGCAGAATTATCCGAATCCGTTTAATCCGCAAACGACCATTCAATATCAACTCCCGGAAGCCTGCCATGTTGAGATGGTGATTTACAATACCAATGGACAGCAGGTGAAAACGCTCGTCAATGAAATAAAGGAGCCGGGACGCTATCAAGTGATCTGGAAAGGTACGGATGAATCAGAAAGGCCGGTATCCAGCGGTATGTATTACTATCGCATCAAGGCTGGCGATTTTAACAAATTACTCAAGATGATTTACCTGAAATAATTTTATATTGCCTCCACCACAACGGTGGAGGCACTTTATTTTTAGTTGGGAGTAATCACATGAGATACTTGTTTTATCTATTGATGATTTTTTGCACCTTTTGTTCAGTCGTTTTGTCGAAACCAGCATTATACATGTCACCGGCCGCCCAGCAAGTGGATGTTGGAACCGAGCTTAATGTCGCAATCAGTCTGCGTGATTTACCGGGAGGGACTCCCGAAAATGTGATGAAGAGTTTTTCTATCATCGTTGATTTTAATCCGGCTTTGCTCGAGGTGATGTCGCTCACCGAAGGTACTTTTTTAACTGCCTTTGGTTCGACATGGGCTTGGAGTGAGTTCGACAATATTGCTGGCACCGCAAAGTTTGATGACGCTTTGTTGTCCACACCTTTTGCCTATGGCAGTGGTACTTTATTTACTATCCGGTTTCGCGCCAAGGCATCCGGTACAGTAAGCTTTGTTTATAATAAAGAAGACCTTCGTGATGGCACGAATTATCCCCTCGCTTACGACACCGAAACAGGGACTGTTTTTTCCGGCGATGCCCATTTGTACATTGATCCTGATCACACAGCACTTGGTGGCCCCGGGGAGGAGTGCACGATTGCAGCGAAAATCCGAAATGGCTTTAACATTCGCGGTATCAAAATCATTCTTACTTTTGATCCGACTCGTGTAGAATTGGTGTCGGTGACCAATGGCTCCTTCATGAGACCTCCCGGTTATAATACCTTCGCGTCGCATTCCATTGCTGAGGGCAAAGTTGAATACAATGAGTCTATTCTGACGCCGGCAAATGTTGGCGTGCAGGGAGAGGGCACTATGTTTTCGGTCAGATTCCGCGCTTTGGCCAATGGTTTTACACCCGTCGTTTACAAAACCATGGGCGGCGATTATGACAAGACCCAGCTCACCAATGTGCAAAATCAATACTTGGATTACACCCATGAAGATGGTGAAATCGAAATTGGCCCCATTGTGATTGAGCTATGTACCTTCACTGCGCATCCTCTTGAGGAAAGCGTCATGATCGAGTGGACAACAGCAGCCGAAATAAATTCAAGTGGATTTTTTGTGCATCGTGCCGAATCGGAAAATGTATTTCACCGAATTCATACTGACATGATTTTAGCCCGCGGCAAAGAAAGCCAGGGAGCAGATTATCAATTTATAGACACACACGCTGTTGCAGATAATGTGAGATACAAACTCGAAGAAATCTGTTGCGACGGGTCGAGCCAATTTTATGGTCCCATTGCTTTAACCAGTTCGACTGCTGCCAATGAAACAAACAATCCGCAAGATTTTTTTGTGATATCAAATTATCCGAATCCTTTTAATCCTGCCACGACGATACGATATTACGTTCCAGTCCCGTTAGATGTACATCTGAAAATTACGGATGTTCAGGGACATATCATAAAAACTATACACGTTGGCGAACAGCGAGATGGCCATCATGAGTTGGTATGGAACGGAACAAATGACAATGGTGATGCTGTCGCAAGTGGTCTGTACATCTACACCTTAAAAATGGAAAACAAGACGGCGCACGGAAGAATGCTTCTGGTGAAATAAGCAGTGAGCACGGGAACTTTGCTATCGTTCAATCTTTGGAGGTAAAACCGATCATGAATCCGATGAAACTAATATTTAGTCTATATTTTATACTCTGGATAGCTGCACCAGGATGGGCGCAAAGTGCCGTTGTGAAAATGGATCCTGCCAGCGTGAGCACGGATGTTGGTGAAACTTTTGTGGTAAATGTAGCTATTGAAAACGCGAGTAACCTGCGCGGAATTTCAGTCAAAATTGATTTTAATCCTGCCATTTTGCAAGTGCAAAAAATAAACTCCGGCGGATTCATGTCCGGTTTCGGGCAGACTTTTTCATTCTCAAATAAAAATAATACTGAAGGTTGGGTGCAATACGATGAGTCCATCCTCGGCAGTGGTGATATGGCGGAAGGCGCTGGTGTTGTTTGTAATATTGAAGTTAAGGCGATAACCAACGGCGTATCCTCGTTAACCATCATCACTGCGGATTTGCGCGACCGAGATAATATGCCGATCACTTCTGAGGTAAAGAACGCTACCGTGATGGTTGGTGGTTCTGCCGTATTGGCAAAAGTCAAAGTGATGTTAGAGGGCCCGTATAATGTGAACGCTTCTGCGATGATCACGCGGTTGCAGGAACAGGAACTCATTCCACTAGCTTCCCCGTATGCGCAAGCGCCACAGACGGTGACATTCATTCCTGAAGGAATTGTGGACTGGATTTTGATTGAACTGCGTACAAGTGCGGCCGGCCTAACCGTAGCGCAAAAATCCTGTTTTTTACAAAATAACGGCCATGTCGTAGAACCGCAAAATCAATCGGAGATACTCACGTTTTTTGATCTCGATGCCGGTGATTATTACATTGTTTTACGTCACCGCAATCACCTCGCAGCTATGAGCGCAACGGCTGTGCCACTCAACAGCAGCACACCACCTCTGTATGAATTTGACATGAAAAGCAAATATTACGGTGATGATGCAAAACAACTGAATGATGCAGGGACACTTTTTGGCATGTACGCCGGCGACGGTGATGCCTCCGGCGAGGTAACAGCGACGGACAAAAATAACGTTTTAAGTCATCGTGATCAGACCGATTATCTCTCTTCTGATTACAATCTCTCCGGATTTGTTACCATCAGCGACATTGATTTTGCTGCAGCCAATACCAACGTTTCAACACATGTGCCGGCAAATTAGGAGGAAGGAATGAAAGCATTTGGATATTGTTTGTTGGTTTTGGCACTTTATTGTTCACCGCTCTGGGCTGCGACGGTTGATCTGCATATCGAGAACGACCACGTGGAGGACAGCAGCTTTTTGTTCGACATTTTTATACAACGCACGGACGATTGGGGCAGTGAAGGACTGGGACACGCGGATTGGTATTTGGAATACAATGCCACCGCATTTTCAGGACAACCGACACTGCTGAATGTTCATCCGGCAATCAAAAACAGCCCGTCTGCTTATCAATTGACTGCCAAATTCAACGGTGGCCTGTTGTTGGTCAAGCTTGTGTACCAAAGCGGAGGATCGATGTGGCAGACGGCTTTGAATCTGGCGGAGCGCGTCTGTACGATACAGCTGACGATTCAGGACCGTCAGCAGCACTCCGGCGTCGTCTGGGATCGACTCAACACCGGCCTGCTAAACAGTGACGGCCAACCATTGACTGAAACCTATATTGGCAGTGGTGACATCCCCTTGCCGGTGGAACTCTCTCTCTTTCAGGGTGCCTTTATTGACGATCATGTCGAATTGTTTTGGCGCACCGAGACCGAATTGAATAATCTCGGTTTCAATATTTATCGCGGTATCACTGAAAATGGCCTCTTTGAAAAACTGAATTCATCGATTATCAGGGGAGTGGGATTTTCCTCAACTTCCTGCGACTATTCTTTCGTCGATTATCGCGTCCAACCAGACATGATCTATTATTACAAATTGGAAGATGTCGACATGCAGGGCAACAAACAGAAACACGGCCCCATTCGCATTCAAACGACATCGTTATCGCCAAAAGTACTCATCGACGATTATCAGCTCGAGCAGAACTTTCCCAATCCCTTTAATCCGCTGACGACGATACAGTTCTCGCTAAAGCAGCAGGAATTTGTAAATTTATCCGTTTATGATCTGCGGGGTAAACTCGTGAACACACTCATCGCTGCTACGCTGCCCGCAGGGCATCACAGCATTACCTGGAATGGAACCGATCTAAACCAGCAGCTTACTTCCAGTGGCACTTATTTTTATCAACTGGCGATCCCTGGACTCACCTTCCGGAAAAAGATGGCTTTGGTCAGATAAAGAACCGGCATTGACGCTGATCTGTCGTTCGAGATGGCCCAAACGTATTCTGTTCAAATAATGCTCTGTCGCCATCCCGCCACTGCCGGACCAACAGATTGTTGCTCAACAAGGCAATATAACGTCTGTGCTTGACATTATTAAGGAATTTGAAGGGCCCATCAAGGACAAAATCAAAGACCATGG
>JAFGJB010000338.1 GCA_016929295.1 Candidatus Zhuqueibacterota bacterium | reverse complement strand
ACGTCCTGTGCCTAAATTGTATGCCTCCGCCCCGTGTCGTTCCGTCAATTTTTCCAGCGCTCGCAGATGACCGACGGCGAGGTCTACGACATGAATATAATCGCGCACCCCGCTGCCATCCGCTGTCGGATAATCATCGCCATAAACAGCCAATTGCGCCAGCCTGCCGACCGCCACCTGCGCGATGAACGGCATCAGATTGTTCGGGATGCCATTGGGATCTTCTCCCATGCGTCCGCTCCCATGCGCGCCAACGGGATTAAAATAGCGCAGCAGGGCAATGCTCCAGCTCTGATCCGCTGCCGCGAGATCGCGCAAGATATCCTCGATCATGAGCTTTGTTCTGCCATAGGGATTGGTCGCCCGCAGAGGAAAATCCTCATCTATCGGCACTTTATGCGGATCGCCGTAGACAGTTGCGGAAGAGCTGAACACAAGGCGCTTCACATTAAACGCGCCCATCAACTCGCACAATGAAAGCGTGCCGCTCACATTATTGGCATAGTATTCGAGCGGAATTTGTGTCGATTCACCCACCGCTTTTAATCCGGCAAAATGAATGACAGCATCGATCGCCTGCGCGGCGAAAACCTGCGCCAGAGCGTTTTTATCCAATAGATCCACTTTGTAAAAGATCGGACGCCTGCCGCTGATCTGTTCGATGCGGTCAAGCACTTTGATCTTGCTGTTTCTGAGATTATCGACAATGAACACATTATAGCGCGCATTCAACAGCTCAACGACTGTATGACTGCCAATATAACCTGTTCCGCCAGTGACAAGAATATTTTTCAATCTCGCTCTTTCCTCATATCAACTGCAAAAAATTTTTCCTCTGAAAAAAGAAATACCTGCAGCAGAGAATAATCGCTTAAATTTTAATTCAATATACAAAATATCAAGCGGTCATTTCAAGGCTATTTTGCACATTTCCGCAACAGTCGCTGTCTTCGCCGCGGCCAGTCATCCAGCGGCGCCAGATCGACGCTGCCTGCCAGCTCCTGCAGGATCTGCCTCCTTCTGTCCACTCGATTGACTATATCTAAAGCTTTACTATAATCGACTTGAATATGTTCATAATACTTAGCAAGTTCCAAATAGGCAACCTCAATGAACTTTTTGCAGGTTGAAAGATATTCCCAAACACGCACCGCCTCGCGCACATCGCCTTTTTTCTTGTGCATCGCCGCATATTCCAGGAGCACATCCGGTTCATTTTTTTCCAGCGCGCTGTGTATGAGCTGAGCGGCCCGCTGCTCATCGCCGTGCGTCACCAGGAGTCGATAGAGGCGCTTTTTATCGAACTCTGCCACACTCCGCATGTCCGAGCTGAATTGGGCGGTGGAATGGATGGCTATGGAGACCAATGACAGCAGATCGATGGCATTGTGCTTGAAGACGGGGAGCAATAATTCGACATCACCGCTGCGCTGAAATTCAAAGAACCGTTTTGGCGCCTCAGATCCCGGCAGATCGTCCTGTCGCGCGAATCGCAAGATTCGCTTTTCAACATTGGCGAGATGACACTCGCGGATGGACTTTTTCCATAGCCGCCGGGCGTGATGGAGCAAATCGATGTGTTCCATGTTGGTGTAATCCTCACCCAGCTTGTTCAGAACACATCTCGTGCGTAGCAACGGCAGGTCATACGTCTTGCCATTAAAGCTCAATATGCCTTTGAAACGCCGCAGCATGTGCAAAATTTCAGTCAGAAAGGCGGCTTCATCCCGGTATTCCGCTAATAGCAACTGTCTGACGATGAAACAGTCCGCGACAAAATAGCCAAATCCTGCCAGAAAGATGTAGGTGCCGCTCCCCCCTGCCAGTCCGGTCGTCTCAGCGTCAAAAAAAAGAAAATCCGTGCAGCGAACCGGTATTGAAAATTGGCCATTATGCATCAGAACCATGTCCTGTGGAGTGATGTCGAGAAATGCCGCGAGCTCGACGCCGCCGTGCAAAAAAGCGAGCGGAAATATTTTTTCGCGCATGTAGATAGCCCGCTCGTCAGCATAGCGCACGAGCCCACATTTCGCCAGATCTTCATCCGTGATGTGCTTGGTCGCCGCTCTTTTTAAGCTGTCGTGGGGATGCAGCGAGCGTAATTTTTGTTTTATCGATTCCACTTTTTCATGAGGAAGTCCAGCAAATTCAGCGCCACATCTTTGCCTTTTTCGCCCACTTCAAGCTGTGGTCCAACGCAGGATGGGCAGCCGTTTTGGCAGCCACAATGCAAAATGAGCTCCCTGCCGGCGGCTATGATGTTGTCGAATGAATGGTACAGTTTTTTACTCTGGCCGACTCCACCCGGCACCTGCTCCCAGATGTAGATCGTCGCTCTGTCCGTGAAAGGTGACCTGACCATCGGCAAAGATGAAATATCCGAACGGTCTCCCATGATGAAAAGCGGCGCGATGTTGCGGTAGAGGTGCGCCAGCCCCTTGAGTCCCTCGCCCAATTGGTCCTTGTTCACCCCGATCAGCGCATGTATATCGTCCGGGAAGGAGTGCCAGAATGCGGTCGTGTGCAGCTCATATTCGGGCAAATGGATTTTGCCCCAACCGATATTTTCATGCGAATGAAACTTTATCTTTTTGAACATTGTCGCCACGCTTGTCACCACCACCTCGCCGTAGCCGCGAGAAAAACCACTCTCCTCCGTGGATTCAAAGATATCAAGGACTTGCAGTTTGCTTTTCAATTCTGCGTCCGTATAGTGATCGACCTGGACAGAATGAACATAGGCCTTGCGACGCGCCCAGTCCAGGGTGTCAACATGGAATTGTTTGCCTTCGTGCAGATAGATGGCATCCTCATGCACCATCAACTGCGCTGCGAACAGGTCAATTTCGCCGATGACCTTTTCCTGCGGATTCGTTCGATCGATGATGACGATATTTTCTTCGGCGGCGCTGCGCAGACTGATATTCTCGGCCGGGTAGGTGTCGCTCATCCAGTGCCATTTGTCACCGGAGAGATGAACGACGCCCGCTTCTTCGAGGTATTCCAGGATCTCCTGCGTGCTGTCCACACCACCGCCGCTCGCAAAAGAGAGGCCAAAACGCTCGTCCGTGGTGAAAGGCAGTTCAAACGCGGCACACTTGAGGTGGCTCATCAAGAGAAAAAGATTATCGGCATCGATCACGCCTGATTCGGGTGATTTGTCAAAAAAATAGCCTGGATTACTGATGATATATTGATCAAGTGGTGATGAGGATGACACGAGGATGGACAGCGAGGTCTCTTGCCTCCTCCCCGCTCGCCCCGATTGCTGCAATGTACTCGAAATCGTTCCCGGATAGCCGGCGATGATGGAGATCTGCAGCTGTCCGATATCAATGCCGAGCTCCAGTGCATTGGTGCTCACCACCCCGATGACGCTTCCCTCGCGAAGCCCTTTTTCGATGTCGCGGCGCTGCAAAGGCAGGTAACCGCCCCGATAACCGCGAATGGGCGATGCCGGCTTTTTCAGCTTGCGCATGGTCTCTTTCAGATAGGTCAGCAGAATTTCGACATTCATACGGCTGCGCGCAAATATGATGGTCTGCACGTCATTGCCGATGAACTCCGCGGCGAGCCGCTGCGTCTCCTTGATGTATGATCGTCGAATGCCCAGCTCTTTGTTGACCACCGGCGGATTGTAGAGTATAAAATGTTTTTTGCCATGCGGCGCGCCATTTTTGTCCACCAGCACCATCTTTTCGCCGGTCAGATGTTCAGCCAACTCGCGCGGATTGGCAATGGTCGCGGAACAGCAGATGAAAACGGGCTTGCTGCCGTAGAATTGACAGATTCGCTTCAATCGGCGCAAGACATTGGCCATGTGACTGCCAAAGACACCGCGATATTGATGGATTTCATCGATGACGATGAAGCGCAGGTTTTCGAACAGCTTTATCCATTGCGTATGATGCGGCAAGATGCCGGTGTGCAGCATGTCGGGATTGGTCACGACGATGTGGCCGCTGCTCTTTATCGATTTTCGCGCTGAAACGGGCGTGTCACCGTCAAATGTATAGCTTTTTATACTGAACGGTATGGCATCGCTCACGCGCGCAATGATGGTATGCAATTCGTTGATCTGATCTTGCGCCAGCGCCTTTGTCGGGAAAAGATAGAGCGCGCGCGCTTCCAGAGTCTGAATGATGGTGTGCAGGATTGGTATGTTGTAACAAAGCGTTTTGCCCGAGGCCGTCGGTGTGACTATCGTCGTATTTTGCGAATCGAGCGCATAGCGGATCGCCTCAGCCTGATGCGTGTAGAGCCTTTTGATGCCATGCAACTCAAGCGCCCGCACGAGTCTCTCGTCCACTTTCTCAGGATAATCGGCGAATGCGGCCTCCTGCGCGGCGATTTGCCGCCATTCGGTCACGCAGGACATGAAGGAATCATTGCGCTGTAACCGGTCGATGATTTGCTCAATAGTGAGTTTCACACCCTTTTTCTCCGTTCTCTAATACGACGAGTCGGCCATCTGTGCCGTCGATTTCCACCAGATCGCCGTCCTGAATTTTTTGTGTCGCCTGCGCGATGTTGGTCACTGTCGGCAGACGAAACTCACGCGCGAGGATGGATGCATGCGACAACACCCCGCCGCGCTCCATGACGAGCCCGGCGATGACGCCGAAAATCGGCGACCATGCCGGATCGGCAGATGGCGCTATAAGGATCTCGCCGGATTGTCCCCGCATCGCTTCCGCATAATTACGCACCACGCGGGCATGGCCAGTCGCGCGTCCCTGGCTCACGCCGATGCCATGATAGGCGGCGCCGGTCGTCGAGGTGGCGCGCGTCGCATGAGCCGGCGCCACGTCAAGTCGGCGCTGTCTCCTTTGCTGAATCAGTTGCGTAAAATCACCGCCGTGTCGCCCATGAACAAGACAGCGCAATTCCGCAACAGTCAGATAAAAAATATCCTCAGCATGTGCCAGCTTGCCCTCTGCGACCAACAGCTGCGACACTCTCAGCGCCGCAAAGCGACTCACGCGCAGAATCCGCTGCCATACATCGCGTTGATTTTCTCGCAGCAGTGAAAATTGTTCTGCATAATATAGTAATACTTTAAATATATTATACAACATATTTCTAGCAAGCCAGCTGTGCTTATCCAGCATTGTGACTATTTCGGCGCGGGTCGACCTTGTGAGACGTTCATTCAGCGCTTGATTTTCAAGAAAACGCTGCCTGCCGCGCTTGAGCATGGCGCTCATCTCCTTCAGTCGCTGAATATCTTCGCCCCACGTTGGACAGGCGATATCGAGAGATTCTGATCGATGGCCGTATTCAAGGCAGAACTGCTTCACTGAACTGGAGTCGCGTGTGTTGAGCGCGAGCAGGCTTTTGTTGGCAGCCATCGTCGCATTTGCCGACGCGCGCAACAGATTCTCAAGCGCGTTCTTGTCAGTCATTCCGAGCGCGCGCACAAATTTTTGCAGGAGCGCCGTAAAAATATCGGCGAATGTGATGCTCCAGCGGTGAATCGACAAAAAGCGAGCGGAGAGGCGCCGGGTTTCAAGAAAAGCCTGGTGACATTCAGCTGCCGAGCGCTGATCCAGAGGCAGCATCCGTTTTGTCCACACAGCCGCCTGGCGCTGAAAATGATGCCACTGCCAGAGATTATACTGCGGGAACCATGACATGTCTTCAAGTAAAAGTCTAAATAAAATGGCAAAATATCCATTTAGAGGCAGCTTGATCCGCTCGGACGAGAGCTCCAGCATGTGCTTTTTATCAGTTGAAATCAGCGATCGCGGCAGGTGGGCATAAAGTTTTGCATATGCTTCAAACTGTGCATGGGGGATGCCATTCACCAATTTGAGTCGAACCGCTCTGCATAAATTGTCATACCCCAGGTACCAAAGCGGCGCCTGCAGGGCTGTCTTGCGGATAATGGGCTGCAGGAATGACCAGCCGAGAGGCGACACGCGGGTGATGAAGCGTTCGGCAAAAAAATAGTTGCTCCATTTGACGCCATGATGGTCGATAAAAATGGCCGATTTTACATGCGACAGGGTGGTGATCGGTCGGCTCTGCAAAATCCAGAACGTGACGCCATCGAACGCCCATTCAATATCCTGCGGTGCGCCAAAAAATTCTTCTACGTTCACTGCCAGTTGTGTCAATTGCGCAATGTTATCCCCGCCCTCGACGAATGACGCAATGATCTCCTCTGTCGCGGCAAAACGTCTGCGCCAGGAATAGTCCCGCTTTTGAATGATCAATTGCGCCGGAGATTTTTCTCCCGACACCAGCGCCGCGCATTCGCCGGCCACGATTTCCAGCAAGAGCGTGTCATCGTCATTCTCCACCGGATGCGAGGTAAAGATCACGCCGGAGACAACCGGGCGGATCATTTTCTGCAAAATGACAGCCATCGATTTGTTCGCCGCGGAGAATTCGCCGGAATAGAGCCGAGCTGCGTCACGACTGAGCGACTGCTGAATCTCCTGCAGAGCGCTGTAAATCGCGTCAATGTGCGCCAAATTCAGGAAGGAGCGATAAAGTCCGGCAAAAGAATGGTTCTGCTGATCCTCAAGTGGTGCGGAGGAACGAGCGGCCACCCTGGATGTCGCTAATTGCGGAAAGTATCTGCTGACTTGACGCGCCAGTTTTTTTTTAAAGCCCTTATCGGTCAGCGGCCTGGCACAGGCGCGCGTTGAAATGACAAAAAAGGGTGGAACGGGGAATCCGTGCCGCGATAACCTGGCTAAATGATGCGCCTTCCCCCCCACCAGCGCTATCGATCGAGCCATTTTTGCCCTGCTTGTGATGATGTGATTTAAGGCCGGCATGAAGGTGGGCGATCAGTGCTCTCGAAAGCTGGCGTGACCAGGGCGAAATTCATCGTGAATTCGCAGAGGACGTCATGCCATCCTTACTCGCACGGTCAAAATCGGCAACCAACCTGGCTAATTTCGGATTGTCTTCTATCTGTTCGTCCAGCGGAATACGCCTTTTTTGTGACGCCGTAATTTTTTTGTCTTTGTCAAGGTCGATGGTCAATGTGGCAAAATATTTTCCCAGGCTTGGCGAGCTGGCGATGATGATCCCTTTATCGCTGCTATACTGCTCGGCACGATAATATTCGCCGCCCAGGATGACCACATCAATGCCTTCGACGTGGCTGAGCAGGGATTCCAGGGTGTTGAAGCGACCATTGTAAAGCAGAATCACCAGATCGACTTGTCTCTTCAGCTGCGGCACGATCTTTTGCGCCGCCTCAATCGGCGGCGCGCTTTTCAGCGCCTCCTCCTGGAGTCTGGAATGCAAAAGGGCCTCTTTTTCATCGCACAAGCCGAAAAGGCCGATGGTCAGTTTTTTGAAAGGGATATTACGAGAATTCGCGGCCAGCTTTTTAACGACGAAAGGTTTGGCAAACAGCTCATTTGATTTTGAATAGACAATATTTGCCGAAAGCAAATCAATGCGATGTTTCTCACTCAGGCTTTGCAGAAATACACCACCTTCGGAAAAGTCTTTGACGGCCAGATTAACGCCATCATAGTTGAGCATCGCCATCCCTTTGAGCAGATAGTCCGTCTGCAATGGCGCTGTGGTTCCATAACCTTTTGAAAAACCTCCCGCATCGAGGATGAGGGAAAAATCAGTGCTGTCCACGCTCTCGTTCAACAAGGTTGCTCTCCGAGCTAACCCACCAATTGGTTGTCTTCAGCCACACGGGGTCAAATATCCCATGATGTCGTTGGTGTGGAAAATTGTCAGTTTTGCCGAATCACGACCGAGGTCATCAGAAGTGGCTCTGCAACCGATGAGCAAAAAAAAGCTGGATAATAACAAAATCGATAGAGTTTTCATACCTGCACCTGGTTTGCTGTTCTCCTTTTATAGCGTACGAATAATTACAGAAAAAATCGATAATTGAGTATATTTTTCGCCTAGATCAGTTTTGCTTCGATTTGCTGCAAGATGACCATGGATTCTTCCGCGATTGCGACGCCGCCGGGCTTGAAATCAAAGACCTCCAGGGAGATCCATTTGTCATAGCGCATGTCTTTGAGCACCTGGAACGTTTTCACATACTGATTGACCGCATCGCCCTGTCCGAGATGCTTGCCGTCCATTTCCTGCACATGGACGTGTTTGATGTGCGGATAGTACTCTTTGACCAGCACCTCAAATGGTTCTGTTTCATTGGGGGTGTTGTGAAAATCGAACATCGTCTGAATCGCCGGATGATTGATTTCATCGATAATCGCCTTGGCTTCCGCCAGGGTGTTGATGACATCCGTCTGGCTTCTGTCGAGCGGCTCTATTAATATCTGCACATCGCGCGACTGCGCATGATCAGCGACGGAGGCAAGACCTTGAGTAAAATATTTCTTTGCCTCTTCGATGCTGATTCCGACTGAATTCCGTTGCTTGGGTGAGCCAAAAATCATGACACGGCCGCCCAGATCAGCACAAAAGTCCACGAGATCGCCCACATAGGCGGCCGTTTTTTCCCGCACAGCCGCATCCGGCGTGGTGAAATGGAGCTCCGGCGGCGGCGGGGCGAGCAACCAATGCAGGCCGACGCATTCGATGCCGGCGCTTCTCATGTCATTGACCAGCGCGGCGCGTTTGGTCGCGCTGAGCTCGTTCACGTCTTGCTGCACCAGCGTGAAAGCCGCGATTTCCACACCGCTATAGCCGGCTTCCGCGATGATCTGGCATTGTCTGGACCATGATAGTTCACGCATGCTCTCGTTGCACATGGCGTATTTGAATCCTGACCATGGTTCCGGAGGCTGTTTTTTACTGCACGTTGCCAAACCGCCGAATGCCATGGCGCCCAGGGCCCCTGTTGCTTTGCAGAAATCTCTGCGACTCAAAGACATGTCAGCGCCTCCTCAAATTTCTTTCTCAAAAACAGTATATTTTTTCGACTCTTCAGCGTCCATCATTTCAACCAGCCGCCGAGTCATGATGTTATCCTCCAATACCCACCCCATGTCGCAATATTCCAGCTTTGTGGATTGGGTGTATTGTTTTTGCTTCCATATCATGACGCCATCCAGTCCCAAACGGCGAAATTTCTTTTTCACGCCCAGATAGCCGAGCCGAAATCCCTTGCAGCTGTTCTTTGTCAGCAGCATTTTTGCGGCGCGCAGCAGCTCGCAGCGCCGGCATATTCTCAGCGGCGCCATTTTTTCAAAAATGTTCAGCACGGCGCCAAAGAAAGCCGCCGGTTCGCCCTTGACATAGACAAAGAGAAACAGCTTTTTGTTCATGACGAGCATCATCTCGTCAACGATGTGATAAAACTCTTCCATGGTGAAAGGGACAAAGCCCCAGTTGTCACTCCAGGCGTCATTATAGATCTCAAACATCTCCTGTTTTCGGACGCTGAGCGGGCGATCTCCCCAGTCCTCAATGGTCAATTCAAAGCGATCGATCACTTTTTGGGCGACGCGCGCAAGTTTTTCCTCCATCGGATTTTGCACGCGAACCTCCCACGACAGCACCTGCTTGACCGGCGCGAATCCGGCGCGCAAAAGCAACTGCTCATAATAGGGCTTGTTATAATGGTAATACATCACCGGCCGCGAGTCAAATCCGGCGGTCAGGCAACCGGGGGTGGCTTCATTCACCGGCAAATTCTGTGGACCGCGCATCCGGTTCATCCCCATTGATTTAAGCCACTGCGATGCCGCCGCCAGCAGAGCGTTGGCTACGTCGGGATCATCGGTGGCCTCGAACTGGCCAAAAAACCCGACTTTGTCGCCCCAATGCTCATTATGGGAGCGATTGACAAACGCATTGCATCGTCCGACCATCCGGCCGTCTCTTTGCGCTAAAAAAAAGCGCATATCGGCATGTTTGAAGAACAGATTCCTCGGCTCAAAAAAGCCGACCATGCCGATCAATTTGAAGCCGAGATACTCGTAATCCAGCAGGGGGATATATTGCGGATCATTGCGATAGTGCGTCCAATGAAAATCGACAAATTTTTTCAGCAGCTGCCTGTCCGATCGCGTCTGGTTGGAAAAAGATACGATTTCGATGTCATTTGCCATAATCTTCTCGCAGATTTGTCTTTGT
>JAFGJB010000337.1 GCA_016929295.1 Candidatus Zhuqueibacterota bacterium | reverse complement strand
GGACGGAATTATTATAACCGGTCGTTTGTCACCGGACTCGGCCTCAACCCGCCCATGTACCCGCACGACCGCCGTTCGGGCGCCGATGACGTCGCAGCGCCCTGGCCCGGCTATATTGTCGGCGGTGGCCATTCTGCCACGGGCTGGGTGGATGAACAGGGCAGTTTCGCCACCAATGAGATAGCCATCAACTGGCAGGGCGCACTGATCTATGCCTTGGCGGGATTCATCGAGCCTGGTAATTAACCTGGATTATTCTTAAACATAATAAAATCAATCTTGGAGTCTTCGTGTCTTTGTGTGCGTGATTTTTTCAGGCTAACAAAGGCTTGAACTCTGTTTTTTTGTTGATGCAACCAATAGAGGAGAACATATCATGGCAGGTAATGAATCTTTCTCGCCGGCGTGAATCGAATCATCGAAAGAGCGTCGTGGCTGCCGGCGTCCTGTCTGCCTGGTTGCGAATTGTATAAATTATGTTTAAAATGACAAAAAGGATAGCAAAAATGAAAAGATTTTGCCAACTGTTCTACAGCTTTATCCTCATGATATCGATCACAACTAGAGCTCAGGGAGCGGATCCCTATAAAAATTTCAACGCGGCGATTTACGCTCGCGTCTATGAGGTCCGCCAAATGGACGATCTGCAGTGGCTGCAACAGCGCTATGACGTCATGGCAAAGCATATCAAGGTGAATAAAATTTACCTCGAGACGCACCGCGACATGGTCGTGGCCGAGCAATCCACGCTCGACAAGGTGAAGAAATTTTTCCATGAACGCGGCGTCGCCACCTCCGGCGGCATCACCATCACGGTGAACGAAGGCAATCGCTTTCAAACCTACTGCTATTCCAATCCGGAACATCGACAAAAGCTCAAAGAGGTTGTCGAGTTCACGGCGCGAAATTTTGACGAGGTCATCCTGGATGATTTTTTCTTCACCAGCTGCAAATGTGAATTGTGCATCAAGAACAAGGGTGACCGCAGCTGGACAGATTTCCGGCTGCAGTTGCTCACCGATGCGGCAAAAGAATTGATACTCGAGCCGGCGAAAAGGGTGAATCCAAAAGTCGAAGTGGTGATCAAATATCCCAACTGGTACGATCATTTTCAGGGACTCGGCTTCAACCTCGAGACTGGTCCGCGACTCTTTGACGGCCTCTACACCGGCACAGAAACGCGCGATCCGTCGAGCAATCAGCACCTGCAGGCCTATCTCGGCTATCTCCTTTTCCGCTATCTGGAAAATCTGCAACCTGGCGGCAATCGCGGCGGCTGGGTCGACAGCGGCGGCATGCGCTACGCCGACCGCTACGCCGAGCAGCTGTGGCTGACCCTGTTCGCCAAAGCGCCGGAGCAGACCTTTTTCGATTTTCGCCAGCTGGAGCGTCCCATTGACAACAGACTGCGCGCGCCGTGGCAGGATCAGGGCGCTAGCCTGAATTTTGACGAGATGATCGCTCCGGCGAAACGGGACGACGGCGGCCTCTCCGCTGATGCGACGCTCGCCCTGCTCGGCGGCTATGCCCTCGAACAGGTGGACCAATTCCTGGGCGAGCTCGGTAAACCGATCGGCATTCCAAGCTACAAGCCTTTTCACTCGGTTGGCGAGGATTTTTTGCCGACGTTTCTCGGCATGATCGGCATGCCGATGGACCTCCTGCCGCAGTTCCCAACCGATAGATCCATGGTCATTCTCACCGAACAGGCAGCCTTTGATCCTGATATTGTCGAAAAGATGAAAAAGCAGTTGCTGGATGGCAAAAATTTACTGATCACCTCCGGTCTGTTGCGCGCACTGCAGGATAAAGGCCTCGACGACATTGTCGAATTGCGCTACACCGACCGCAAGGCCCTTGTCAAGAATTTCCGCGCCGGCTGGGGACCGCTCTCCGAGGCAAAGGTTGAGATGCTCCTGCCGCAGATCAACTATCTCACCAATGATTCCTGGGAAGAGATCTCTGCCTTTGACGACACCAATGGCTGGCCGGTGCTGCATTCCGCTGGATACGGCAACGGCACACTCTATGTCCTGACAGTGCCGGAAAATTTCACCGACCTCTATAATCTCCCCGATGCAGTGCTCAATCGAATTCGCCAGACGGTTTCCGCTGATATGCCAGTTCGCCTCGAAGGTTCTGCACAGATCAGTCTCTTTGTCTATGACAATAACACCTTTATCATCGAGTCTTTTTTGGACAATAGCGCCGATGTGGCCATTGTCACTGCCGAAAATGTCACGCAGCTCCACGATATCCTGTCCGGCGAAAAGCTCGAAGGCCAAAAAATCGAGGGCTTTTTCGGCCAAAGTACCGGGGAAAAGCGATTTGCGCTCGCATTGAAACCTCATTCGTATCGCGTGTTTCGGATTGAATGAATAAAAAATGAGGCAACGAAAGTGAAAGCAGAACAAATTGTCATCTTTATCAGTCTATTTACTATAACGTGCTCGGCGCAAACGGAATTGGACCGCCAAATGGATGAAATTATCGCCAAGATAACCCTGGAGGAAAAAGCCAAATTCGTGGTTGGCATGGGCATGCGATTCCCGGGCGTTCCTGCTGATGGCGGAGCTGTCGGCCAAACAGAGGAAAAGGTGCCAGGAGCCGCCGGGACAGCCTGTGCCCTGCCGGAATACGATATGCCGTCCAAGGTTCTGGCTGATAGTCCCGCTGGTCTACGTATTTCGCCGATCCGTGATGGCGACAGCAGTGTGACTTACTATGCCACGGCATTTCCAATTGCCGCCCTGCTGGCATCGACATGGGACACGACGCTGGTGAAAGCCGTCGGCGAGGCCATCGGCAAGGAGGTATTGGAATATGGCGTCGACATCATCCTTATGCCGGCGCTCAATCTGCATCGCAATCCATTGTGCGGCCGGAATTTTGAATATTACTCGGAAGATCCTTTGTTGTCGGGCAGCATTGCCGCCGCAGGTCGAGATTGAGGAATTGTCCAGAAGAAAATAGTTTAAATAAGGAAATGTACAACATGAAAAAACTGACAATTTGCACCGTAATTTTATTGCTAATGGCGACGATGCGAGCGCAAGATTTCCGACGCACTCCTACGCCCAATGACACGCTGACCTCGCCGAAAATTCTGCCCGATGGCCAGGTGCGACTCTGCATCTATGCGCCCAATGCCCAATCAGTTCGACTCGGCGGCACCGATATCCCGGGCATGGGTCAGGGCGCTGAGCTGACAAAAAGGGATGACGGCCTGTGGCACATCACCGTTGGTCCGCTCGCTGGCGCCTATCGTTACAATTTCAACGTCGACGGCGTGTCAGTCATTGATCCGCGTAACACCTCCATCAGCGAGTCGAATATGAATGTGTGGAGCCTCTTTCATGTCCCTGGTTCCGATTTTATGGATGCCAAACAGGTGCCGCACGGGGCAGTGGCGGAAATCACCTATTATTCGAACTCTTTGCAGCGCTTCCGCCGCATGCACGTTTACACGCCGCCGGGCTATGAGGCGAGTGCGGATAAATATCCGATTTTCTATCTGCTGCACGGCGCCTTTGATTGCGAT
>JAFGJB010000336.1 GCA_016929295.1 Candidatus Zhuqueibacterota bacterium | reverse complement strand
GGAACTTGTGGTTTTCCATCCTGAATGTCAATGAAATAACGGATGACTGGATCGAATGGGCAACCGCTGATTTTAAATGGAAACTCGATTGACAGAATAATACCTATCCAAACAGCTCAGCTTGCCGTTCATATGCCAATCTGCATGATCCCGGATTTCTGCATGGTTGTTGGCATGACCGGCACGCGGCTGGATTACCAGTGGTGTGAAATGTCCTGGAATTTAGAGGACAATGATCTTATCAATCGCTTCGATGAGTCTGTCGGTGGAAAATTGTACAAGATATATCCAATTTATGAAAAAGCGATATGATAAAAAGCAGTCTGTTAATTGGCAATTCTATAGCAATACAACTGATTCACATAACGAAGATAGAGATTCCCCTGGGCGATAATCGGTTTTGTCCACAATCGTGCATTATCTGTGCTGATGAGATTTTTTATACTCGCAACAATTGTTAGCTCGACCGGAGAAGCGCGCAGCAGATAGAGGTTGCCTTTAATATCGATACTCAAGAAGTAGGGATCAACAAAAATGAATTGTCCGCTGCCAATGGCGGATGATGTCCACTGTTCCTCTCCAGTATTAATATTGAGGCATTTAAATTCATCATTGTTGTGAGCGCTCATACCCGAAAAGCCGTATAGATAATCTCCGAGAATAATGGGATCGGTCTGGTGCGCATTGAGCGCATTGCTATGCCAGAGGATCTCTGCGCTATCTCTGTTCATGCGCATCGCTTGTGTTCCTTTATTGTACCACGAAGTTATAATTGCGATTCCATAGTGCGGCGAATACACGGGTGTGCAGATGTTTATATTGTTTTGAACGGTCCATGGCGTTTTCCACAAAGTTGTACCCGTGGCTGCATCCAGCACAAAGAATTCTTGTCCTCCAACGACCAGCAAAATGGTCTCTCCTTGATGCTGAAGGACAGCTGGAGTTGAGTAGGAAGCAGGTGCGGGCTCGGATTGCCACAGCGTTTCGCCTGTTTGTTTATCCAACGCCCACACCAGGGCTTGCCCACCCACCTGGACAATGAGACTATTGCCAAAAACGACAGGCGAACCCGCAAATCCCCATTTGGGCTCTTCACCGCCCATTTTGACATAGTTTCTATGCCATTTCTCTGTTCCATCTTTGAGGCTCAAACAGAAGAGCTGTCCACCGCGCGACAGCACATAGGCGCGATCGCCGTCAATGGTGGGCGTCGCTCGCGGACCTTCTCCAAAAGATGAGTTGTCCACCGGAGCATCGTAACGAAAGGACCAGAGAAGATGGCCGCGTTGCGGATCAAGGCAAAAAATGACATCAGTGGAATCATGTCTTCCTGGAACAATGAGATGATTCCCACTGATTGCAGGGCATGACCAGGTAATGGACTGTTCACCTCGGCACAAGTATTCAACCTTCCAAAGCAATTCCAAGCCACTTGCCCAATCTGTAATAATTTGTGTGGGCGCGGCGTGGTTGTTGTTGCTTATTCCCTTCCACGATGGCCAGCCCGTTGAATCCGACCGTATGACAGGAAGAGCACCCTTTGGCTCGGGGATAATCGTATTTTGAGCCATTTCTACCGAATAGTTGTATACCCATCTGAACACGAGTATAGCAGCAATGATGAGCAAACAAACTATGAATCCGGCAATAATCAGGACATTTTTTATCCTTTTAAGTCGCATTGGTACCTCTAACATTACATTTAGTCATTATTCTGCAGAGTTATTAGTACGATAGACGCAACAAAACTCTATAAAAATAATCAAAGTTTTTCATTAATTCAACGACACTAAATCTACCAAATCATCAATATTCAAAACTCAACTCTTTGGGTAAAAACTTTCAACCGAGATAGTTTCCTTACCAGCGACAGGATTGGACGCCATGCTTTTTGTGTGGATTAAGATTTAAAAATTTTTAGTTTCAAGTTTTCAGCAGGTTTCCTATTTTCCGTCAGAGCAATATTCGATTCATTCAAACCAAAATAGGTAGTGTTGTTGTAACATAGGAAAAGTATATGAAAAATATGATCATAATCGGCGCCGGCATTGCGGGTATCTCAACCGGTTGTTATGCTCGTATGAACGGCTACAAGACGACCATCTTTGAAATGCATAGCATTCCAGGAGGCTTGTGCACGTCCTGGAAACGCAAAGGATACACTTTTGATATCAGTATGCACATGCTCACAGGCTCCAAGTCAGGACCGCTTCACAAGATGTGGGTGGAACTCGGCGTTGTTCAGGATCAAACTTTTCACTACCACGACGATGTGGCGCGGATCGAGAGCAAGGGGAAGAGTCTGACGATTTGTACCGACCGTCAGCGGCTGCAGGAACAGATGATCGAACATTCATCAGCCGACGCCGATCTGATAAATGAATTTGTGCGTCTCATCAATGGACGAAATATGATGGGCGCGATGTCGCTCAGGCCGGCTGAGATGACCACCATTTTCGACAAGCTGAAAATGATGGCCGCCATTTTGCCGCTTTTGGGCACATTTCGCAAATATGGAAAGCAGACGATCCAGGAATTCGCCCAGCGTTTCAAGGATCCTTTTTTGCGCCATGTTGTTCGCTTTTTCATCGATTCACCGGGCTGGCCCATGCTTCGCTTTCCCATGGTCGCCCTGGCTGGGTTCATGAATTCCGCTGTGCGTCAGGCCGGTGCTCCCCTCGGTGGTTCCCGGCACGTCGTCACTCGGATGGCCGACTTTTATAAGCAACTCGACGGCGAGATTGTTTACAAAAGTCGAGTCAAGGATGTGATCGTCGAGAACGACCAGGCCGTTGGTGTGCGTCTGGAGGACGGGAGCGAGCACCGCGCTGATATTATTGTTTGGGCGGGCGATAGCCACACGGTCATCTTTGACATCCTCGGCGGCCGCTACCTCGACGATGAAATCCGCGACATGTATGACAACTGGCTGCCGGTACGCCCGCTCGTACACGTGGCGATCGGCGTCAACCGCGATATGTCGGGTGAGCCGCATCGAATTATTTTCGAATTGGCAAAGCCAATTACCATCGCCGGGGAGGAACACGGCTGGATGTGCTTTTTACATCATTGCTTTGATCCCAGTATGGCGCCGCCGGGAAAATCGGCGGTCGAAGTCTGGTACGCGACCCGCTACGACTATTGGCAAGAACTGGCGCGCGACCGCGGTCGCTACGAAGCGGAGAAGAAGCGAATCGCTGACTTTACCATCGCCGAGCTGGACAAGCGTTGGCCCGGTTTTGCCTCGCAGGTCGAAGTCGTGGATGTACCGACACCCGCGACGTATGTTCATTACACAGGAAACTGGCAAGGCTCTCCGGATGGCTGGTATATAACGCCGGAGAATATGATGAAGCAGACCGTGCTGCGCAGCTTGCCGGGCTTGTCCGGTTTTTATATGGTTGGCCAGTGGACCCTGCCGTTCTCCGGTACTGTCATGGCAGCGCTCTCCGGCCGTCAGCTCGTGCAGTGGCTGTGCAAACAGAGTGGCAAGCCTTTTGTGACACTTGAACGTTGAACGAAACAGTTTATTGCTATTGTCTGATGCCAACAAAAAACAACTTTCATGAAAAAAAGACGCCAAAAAATTAGAGCCGGACTTGTGCTCGTATCATTTTTCCTGTTCCCGGCATTCTTTTATTTCTTTTCTCCGTATCTCATCATAGACGGTACGCTCAATGGCGTGATCTCTGGAAGTTTCATCATGTTTGTTCTCCAGTTTACATCCGCACTGGTCTTCGGACGCGGATTTTGCGGCTGGGTTTGTCCAGCGGGTGGGGCGCAGGAAGCGCTGATGACGGTGAGAAACAAGCGGATCACAGGCAGTAATTTTATAAAATGGTTAATATGGACACCGTGGATCGCCATGATCGTGCTTCTTGCGATAAAAAATGGCGGCTATCGACAATTCAATCCATTCTACCAGATGAAATTTGGTCTCTCGATTGATTCGGTGTATGCGTTGATCACCTATCTGATGGTCTTGATGCTGATCGTGCTTCCTGCACTCATCGTGGGCAGACGTTCATTCTGCCATCATCTCTGCTGGATGGCGCCGTTTATGATCATCGGCCGAAAAATCCGCAATAGAATCGGCTGGCGATCTCTTCGTCTTGCAGCCGTATCTGATTTGTGCGTTCACTGCCATACCTGCACGGAAAATTGTCCTATGAGCCTGCCAGTTGAACAAATGGTGGAATTTAATAAAATGGAAAATGCGGAGTGTATCTTGTGTGCGACCTGTATTGATGGCTGTAAAAGCAAAGCCATTAAATATCTTTTTTAAAAATAGAAAATGGATAAATTTAATCGGGACAGAATCGCTATAAAAAAAATAATCAGTTTTCAATCTGCTGACAATGCAACTATTATTTGATCAGCAGACATTTTTTAGTTTGCTGAAATTCTCCCGCTTTCAAGGTATAAAAATAAACGCCCGCCGGCAGCGCTCTGCCATCAAATAGAACGCGATGTCTGCCCGCCGACAACGTTTCATTCACAAGCGCCGCAACCTTTTCGCCCAATGAATTGTGCACAGCAAGCGTGACCCACGCTGCGCTTGCAGTCTGAAATGATATCTCGGTCGCCGGATTAAAAGGATTGGGATAATTCCGGTTCAAACAAAATGACAGCGGGGAGGAATCGTCGCCATCTTGAATTCGCGTCTTTTCATCCAGGCGAGCATAAGAATCAATTGATGTCGAATCGCCATAGCTGTGCCAAAAGGTGATGCGCAAGCCGTAATCACCCGGCAAGAGTTCGGTCGTGTTCCAGGTAGCGAGAAGGCCTTCCGTAACCGGTTCTGTATGCATCCCATCCGTTGGCCACCACAGTTGGCGATCCGGATCATTGCTGAACTCGATCCGATAGCCTGTCAACCGAATGGGGTTGTCAAAGCCGGCCAAAAGGCGCATGGTGCCATAAATCGGTATTTCGCTATCGATTGATCCAAACACCGGCGGCAGTTGAATTTCGAACAGAACCGCCGCTGCATAAGC
>JAFGJB010000335.1 GCA_016929295.1 Candidatus Zhuqueibacterota bacterium | reverse complement strand
GATGGCCGCAGAGGGATGGCATAGTTGTACAAATTTTGCACATCCAGATAGACCGTCAGGGTGGAGGCGCCAAAGTTGAAATAGCGATCCACGCGAACGTCCAGGTGATGCGCTGCATTGAGGCGAGCGGCCAGATAGTCCTCCGGCAGGTTTTGAATCTCATTGGGGTTGGCAGGATTTTCGCCTTTGCGATACACGGGCGTATAAGGAACGCCGGTGAAATATCTGAACTTGGCCGAGAACTCCCATCTCGGATTTGGCTTGTAGCCGCCGGAAATATTGAGGATGAATCGTTGATCGTATTGACCGGGGTATGTGATGCCGTTGTTGGCCGTCAAATCGGTCTTGTTGAGCGTCAGGCTGGCGAGGCCGTAATAGGGCGTGCCGGAGAACTTTTTTTGCAGCAAAAATTCCACGCCATAGGAGCGACCATAGCCGTTTGACGCCATGTCGAAATAGCCGAATGACTGAAAGTCTTCCGTGGCGCCGCCATAGCTGGTGCCGGTATTGGTGATGACGATATAATCATTCAGACCAGGCGCCGTGCCGGTCGGCAGATCATCGTAGCGCTTGTAATAGGTCTCCACAGAAAAGCGAACATCCTCCTGCGCCAGATAGTCCCAGCCGAGCACGCCCATAGTATTTTTCAGCGCTTTGAGGTTTTTGTTGTTCGGATTTGTCATCCACACGTAGGAAGGCGACTGATAGTAGAGGCCGCCGCTCAGCTTGATGCTGTGCTGTGGAGTGAGCTTGTATTTGAAGGAGAGACGCGGCGCCGGATAGAGCTCATCTGCGAGAAAGCCGAAATAGTCCGCTCGTACGCCGGCATTGATCTCGAATTGCGTCGAGGCATTCCAATCCACTTCCGCATAGCCGGAAAATTTCTGCGCCGTGGTGTCGACTGCCTGTGTTTGCGGTACACCGAGAAAGTCGACCGCTATTCTGTTGCCGCTGCGATCATAGATGGTATCCGCAAAAGCAATGTTGTTTTCATAAAAGATCGTCTTTGACGCTAGACCGGCGCGCACGCCGAGCTTTTTCGATGCCACCCAGTAACGTTCAAGTTTCAGGTTTGCTTCGCGCTCTCGCGCATCGCTTTGGAAGAAAACGTCTCCTGCGGGCTCAGCCTGCTTAAAGCCGTATTTGAACAGATTGGTGCCGACCACAGCATCCAGATAACCCGAGTTGAGGATGCGGCGATAGCTCAGACCGGCAATGGCCTGGTATTGGTCGTTGCCGAGGATGCCGGCGTTTTCAACCCGATTTTGCGGTGTGCTCAGATCGCGATCGACATCATTGATGGCGCTGAGACTGATGAAGAACAGTTTGTCTTTTGGCGACAGATCATAATGGCCGATAAGATTAAAGTCCGTATAGACCGGCACGAACGCCAAGCCGGCCGCTTTGAAGATCAGATCAAGATAGCTCTTGCGCGCCGAAAAAATGAGATTGCCTCGCTGCTGCAGCGGCAGTTCAAAGTCCGCCCCATACTGCGACGCGGAGATCGTCACTTTGGGTTCAAATGCTGTCGGATAACCCTCGCTCATCTGCAGTGTCAGCACGGACGACATTTTATCGCCATAGCGCGCGCCAAAGCCGCCGGTGGAAAATGTGACATCCTGGACAAAATCGAGGTTGACAAAGCTCAGACTTCCCGAGCTGGTGCCCTGGTTGCCAAAGTGATTGATATTCGGCACTTCTATGCCGTTGATGACAAAGAGGTTCTCGGATGGACCGCCACCGCGGACGAGCAGATCGTTCCTGCCGCCCGCATTGTTGATGGCCACGCCGGGAAGGGTGGAGACCGTTCGCACAACGTCTTCGAATCCGCCCGGAAAACGGCGAATTTCCTCGCGCGACAAGCCAATGGTGCTCGGCTGCACGCGCTCTTCATCGGCAAAGTAGCCGGCGGTCACCACAATCTCTTCGCCTTCCAGCATGCTCTGCTTCAATTGCGCATCCACGACTTCGGCGCGCGCCGTCCGCACAATGATATCCGTTTTCAACAGTGATTCGTAACCGATATAATCAAACCGCAGGCGGTAAGCGCCAACAGGCACATTCTCGATGAAGTAACGTCCCTCAAGATCTGTCGATGCACCATATTGAGTGTCCAGAACCAGCACATTGACGCCAATCAGCGGCTCTTTGGTTTGCGTATCAACCACCGTCCCGGAAATCGATCCGCGCGGCGATTGGGCCAGTACTAATCCGGTCAGCATCGTCACGAAAAAAAACACATTTTTCATTTTGCTCTCCCTGATGATCTCTTTTTATACTGCAATTTACGAAAATAACAGCAATACAACCACTTAAAATTAGACAATATTCCATGAAATCATAAAATGTCTATAAATTGTCTAAAAAATGTCGAATATTTTGCCAGTGAATGCAGAAAATGATTGACAGCATTTGCGGTTGTTCCGGCATGGTGGATCGGCTCGTCGGACGGTTCAGTTCATGTCATCGGCCTGGCAAAAAATGATCTGCGCTAAGATTTGAGTTGTCTTTGAAAGGCATTTTAATTAATATACTTCTCATGTTAGTCTTTAATTTTGTTGAAATGCACGCAGCTTTAAGGTCGTTTTTATGAAAAAATATATCATTGGCCTCTGTCTTTTCCTGAGCTCATTTTTATGCCTTGCCACGCTCTCCTGCCAGCGCCGCGCCGCCATCCTCGACGGCCGCATTGCCTTCCTCGGTGACAGCATCACGCAGGATGGCCGTTATGTGACCATTTTCGAGTACGAATTGTTCAAACGCTTTCCGCGTGCGGACATTGATGTGATCAGCGTCGGTTTGTCCAGTGAAACAGTCTCCGGCCTGACCGAGCCGGATCACCCCTATCCGAGACCCAATGCGCACGAGCGCCTGG
>JAFGJB010000334.1 GCA_016929295.1 Candidatus Zhuqueibacterota bacterium | reverse complement strand
GGATGACGATTTTCGCATCCCTTATTGGGGGCATGTGCTGCGCAAGTTGTGGCTGGATGAATTGCCGATGTTGTATAATTTAATTTTAGGCGATCTTAAAATCGTTGGCGTACGGCCGCTCAGCCTGTCCAAGTTTCAGATGTATCCCCAGGAAATGCAGGAATTGCGGATGAAAGCCAAACCCGGGCTCATTCCTCCCTTTTATGCGGACTTGCCGGACTCTTTTGCAGGACACATGGCTTCCGAAAAGCAGTATATCGAATCCTATCTCAAAAAGCCCATTTCCACGGATCTCGCCTATCTTTATCGAGCACTGTATCAGATTTTTGTGAAAAAGGCGAGATCAAAATGAGTGCGAACAGCGTCGGCGTGATAATGAGGGATCATGCCATCCGTGCCGGCTGTTGCGCCCATTCTCGGCGAGTTCATGCAGGTTGTATCCTGGATAGCAAATGCAAAAAGAAAAATACACTGTCCTGATTGATATCTGTCATCCGGCAGAGGTGCATCATTTTAAAAATCTGTTCGCCCAACTGTCGTCCGAGGGGTGGAAAATTGTCTTTGCCGCAAAGGATAAGGATGTAACATTTGCGTTGCTCGAGCGACTCTGTCTGCCTTTTGTCAAAATGGGTGCGACCGGAAAAACGCTGGTCGGAAAAATTATCAAAATACCGCGAGATGTAATGCAGTTTTTCAACATCGTCAGGGCTGTCAAGCCGGATGTCATTCTCACCGGAAATCTATCTCTGCACAGCGCGGTCGTCTCCTGCCTGTCCCATGTTCCGCTCATCGCCTTCATAGATTCGGAAAATCGCGGCTTGCTCGATACCCTGACGTTGCCCTTGACGACGCTGAAGGTGACATCTCATCAGTACCGGAAGAACCTGGGCAAAAGTCATATTCGATACAATGGCAACAATGAATTGGCCTATTTGCATCCCGATTTGTTCAAGCACGATGAGAGAATATTGGCGGCATCCAATTTGGAGCAACCCTTTGTTTTTTTTCGCTTCGTTTCGTGGACGGCCTTTCATGATATCGGTCTGCATGGCATGTCATTGCATTATAAGCGAAAGCTGATCCAGCGCGTCCGAAAATATAAACGCATCATCATTTCTTCCGAGAGTCCATTGCCGGACGACCTCAAGCCGTTTGAATACCATTTCTCTCCGCACGAGTTACACCACGTATTGGCATACGCGGACTGCTATTGCGGCGAGGGCGCGACGACGGCATCGGAGGCCGTTTGCCTGGGTACGCCCGCTATTTATATAAACAGGATACAACTGGGCTACTGCGACTATGAGAAAAGTTACGGGCTCCTCTACCAGTATGACGCGATTGATGAGCACAATTTTGAGCATATTGTCAACATGCTGTGTGATCCAGATCTTAAAAACAGGCACCGGGAAAAATGGACTGCATTCATTCAATCCGTTGATAATGTCGCAGAAATCATGGTGAAAATTATTAAAGACTTTTTATCCGCAAAGGGCGAAAAGCGACGTGATCGCATGGATTCGGCTTCTCATCGATGAACGGGATACGAATAAAATTTGTAATTCTGCACTTTTTTATGCGTCCGTTTTCTGCAAATCGGCTTGAATGGCGTATTATATATTTGACTGATGTCATAGATACCAATGGATTCGAAGCAGTTGATCGCACCCGTGAATGCTAAAATGAATGAATGCTAGATATTTTATTTTGCTCCTGTTTTTTTTCATCTGTCCGGTCATCCGGACGGAGGCGTTGTTCTTTGAAAATTCTCAGACGTTGGTTGCACGACTCGCAGAATACGGTTTTGAGAATATACGCGTCAGCTCGCGCCAGGATAACACCGTGGCGATCTATTATGAAAATCGTCTCTATCGGAATGAGCTGTTCGCCGCTGGCATCGTTGCCGCTCTGCTGAACGAACTACTGGAGGATGAACGTCGCGTCGCGTGCGTGCCATGTCGGCGCGCGCTGCCGATTTGTGAGCTTGAATTTGATCTGCGCGACTATCGCCGGTTCCTGGCCGGAAGTGATGCGGCGCCGGAAGGAGCGGATATCGTGCGCGTCAGAAGTCTCGCCAGGTCGGCGCCCTCCGCGGCAAAGAACAGATCGTTTGGCAAGCTGGATATCACCCTCTATCCCGCGTTTTCCGTGCACCTCGGTAATTATGACGATCGCTTTAAAATGTTTTTCGCGCTGATGCCGGTCTTGTCCACTACGCTGTGGCGGGGTGCTGCCCTCTATGTCGAGGCATCGATCCCGCTCTATAATGATGTCAATTATCATTATTATCGCTTCAAGGATTATCCGCAGCTTTCCAAAGCCGCGCTCAGTCAGATGGTGCGGCTGCCATTTGACCTGATGACGAGCGTGACCTTTGGCGCGTTCAACCCCAACCGCTGGGGTGTGGGCGGAGAAGTGATCAAGCATTTCTGGCAGCGCCATCTGGCCGTGGGCTACAGCATGGAATACACGGGCTTTCTCCTCTATTACGCGAGCGAGTGGAACTATTCCAGCATGCGCACGACAACCAGCAAACTGTATGCAACCTACTATGCCGATTTTTTGGATTGTCAGTTTGGCTTGTCCTATAACAGGTACCTTATGCAGGACTCCGGGCCGCTGTTCGAGTTCTCGCGCAATTTTCGCGACACATCGGTCGGCTTTTTTTTCGGCTCGACCGAGCTGGACAAGTTTGGCGGCATCATGCTGCGCTTCCCGTTTTCGCCGCAAAAAAGGTCGATGCCGCGATCTATTCGCGTGACCATGCCGGGCTATTATGACTATTCTTATCGCGCCACCAACGTCATTTATACGCAGCATGCTCCCATACAGACCGGTATCTCGGTCTATACAGGAACAAAGCTGACATATTTATATCAAAACCTCACGCCTAACTATGTGACAAATAACATCCAGGTTTTTCGCCAGGCTCACCAGTATGTGGCGCAGGAATCGAACAGCAAGGCTGAGGACGAAAATTTATTCAATATTTCCAGGACAAAAAATTAAAAACAATAATTGAGAAGAGAATGGCAGCGCATTTTATGAGAGGCAGCACGAATCATTAATCCAAGGGAGGATAAAATGAACGTCTCCAAAACAAGACGACTTGTCGTCATCATTACCATGGTTGTTGCCTCGATGTTTTTGGTGATCTGCAGCACCAATGAAGTGAATGATCCTCTGGGCATCAGCAATTTTGGCCAGCTTGAGCTCACGACATTGTCCAACTCATCAGGACTCGAAAAGACAACGTTCTACACCTATGAGGACATCTTTTTGTCCATCGATGGCCTCATTCCGCTCGAGCAGACAAACATTGAGGTGATCGAAGGATGCCCCGAGTGCAAGAACTCGATCAAACGCGCCGTCATCGTCACCGATCGCGATGGCAAGATCACGCAATTGCCGGTGTTCTATCATGTCGGCGTCGATGTCGAGGGCAAGCGCGTCAATATGGCGGGCGATTACACGATCCTCGTCACCCAGCCGCCCAAGCATGATCCCTGGTATCGCTACGAGGTGTGCTTCGAAATCGTCGATGACATCTCCCCGGAGCCGCAGATTCACGCAGTTGAGTCAGATGGCACGTTCAGCGGCAAGGCAGCGCTCAGCGGAGCGGCGATCAATGTCATGGGATATCACATCAGCGCCGAGGTCCAGCTGCTGGTCGTCAATGAATCGAATGACTATCAACCGGGCGATCTGCTCACCGATGTCACCGGCGGCGCTGAAACGGTCGTTCCCGGCAGCGATGGCACGATTCCAGTTACGACGATTTGGCCGTCCGCTACGGTCGGCAGTTATGACATCATCGCTGATACGGCGCCGTATGGCGAATACAACGTCGGCGATGTGGTCTCGGATCCGCAAATCGCCGGCCTGGTTGTCCAGCAAGCGCCGGGTGCAGCGGACATTGTGCTGGATATTGCCTGCAACATGACCGGGATGCATCAGAATTCTTTCGCCGATCTGGATCCGCTCTTTGCCAAAGTGGAGCCGACGGTGCGCCCGGGTGATTTATTGACCTGGAGGTCGCCGTTGCCGCAGTGGGTGGCCGTATTTGTCGCGCCGCACAAGGATATGTGGCAACAGGATGATCAACTGGTGACCATCCGCACCGTGGGCACGCATCAGATGCCGGCGTTTGTGCAGATGAACGAGCGCTCCGGCGCCATCGATCTGTTCCGCCTGCGCGGCGAGACCAAATCCGGTTATTACCTGCCCCTGCGCCTGTGGCCGGGCGATTATGATGTCATCGTCGACGTCAATCGTAACTTTGTCTACGATCCCGGCATCGATTTGCTCGACGGCGGCTCGCAGGTCGGTTTCTCGGTCATTTCGAGCGAAACCGTCCCCGATGTGCGGCTCATCAACACCGCCACCGAAGATATCCTCGGCCGCGGTTCGGTCGCCCCGACATTGTTCGGACAACTGCTCGATGCAGATGACAAACCGATCGTCGGCATCCCGGTCAAGTTCACGGTTGTGTTGGGACCGGGATCCGTCACGCCGGTCACCATGGACACGGATGGCGAAGGTATTGCCAAAACAGTCGTCAATGGACTGCAAATCGGTGAGATGACCCGCGTGCGCACCGAGGCGATCGTCGACGGCAAACTCTACTACAATGTTGTATCGTTCTTTAAAACACTTCCTTGTACGCACGACCAGGGACACAATCAAGGCCATAACCAGGGCTTTGTCAGTGGTCCGTAATCAGGTGTGCGCATAATGTCGAGGGGTAATCTGCCGTTTGAGATTACCCCTTTTTTGTAACGTCATCGCGAAAGCGTCCCGCTTGCTGGATGCAGCAGTCATCGCAAAGGTGTCCCGCTTGCTGAAGGGAGAGGTTCTTGTGTGAGGTTCGGTGCTCGCCGCTTTGGATTGCATCGCGCTCCCACGTGCGGGACACTTGTGGCGATCTCAGGGCAGGAAGCTTGTCGGCGATCTGCGGTTGCAGCGGAGCGCTCGCAATGACTGGTGCTGCGCCGCGAGGCGCCGGGATGCTGGTCGAGGGCGGTGCTCGTGGCGCTGGATTGCTTCGCGCTCCGATGCGGGCAGCCATGGCGATCTTGGCGCGGTCTTTGGCCGCAACCAAACAATGTAGCAATTACGAAAAGCTAAACGCAAGGCGCAAAGGAACGCAGAGGTTCGCAGAGAAAAATGGATGTGCTGCGATATCGTAAACCTCTCTAGATAAGCGAGGCAATGAAAAATCAATATCATTTCTTCGC
>JAFGJB010000333.1 GCA_016929295.1 Candidatus Zhuqueibacterota bacterium | reverse complement strand
TCACAACAAAAAAAATTAGTCTATTGTGTTTTCACGTTTTGGTTTTCTCGGCGCATGGCGCAGGATAAAGTCTCCTCTTTGCGCGCCGACTCGAGCGGCGATCAGCTCACATTTGGCGACGAGCAGGTAGTAGATGTTGTGATCGACGTCACTCAGACCCTCCAGATTGCCCTGGCCCTTGGCGATGACCACATCGGATGCCAGCAAAACATCCTTGAATTCCGGCGATGCCGTCTCCCAGACCGCGCCCGGCGCATCGTCGCCCGTGCTGATGACGCGGGCGAACTGATCGATGCCGACGGCCAGCGCATCTTCGAGCGTCGCGTCATTGATGGCCGGGCCGCCGCGCACCGCGAAAAAGACGTTTGGGTGCGCGATGGTCTCGAGCAAAAGCCTGTCCAGCACGATCTCGCCGCAGTTGTCGCCGATGTACAAAAGCTGTTTGCTGGCGGATAACTCTCGCCGCAGCGCTTCCGAATCATCGACCGCCAGGGGCGTATGCGCGGCCCGCTCTATTGTTCCCCACACATCCAGTTGGTGCTGTGGCCCATAGTCGATCACATTGCCCGCGATGGCCAGTCGAAGCGCGGTCTGCAGCGGATCAGCGGCATCGTTGATGCGAGCGCGAAAATTTTCGAGCTCTTGCAGCATCATCCGGTTTGCCGCCTTTTTGCTGTCGCGGTAGGGATCCGGATCATCCAGTATTTTCCTGATGAGCCGGTGCATCTCCCGGCCGAGCAACGCGGGCGATTGGCCATAATCCGCCTGCACCAGATGCGCCAGCAGGAGGCGCATCGCCTCTTGCCGCTGCTCCTGCGGGATGGCCTGCTTATTCAGCAGTCGTAAAAAGCTGTTCAGGATGCATGGGATGCAGTCGAGAGAAATATTCACTTGTCAGAGTGCAATTTATGAAAAACATCTGTTTTCATTCATTACCCTTCCATGTGAGAGTTTCATGAGCAACCGCGCAGGCAATGACCTTTGACCCCAAGGGAACTCGCCGCCACATCTGATTATGGCATTCGTTTGACGACGAGTTAACAGGGTGTCATGGCCGACACGTCATTTTTCCAGATTGTCGCCAATATCCTTGATGCGTTTTTCAATGGCATCCAGGCTGCCCTTCAATGCTTCCGCCTGATTTTGCAGTGCGGCCAGTTCTTCTTCTCTGGTCGGTTCCGCGACGCCCGGCGGGGGTACGCCCCAACCGGCGCGCTGCCAGCCGTATAGTCCCGTCGCGTAAAAATTATGCCGAAAGCCATAACCGCCGCGCCGCCAGCCGCGGCCGCGACCAAAACCCAAACCAAAACCGGGAGCGGCGTAACCCGGCACTCCATAGCCGGCGCAGTAGCCTGCGCCTCGTCCTGTCATCGGACCCCGTCCAAGCGGGCCCGTGCGATCTCCGTAAGGCATGATAACCTCCTTGTAAAAAAATGATTGTTTATGTTCCTGCGGTACTGTATCAAAAGTGTCTTTTTAAAGAATCTCTTTATTTTTCTCGGCGTGGCTCTGCGCCCTCGGCGGTTGATACCGTCCCGATGATTCCATTTAGGCAATAAATAACCTCATGCCGCATGCTCTTTGCCATAGGCATCCAGCGCCTCCTGTACGGTGCCGCTATAGCCGGTGACGACCTTGATATTCGCCGCCGCCAGCGCCTGTTCCGCATTCAAGCCGACATGACCGGTGAGCAGAACCTCGACGCTGTATTTTGCCAACTCGCGCGCCGCCGCCGGTCCGGCGCCGCCGGCAAAGGCGGCAGCGGGATTGGTAAAGGCGTTGAATTTTTTTGTCTCCGTATCATAAATGACAAAATAGGCGCAGCGTCCGAATCGCGAATCCATTTGCGCTGTCAGCGCGCCTCCGGTTGCAGTGACGGCAATTTTCATCTTTTCCTCATTCTTTGTTCCATGCTGAAATGTTCATTAATTTTCTATGACAAAATATCAAGTGTTTCGTCACCACCGTCGGCCTCGCCCTCCTCCGCCACGTCCCATGCCGCCTCCCATACCTCGTCCCGCGCCGCCTCCGAGGCCACGCCGCATGCCGCGTCCCATGCCTCTTCCCCTTCCCGCTCCGGCGCCTGGCTGGAATCCCGAGCGAGCTGGAAAGGAGGATCCGCTGGTTGCATAGTCAACCTCGGCCGGCTGCTCTTTCTCCATGGACATGGCGCCAAAATTACAGGCATTTATGCAGACACCACAGAGGCGACACGCGTTATGGTCAATGACGGCTTTGCCATTTTTTATGCTCAGTGCACCAAACGGGCAGGCATCGACGCATGCGCCGCAGCCAGTGCATAAATCTTGACGAATGAGCAGCATGATCTCTCCTTTCACCTTCAAAAAGAATGTCGTCCTCCGCGCTGATGGCGGTTTCTTTGCCGTAAACGACGTCCGTATCCGGGCATGGCAAAACGGCCCTCTATTTTTCTGTTCCGCCTGTAAACCTCCAGCACCTCTTCAACTCTGCCGCAGATAAAGGGGTGAACAGCCATACCGGAACGGATGAGCTCCATGTATACCGGCCGCGTGATCGCGCCGCAGATCAAAATATCCGCCCGCAGATTTTTCAGCTTTTCAACCTTGGCCAGCGGCGGTTGATCGCCCATATATTCGAGGTGCGACTTGAGCCCGTCTTCATCGACATCAGTTATCTGCAGCCACTGGCTCGTATCGAACAACGGCGAAATTCTCTCCTGCCATGTTGTGATCGCAACTCTCATCGTTTCTCCTCACACCGTAGAAGACAATTTTCATGCCAGAACATAGACCATCATTAAGGGATTGATAATATTATAATTGCGAAAAGCAGATACACAAGATATATTTGCAATTATGCGACCCTATGAATAATATCATAGCATACTTGCGACTATATTATCAGACGCTGCCATCCGCGCGAGTGAGGATTTTCAAAAAGAGGCTTTTCCGCAAAAGGGATATCTAGACATGTTAAATTTTCACCATTTTTGCTGTTCCTCGGCGTTTCCACGCCTTTCCATCAGCTTTTTATAGAGCCGATCGGGAAAGTTGGTGATCATCCGACCCACCCGCAGGTCCAATAATTTTTCCACCTCGGCTGCCTCATTCACCGTCCAGGCGATGATCTTTTTTCGCGCCTCTTCCGCTCTTTGCAGCACTTGAACGGTGATGAGATCATGTTTGAGGGCAAGGAAAGGCCAGTCACCCTCCCACATCGCCTCGGCTATTTTGTTTATCAAGAGGCCGGTTCGACACTCGGGGAGGATCTGCGAAACCAGTGCGACCGCTTTTGCATCGAAAGAGGTGATCAGACATTGCTCGAGGATGTCGTGCCTAACGATTTGTGAGCAGACCCGTTCGACCAGCTCGTCAGGTCGGGGTGACTTTTTGAGCTCGACGTTGAGGAGCAGCTTGTCTTTTCCGTAATCGAGAACCTGGTCCAAAGTGGGGACAGCCAGGCCGGCAAACTCTGGTGCAAACCATGCGCCGGCGTCCAATTCGGCGATCTCGTCGAACCGTCGGTCCAGGACAAAGCCGGCCCCATTGGTCGTGCGCTCCAGAGTATAGTCGTGCAGAACGATCGGAACGCCGTCCCTGGTCAACTGCACGTCAAATTCAATGCCATCGGCGCCCAGTTCAGCCGCCCTGACAAAGGCGGCCAGGGTGTTCTCCGGCGCATGGCCGGAGGCACCGCGATGGGCGATGTTGAGAAAATCATCAGCAAAGCTGCGCATACTCCTCCTGAGCGTGCTCCTCCAGAACTCATGAGTTGGCGTTGCGAAACCGCCGGGCGCGGCTCTCGGTCAATATCTTTTCGACAAGCGCTGCGATCAGCACTCCTAGTCCATAAAAAATAAAATCTCGTCGATCATAACTCGTTCCCAGCACAAAGACAAAAGGCGCCGGCAAGTGCAACGAAGCTGGAAGATCGGTCGCCTGTAGCAATTCGACGCCGACCGCCAGACCGGAGATGAGGGCGGATTTTGTCAGGATGCGCAGGTGCGGCCAAAGCAGCGCCAGCCAGAAGTAGAGACAAATGACGATGAAGGCGTCGCCCAAATAGGCATCAGCAAAGCGCTGATGAGGGCCTGCATAGTACTTGGAGGCAAAAGCCAGTGCCAGAGCGACCAGGGAGATGACAAGACAGAGGCGACGATAACGTGCGACACTGTCCGTGATATTGCCTTCATCGCTCATCCGGCCAAGTCCTGCAATGCCTTCAGCTGTTCGTCGCTGCCGATGGCGAGAAGAATGTTGCTTTCCTCGAGCACGGTCTCACCGGGTGGATTTATATTCATCTTGTCCTTTTCTTTGCATATACCCATGACCAGCGCCCCTTGCGTCAACTCGCGGATGTTCGATTCTTTCAGTTTTTTGCCGATGAGCCCGCTCGATTTTGCTAGCACGATATGCTCCAGTTGCAGACCATATGATTTTCCGGGCGTAAAAGCGTCCAAAAAATCGACGATCTCGGGTTTGACGACATAGGCGGCCATGCGTCGCGCCCCGATCTCATAGGGAGAGACGACGCGATTGGCGCCCACCCGTTCCAGCTTTTTGCTCGACATTTCATCTGTGCCGCGCGCAATGATGTATAATTTTTCGTTCAGCGTGCGCGCGGTCAGAACAAGATAAACATTGGCCGAGTCGTCTGTGATGGCGCTCACCAGAGACCTGGCCTTTCGCACACCGATGCGCAAAAGCAGCTCATCCTCCGATGCATCGCCGACCGCCGCGAGATAGCCCTTGCCGATGGCCTCATCGATGCGCGCTTCATCTTTGTCAATGACGACAAACGGCATACCCAGAGCAGCAAGTTGATCGCACACCTCGGTGCCGATTTTGCCATATCCGCAGACAATGGTGTGATTTTCAAGATTGGTGATTTCCCACGCCATACGACTCCCCTTCAATACATTCAAAAGTTGGCCTTCGGTTAAAAACGCAGCGATAGTACCGATCGCATAACCACCGATAGCCAGGCCGCTGAAAATGAGAAAAATCGTGAATACTTTTCCCGGAGCAGATCCGCTCAAAGCATCCACTTCGCGAAATCCGACAGTCGAAATAGTGATGACCGTCATATAAAGCGATTCCAGAAACCCGGTTTTCAGGATGAGTCTATAGCCGGCAGTGCCGACAAACACTAATAGAGTCAGCAACAAGATTGAGATCAACAGGCCGCGCACAACATCTCTCGAAACCTGTGGCCAATATTTCAGCACTGACGACGTCAGCACTTTTGCGGAACGTCGGATATTTTTCATCTCAAGCCAATTTCATAATCAGCTTTCATCACCCGCACTGGCAGCAAAAACGGCGAGAAAAGCAGTGCGACTTTTGTCTCTCACAGATACTCTTTCCAGCTCTTGATCTGCAGATCCACAATCGACTTGCGCGAAATCGCCTCGACGAATCGACGCGCCAGCTGCAGGTTGGTGAAGAGCGGGATGGCAAAATCGACCGCCTTGCGACGAATCATATAGTCGTTGGTCAACTCTTCTTCCTGATAATTTTTGGGGATATTGATGACCAGATCGATCTTGCCGGTCTCGAGATAGTCATTGACATTCGGTTTCTTCTCGGAGAGCGGCCAGTGGAGCTTTGTCACCGTGATGCCGTTCGCCTGCATGAACGAGGCGGTGCCGCCGGTGGCATAAAAGTTCATACCCATGCCCTGCAGCAACCGCGTGCTGGGCAGGAATTCGGCCTTGGATTCGATCGGACCGGTTGACAGGAGTATGTTTTTGATCGGCAGTTTGTAACCGACGGAGAGCAGCGCCTTGAGAAACGCTTCCTCGAAATCATCGCCCAGGCAGCCCACTTCACCGGTCGAGGCCATTTCGACGCCCAGCGTCGGATCGGCGCCGATGAGCCGGGTGAAGGAGAACTGCGGCGCCTTGACGCCGACGTACTCCAGATCAAACGCCGAACGGTCGATTTTGGGCACATGGTGCCCCATGATGACCCGCGTGGCAATGTCGATAAAGTTCACCTTGAAAATCTTGGAAGCGAACGGAAAACTGCGCGAGGCGCGCAGGTTCAGTTCAATGACTTTAACTTCATTATCTTTGGCGACAAACTGCATGTTGAACGGACCATTTATCTTTAATATTTGCGCCAATTGGCGAGCGATTTTTTTCACCCGCCGCGTCGTCTCCAGGTAGGTTCGCTGCGGCGGCAGAACAATGGTCGCGTCACCCGAATGGACGCCGGCGTTCTCGACGTGCTCGGAGATGGCATAGACGAGCAGCTCGCCTTCTTGCGCTACAGCATCGATTTCGATTTCCTTGGCGTTCTCGATGAATTTGGAGATGACCACAGGATGATCCGAGGAGATGTCAGAGGCTTTATTCAAAAACTTTTTCAGTTCTTCGTTTGTCGATGCCACGCTCATGGCAGCGCCGCTCAAAACATACGACGGACGCACGAGCACCGGATAACCGACAGCCTCGCCGAAGCGGATGGCTTCATCCATATCGGCGAGCTCTCGCCATTCGGGCTGATCGATGCCCAGCCCATCGAGCATTTTGGAAAACTGGTGGCGATCCTCGGCGTTATCGATGCTGCCGGCAGAGGTGCCGAGGAGCTTGACGCCGGCCTTGTCCAATCGCAGTGCGAGGTTGTTCGGTATCTGGCCACCCATCGACACGATGACGCCGATCGGCTTTTCCTTCTCATAAATATCCAGGACGGTCTCGAAACTCAATTCATCAAAATAGAGTTTGTCGCATTCGTCATAGTCGGTGCTCACTGTCTCCGGATTATAGTTGACCATGATGGTCTGATAATTAAGCTCTTTCAAGGTCATGACCGAATTGACGCAGCACCAGTCAAACTCGACTGAACTGCCGATACGATAGGCGCCACCGCCGAGCACCATGACGGACTTGCGTTCGAGAAAAGCGAGATCGTCTTCGGCGCCATTATAGGTCAGGTAGAGATAATTGGTCTGCGCCGGATATTCCGCCGCCAAGGTATCAATCTGTTTCACCTTGGGAGTGAGGCCATAGGCCCGCCGCAATTGGCGGACATCGAGCTCCGTCGTGCCCAGGGCGCGGCCAATCTGCTCATCGGAAAATCCGTGCTGTTTGGCATCTTGCAGTAGATCACATGGACAGCGCTGCTCGCCAACCGTGACCAGCTGTTCCTCGATATCGACAATATTCTTAATTTTGTAGAGAAACCACTTGTCGATATAGGACAGTCGGTGTATATCATCTACGGTCATGCCGGACTTGAGCGCGGCCGGAATGGCAAAGATGCGTTGATCGGTTGGTTCTGCCAATTCTTTTTTTATGTCCGTGACATCAAAGTGTCTGTTGAGAACCAGACCGCTGGCGCCGTTCTCCAGCATGCGCAGTCCTTTTTGCAGCGCTTCTTCAAAGGTGCGTCCGATAGCCATGATTTCGCCGACTGATTTCATGCCGGAACCGATCCTTTTGGAGACCTGTTTGAATTTCTGCAGATCCCAGCGCGGAATCTTGACCACCAGGTAGTCCAGCGCCGGCTCAAAACTGGCCTTGGTCACCTTGGTGATCGAGTTCGACACCTCGGTCAAGCTGTGCCCCAACGCCAACTTGGCTGCGACATGCGCCAGCGGGTACCCGGTGGCCTTGGAGGCGAGTGCCGAGCTGCGCGACAGTCGCGCGTTGATTTCGATGACCCGATAATCTTCAGAGTAGGGATCGAGCGCATACTGGATATTGCATTCGCCGATAATGCCCAGATGACGAACGGTACGAATGGCTATTGCGCGCAGCTTGTGATATTCGCGGTTGGTCAGCGTTTGACTGGGGGCGACAACAATGCTCTCGCCCGTATGAATGCCCATGGGATCGAAATTTTCCATGTTGCAGACGGACAGACAGTTGTCATACTGATCCCTGACGATTTCGTACTCGACCTCTTTCCAGCCGAGCAGATACTCTTCCACCAGAATTTGCCGGGTATAGCTCAATGCTTTTTGCGCCAGCTCACGCACCTCGCTCTCGTCGCGACACAAACCGGAACCCAGTCCACCGAGGGCAAAAGCAATTCGTATCATCACCGGGAAGCCGATCTCACACGCTTTGTTCACCGCCTCATCAATGTCGGTGACGGCGAAGCTGCGGGGCGTTTGGACGTCGATCTGCCGCAATTTGGCGACGAACAGCTCACGATCTTCGGTGTTCAGGATCGCCTCGACCGGCGTGCCGAGCACTCTGACGCCAAAGTGCGCCAGTACTCCCGATTTCTCCAGTTCCAAACCGCAATTCAACGCCGTCTGTCCGCCAAAACCCAGCAGGATGCCGTTCGGCTTTTCTTTTTGAATCACCTGCTCGACAAAATAGGACGTGACGGGCAAAAAATAGACCTGATCCGCCAGATGATCGGATGTCTGAATGGTGGCGATATTGGGATTGACGAGGATGGTGAATACGCCCTCTTCCTTCAGAGCCTTGATCGCCTGGCTACCGGAATAATCAAACTCGCCGGCCTCACCGATTTTCAGAGCAGAGCTCCCCAGGATGATCACTTTATTCGGCAGGCCGTTCATATTAGCAACCTCTTAAAATCATCGAACAAGCCGGCGGTATCGACGGGACCAGGCGCGGCTTCAGGGTGGAACTGCACGCTGCGGAACGGCTTCGATAGATGGCGAATGCCCTCGTTGGTGCTGTCATTGGCGTTGACAAACCACGGCGCCCAACCTTGTGGCAGCGTTCGGCCATCGACAGCATAGCCGTGATTCTGCGACGTGATATAGCACCGTTTTGTGCCGACCTCAACGCACGGCTGATTTTGGCTGCGATGCCCGAATTTGAGCTTGTAGGTGTTGGCGCCGGCCGCCAAGGACAAGATCTGATTGCCCATGCAGATGCCAAAAATCGGCTTTTCGATCTGCATGGCCGTTCGCAGGATGTCCACTGTCTCGCGACACATTTTTGGATCGCCGGGCCCATTGGAAATCATGACACCGTCGAACTCCTCACTGGTAAAATCATAGTTCCAGGGCACACGACGAACGCGCAAGCCTCTCTGCAGCAGGCAGCGTACGATATTGTCCTTCGCCCCGCAATCGATGAGGATGACCTTTTTATCGCCATCACCATACTCTATGGGAGCTTTGACGCTGACCTTCGCCACAAGATTGATTTTATTGGGATCGTAAAAACTCTTGTTTTCAGTGAAGAACAGCAGTCGCCCCAGCATGGAACCCTCTTCGCGCAACCGCTTGGTCAGCATGCGCGTATCGACACCATAGAGGCCGGGGACATTATGGTCGATGAGCCATTGCGCCAGACTCTTGCCGGCGCTCCAGTGGTCATAATCGAAGGAATATTCTGACACAATCAGACCGGTGACCTGAATGCGCGATGACTCGAACCACTCATCCAGACCGTCAACAATTTTCGACTCGGGGACACCATAATTGCCGATGAGAGGATAGGTCAAGACGAGGATTTGGCCGTAATACGAAGGATCAGTCAAGCTCTCCGGATAACCAACCATGCTGGTATTGAAAACGACTTCACCGGCAACGGATGTCTGCGCGCCAAAAGAATATCCTTGAAAGACCGAGCTATCTTCCAACTCGAGGCGAGCTTTGATTCTTTTTCTTTCCATATGAGATCATCTGTCCTGCTGTTGCTAAAAACCCCAAAACACGCGGAATGAATTGGGGTTGGTGATCACCACAATATATTCTGAAGGATATCAAATTCTATGATAATTTTCACGGTTCAATTTACAAAAATCTGCTCTCTTTCACAAAGGTTAAATAGAATGGCGTACGCAAAAGTGCCTATTAGAGCGTATGGAAGATATAGTGCTGCAAGATATGCTTCTTGCTGGGCTTCCCGCCTTTTCCAATTGTTCAATTCAACTGAAAAGTACGACTCTAAATGTGGAGGATGTGTCATGGAACAGATGAAACGACTGGCAATGCTCGGCATTCTGGCGCTCATCATGATCGGGCTCGCGCCTGAAAGCACACAAGCCTGTTGTGATATTATTCCGAGCTTTGGTGCAGCGACGATTGATGGTGACTATGGTGAGTGGAATCCGAATTGGCCGCCAAGTGGCAAGATGTATATCTGTGGGCAAACGGACTATGCAGTTCTTGCCCAATTCTGGCTGCGATATGATTGCGACGAGCATATTCTGAATGTGCTGGTTTTGGCGAAAAATAAAATTGTCATCGAAGACGGTGAGCACGTTTATCTCTTGCTAGATGGCGAAACGGCCGTCTCATCCTCTCCGACAGGTCAACAGCAATTTGCCTGGATCGGCATTGACGGCGCTTATGCCGATGGCTGGGAAGCTTCTTTTCCCCTGGCCGAGGGAGTCTTTGGTTTCGAGATTCACAGTAATGCACTTGATGACGATCATGTAAAAAGACCGTGTGGACTTCAGTACGTGACGCTCTGTGTGGACTGTGATATGATCGGCATCGAGCTCAGTTCCTTTGCGGCGTTTGCCTGCGAAAGCGGCGCCAGGCTGGAATGGAATGTTGCATTTGAGATCAATCATGCCGGCTATAACATCTATCGCAGTCAAACGGAGCAGGGTGAATACGTCAAGATCAATTCTTCACTCATCGTCTCGACAGGTGACAGAAAGAGCGCGACGTACGAGTTCATCGATATCGGCGCGCGATATGGCTATTATTATCAACTCGAAGGAATCAGCCTGGATGGCCAAAGCTCGTTTTATGGCCCGATAAAGGCAGCCGCGACAGCCGTCGCCGGTATGCTCGATACACCCATCGATTACACTTTAGCTCAAAACTATCCGAATCCGTTCAATCCGGTGACCTCCATCGAATACACATTGCCGACATGTTCACAGGTGATGCTCACCATCTACGATATTCAAGGACAACTTGTCAAAACATTGGTGAACGCTACACAGCCGGCTGGCGTCTATTCCATTCAATGGGATGGCACAAATGCCGCCGGTGATCCTGTGCCAAGCGGCATCTTTATCTATCAAATGCAGGCCGGCGATTTCCACAAGACGGCTCGCATGACCCTGCTGAAATAGAACTCGCCTTTTTCCACTATCATAAAAGGTGTTGATACGTTCGCGTATCAGCACCTTTTTTCAATTCATGGAGGTGCTCCCTCCCGCATGGTCAACTGACCAATCTGGTGATTTCACCCACCCATTCGCCACATGGCTGGGCACAGATGATGACATCCGTGCCGCACGGACAGTTCGTAGCCACGATTGTGCACAATTGCGTGGCACATAATTTGTTCGGAATAAAACAGTGTAAATAATTGTACTATTTATTGTCAAAAGACGATCAGGGGTGTTGGCAGTAAAAGACTGACTTGCAAAAGCAGGCAAACCTTAAAAGTGAGAGTGGAGGACAAGTTCATGAAAAAGTTGAGCTGTTACATTTTGGCAGGCTTGGCGACATTGGCCATTTTGATGTTATCGCCGGAGGATGGACGCGCACAATGCAGTGAGCCAAACTACGGTTCAGGCATAACGGTCGATGGTGACTATAGCGATTGGGACCTGACGGCTGATTTTTACTCGGAAATGTACCGAGCAGCAAATCCCGAAAAGGATGTGCTTTCCTATCTTTATGTCAGATACGACTGCGACACTGAGATGATGTACGTCATGGTCCTGGCAGCCCACCTAATAGATCCGGTGCCGCCGACGCCCATCTGTCCGGTCATCGTCGATGTTACAGAGGGAGAAGAGATCTGGGTCAAGCTGCCGGAGGCCATGGAAGAGACCGATCCGGACTATCCCAGAATCGTCCATGCCGGCTACGAGGGCGCATCCGGCGATAAGACCTTTGCCTATTTTAACAAACAGCAGTACACGACGGGCGACCTCACCTTTTGGGTCGCGGACGGCTGGGAAGCATCGTTTCCGCTCGATCCGTACAACTACTCCGAGTTCCAGGTGTCATCGCATAACAATGTGTGGGATGAAGAGGTCTATCAGGAGGAATTGATATCCGGCAGCCAAACATCTGGCATCAACAATTTGAGCGTCTGCATCGAGTGCCCGCCGGTGGGCATCCAACTAAAGTCCTTCGAAGCCTATGCCGATGGCAAAAATGTGGTCATTGAGTGGCATGTCGAAGCTGAAACAAATCATGCCGGTTATAATCTGTACCGAAGCATGGCAGACGAGAACTATGTGAAAATAAATGCCGAGCTGATCCGCAAGGCGGACGCCTCCCAGCAGTACGAATACCTCGATCGTGATGTGCAGCGCGGCGTCTATTTCTATCGTCTGGAAGAGGTCAGTCTGGATGGTCAGAGCACCTCCTACGGCCCGGTTCAGGTGACTAGCACAAGCAACGTCGACGAGGCGCCGGAGACGCCGAGGGCGTATTCGCTGTCGCGGAATTACCCGAATCCCTTTAATCCGAGTACAACGATCAGCTACTCGTTGCCGGAAAAATCAGAGATGATTCTCAACATCTATGATATTCACGGCAAGCTGATCAGAACGCTGGTGACGGGTCTGCGGCCCGCCGGCACACACACGGTCACATGGGACGGCGCCGATGACGCTGGTGAGCTTGCACCGAGCGGCATTTACCTCTATCGCATGACCGCCGGCAGCTTTGTCAAGACGGAGCGCATGACGCTGCTGAAATGATCGCGCCCTGTGACAGGAGCATTTGAACACCAGGAAAAGATCCTCGCCTGGGTTCAATTGAAAGGCGTTGATTTTTTGATCAACGCCTTTTTTCTGAATGAACAAGATATCACTTTTTCCGGACATTCGACATTCAGGCGCCACCGGCAGTCGGGCGAAGCATCCCAGGCCTCATCATCAGGGATCTCGAAATCGAGCGCTGTGCAGATGGGCTGGGACATTGTCACAATGTCATGTTATATTGAATGAAAGGCGGCATCCATCTGCCATTGCCTCTTTTTGTGCTAGGGAATTTCTATGAGACTCTGATCCCCCACCATGAAGCGATTCGATCGCGGCCGGCCGCTCGAGCTGACGATGCGGGCTGATACGCCGAGCAGACTGCCTTCGATGCGCACACCGAGGTCGAGAATTTCCACCTCATCCAGCACGAGCGAGAACTCGACCTCGCTGTTGCGGATCGTGCAGCGGTGGCCGATCGAGGTGAACGG
>JAFGJB010000332.1 GCA_016929295.1 Candidatus Zhuqueibacterota bacterium | reverse complement strand
CAGGGTCAGCTCAGCCTCGGTTTTAATGGAATCCACCTTGGCGGTCTCCACTTCATCCAAAGCGTTCAAATACTCTGTCTCGAGCTGAGTCTGGGTGAATTTGACAATGACATCCCCCCTATTCACCGCAGTCCCCTCTTCGATCATATAGGAAATAGTCGGCGCCGGCCGCACCATCGGCGTCACCAGCACCTGAGCGCTCTTTGCCTGCAGCTCGCCTTCGCTCGTGACAATGACGTCATAGTCGTCGATTTTCACCGTATAATAGACTTTATCCTGACCTTGCGGTGAACAGGCGAATAAAGCGAGAAATAAGATAATCACTTGTCTTAAATATATCATCATCAATCCGTTAAACACTTTTTTTGCTCAGCCTTTGGCTAGTTTGACGTCGTACGGGCGAAAAAGTTCGCCGTTTATCAGTTCGTCAATCGTAGAGGAGGTATTTTTTACGTTTTTTTACAAAATCATCCAATCCCCTGGCGCAGACGAGGTGAATTTCGTCCAGATGCCGGCCATCCTCAATCATCAGCCTGATTTCTTCTGTTCCCATAGCTTTGTAGAACATATCGAGATGCACCGGATCAAAAATCGTCTGTTGCGGATAGAGATCGTACACCGTTTTGAGTATGGCGATTTGGGTTTTTACTGGTCGATAGCTTTTATAGTCGCTGATATGTATCTGAACGCCATGCAGCAGAATGTCCTTTTTATGGCCATAGAATGGCCGATAATGGACCGGGCGAAAAAATACCGCGACGAGATCGAGCGCATTCAGGGTGTCGGCCAGGCTGTCCGCATTCATCCATTCCGCTCCCACGAGCTGGAACGGCAGCGTATAGCCGACACCTTCGTTCAGCGTCTGCAGCTCGCCGAAACCGCCGGTTGTCGCCAGATAGAATGGCGTCGTCGCCTGCGGCACGTGCGGCGACGTTGGCACCCAGGACAAACCCGTTTCAGCAAAGTGCATCCGTCGACGCCAGCCGCGCATCGGCACCACCGTCAATGGCGCATCGATGCCGAACTCGGCGTTAAAATAGAGCGCCAGTTCTCCAATTGTCATACCATGAATGTAAGGAATCGGATAGAGGCCGATGAATGATGCGTACTGTTCTTTGAGCATGGGCCCTTCGATCAATTCGCCGCCGAGTGGATTTGGCCGATCGAGGACTATGAACGGAATTGAATTTTCGTGCGCCGCCTGCATGGCATAGGCCATCGTATAAATATAGGTGTAAGGGCGAATGCCGACGTCCTGAATATCAAAAAGCAGCACATCCACCCCCTGCAACTGCGCCGGGGTGAGTTTTTTAGCAGTGCCGTACAGGCTGTAGACCGGCAGTCCGGTTTTGTCATCGGTGCCGGAGGCAATCTTTTCGCCGGCGGGAAAGTTGCCGCGCACACCATGTTCTGGCCCGTACAACGCGACAAGGTGGATATCCGGGTGCGCATAGAGCGCATCAATGGTGGATATGCCCTCCGAAGTGATGCCGGTGGGATTGGTGATCAGTCCGACCCTTTTTCTTTTCACCAGATCAAGTTGCTGCGACAACAGCACATCGATGCCCGCAAGAACGCGTTCGTCGCGTTGTCGCGCAGTGCTCTCCTGCGTACATCCGGCCAGGGCGAATGAAATCAGGAGAGTCGATAGTACCAGCCTGAATGCACTCTTTTTCATGTTGATTTATCTTCCAATGGGATGAACAACAACAGAATCAAGCCAGGGATTGTCAGCAGGAGCACGAGGATAAAAAACTGGACATAGCCCAGGGCGTTTTGCAGCACGCCGCTCACCATGCCCGGCAGCATCAATCCGAGCGCCATGAATCCCGTGGAAATGGCATAGTGCGATGTTTTATAAATGCCTTTGGCGATATAGATGAGAAAAACCATGAACGCTGTAAAACCAATGCCATAGCCAAACTGCTCGATGATGACAACAGCATAGGCGATCGTCAGCCCAGGTTGGGCGACAGCAAGATAGAGATAGCCGATATTTGGCACATTGAGCGCCAGCGCCATCGGCCAGATGCATTTTTTTAGACCGAATTTTGCGATGAGCCAGCCGGCGAGAATGCCGCCCACAATGAGGCCGGAAAGACCAAAGACATCCCGCATCAGGCTGGTCGTGGCTGTCGAAAATGCCAGCCCGCCCGCGGCGCGCGGATCGAGTAAAAACGGCACAGCCATGCGCGACAACAGCGCTTCTCCCAGACGATAGAGCAGGATGAACAGCAAAATCGGTACAATTTTATCCTGCTGAAAATAGGTCCTGAAAGCGTCGAGAAATGGCACGGCGCCGCGAGGCTGATTCATGCTTTTTTCCGCGACCGGCAGGCACCAGCGATGAAAAAGAAAAGCCATGCCAAACAGCAGCGCCATGGCGCCGTAGGCCATGGACCAGCTAAGCGGGATATCGGCCGTCGCTTGCTCGACCAGTCCGGCTAGCGCGGCGATGGCGCCGCCCGCCAACATGGCGATCCGATAGGCGGTTGAGCGAATGCCGACAAAGAGCGCCTGTTGCTGGTGCGTCAGCGCCAGCATATAATAGCCATCGGCTGCGATATCGTGCGTCGCCGATACAAAGGCGGCGATGACGAGAACAGCCACAGCGGGCCATAAGAAAGAGGGCGCATGCACGACGACGGCGACGCCGACAAAACAGAGGCCGAGCAACAGCTGCGTGTAAATTGCCCAGGATCGTTTCGAGCCATGGATATCGACGATGGGCGACCAGAGCATTTTCAGCACCCATGGCAACATGATGACGCTGGTCAGGCCGACGACCTGATTGGACACCTGAAAGCTCTTGAACATGTAGATGGAGACCGAATTGATGAGAACGTAAGGCAGGCCTTCAATAAAGTAGAGGGTGGGAATGAATATCCAGGGAGATCGTTTCAGTTGCTCCATAGGGGTCCGATTTGACGCAAAATGAGAAAAAAAAAGCCTCGCGTGGAGGCTTGGAAGACAGACGATGTCAGACGCTGTTTTGCCGGAGCTCCGCCTTTATTTTGGTGATTTCGTCGCGTATTTTGGCGGCTTCTTCATAGCGCTCCTCCTGTACGGCCTTGAGCAGATCAACGTTCAATTGCTCCAGTATGTCTTCCGGCGCGGAAAAATCGATCGGTTCGATATCGCGACGCGACCGCGGCGTATGATCCGCCGAGATGCCGGCTTGTTGCATCACCCGCCCTTCGACGTAGATCGGCGCTTCCGTGCGCAACGCCAGGGCGATGGCGTCGCTGGGTCGGGCATCAATATCTCTAAACTCGCCGTCCATGTTGAGTCCCAGCACAGCAAAGTAGGTATTATCGCGTAGATCGTTGACGACGATGCGTTCAACCTTGGCATCGAGCGTTTCGAGCAGGTTGCGGATGAGATCATGCGTCAGCGGGCGAGGCGGGGAAATATTTTCAAGTTGCAGAGCAATCGCCTGAGCCTCGGAAGATCCCACCACAATTGGCAGCCAGCGATTCTCTTTCTCTTCCTTGAGAATGACGACAAATCGACTCGTTGACGTATCCAACGTTACGCGTTCAACTGTAACGCGAACCATCATTGTACATATTCTCCTGTAGTGCTAAAATTACATAAAATTATACTAAATTATCAGCCAACAGTCAAGGGATATTTTATCAGCGCACGGCTTCAATCCGCCATTGCATAAGAGACGTACATGTTTTTTGGCTTTGGCGCGTAAATCTTTATGACTTGCATTCGATTTTGGAATTTCATATGTTCATTGTCAATTGACGGCCTAACGTGACAAACGCGGGAGTGATCTATGCTGAAATTTGAGAATTGTATGATAAAAAAGTTCTGGCCTGCCGAAGACAAGGGAGAAGACGACGCCATTATCCGGCAGCTGTTGATACAGGCCGAGGTGGCTCTGGACAACAGTCTGCAGGTGGGCGAGCTCTATAACAATATGGTGCGCGGTCTGGTGCGGATTTCCTTTCTGGATGGCCTCACCGGAGAAGAGTATGTGCTCGAGGCGGCGACAATCAGGCCTTTCAATATCAAGCAGAAAAAAGTCAGGATCGGCAAAGGCGACGAGGCGGATATTGTCAAAAGCGAGTTCGCCGCACTCACCATCGTCGCGCGCCTCCCCGAAGATGATGGCGGCGCTTTTTTAGCCGACCTCTATCCGTTTTTCAACATACGCATTCAGCTGACGATTGAGGAGCTGCAATCCTTTCAGACCAGCCGACGCGATCTAGTTGATCGCGATCCACTTGAAGTTGATGAAGCCGATCGATCTTGACAGGGCCGTTTAATTTACTTGACAAATATCTCTACGTTGACTATTATGGTGTGGAAGATGTGCCGGGGCTGAATTTCATACCATAAAAGATGACGTCGGAGAAGTATATGGTCCTGAACGTTCTGTTAGCTCAGCAACTCTTGATCAGTTCAAACACGAAACAGTTATTAGCGGTTAGTGCAGTGGCATTTTGTTGCCTTTTTTTATGGCAGCTTTTGGTGTCAAGCGGGAAAACGGTCGTTCCTTTTTTTCGTAAACTTTTGCTTGTAAGCTTTTCTGTGCTATTTCTTTGCCCCTACATGAAACTTGCAAATTATGTAGCCGAGTACATGGTGAATTCATTCAATTTGAATTATCGTCTCGGCAAGATGCTTGGCGAGTTCAAGGGAACGGACTGGGCGGATGGATTGTTATTGGCGACATTTTTTTTCATCTATATCGGCATCGTCTTGCACCTGTGGAATGTTGAAAAGAAGGCGAGCAAGCCGCCGTCAAAGGAGCCGCTCAAAATCGAAGCAAAAATCGGCAACATCAAAGATTGAAAAAGCTCTATCCGCCTAATTCATACTTTTCACCGCTGAGATACTATGTTAATGAATAATGTGAAAAAAATACTACGTTCACTTGGCGTGATGGGTCCAAAATCACGCAAAGCCGCCAAGCCGCAGAGGATACGCAAAGAAAAAATACAGAAATATTTATGCAATGATAAGCGAT
>JAFGJB010000331.1 GCA_016929295.1 Candidatus Zhuqueibacterota bacterium | reverse complement strand
TTTTTTCCTGATTGCAGGACATCGTAACTTTATTATTAATATATAATAATCAAATCAGATGAAGTAATTTGACGGGTTAGTAATTGTGCTAGATCGCTTATCATTGCATAAATATTTCTGTATTTTTTCTTTGCGTATCCTCTGCGGCTTGGCGGCTTTGCGTGATTTTGGACTCAAGATCGCCCAGAATATCCATTCTGGGCGGGTAATTGAGTTGGGACATGTGTCCCAATCGGACGTATGTACGAGTCCATTTTATCTTAGATAGCTCTGATAGCCTGCAACTGACGTTTTACCGCGCCATCGGCGATGTTCTTGGTTTTGGCGTTGAAAATCAATATCTTGTGAAGCAATATGGAAAAGTATCAAAGAGCAGAATCATGGGTGATGTTCAATCGCATTGCACCGCGATATGATCTGGCGAACCGGCTATTATCAGCAGGTCGCGACGTGGCCTGGAGGAAACAATGCGTGCGTGAGGTGCCTGAGGACAGACCTCTCAGGGTGCTGGACCTGGCGACCGGCACAGCCGATGTGCTCTTGACGCTCATGCGGCAACGGCCCAATGTCAACCTTGCCCTCGGTCTGGATGCGGCGAAAAACATGTTGGCCATTGCACGACGCAAGTTGGCCGATAAAAATGCCCGCTTGCTCAATGGAGACGCACAAAATATTGCGCTGCGCAACAGTTCCGTGGACATCATCACCATGGCTTTTGGCATTCGCAATGTCGCGAGTGTGGAAAAAGCCTTGCAGGAGATGTTTCGGGTGCTGGCTGCCGGCGGGAAATTACTCATCCTCGAATTTTCTTTGCCGCCAAACAGCGCCATGAAAAAGATCTATCTTTTCTATTTCAGACATGTCCTGCCGCTGATTGGCGGGCTCATTTCCGGCGATCACGGGGCCTATTCGTATCTGAACCGCACGGTCGAAGAGTTTCCCTATGGCGAGCTTTTTTGCCAGAAACTGCGGTCAGTCGGATTCATGCAGATCAGCGCCCGTCCATTGACCTGCGGAATCGCCACGCTTTACAGCGCTGAAAAATGACAAAAAATGCAAATGCACGAGCTTGATATAAGAGAAATACAATCGCGCCTGGAAATCGCACTCAAGCGGACGCTCGATTCATTGCCATCGGGGCGTTTCAGCGGCACAACGATTCAACGGGCGACGATCAAGACCTCCGGCATTGAGCCAATTCCGTGGCTCGATGCACAAGACAGACACTCTAAATTGTTCTGGTCGCGCCGGGACAAGTCGCGGACAACTGCCGGATGTGGCGCCGTTCATCACATCATCTCGGATTCACTCGCTGTCCTGAGTGACATCCGTCATTACCTGATCCATGCAGATCGTGATATCCGTTATTTCGGCGGCATGCGCTTTGATCCGGCTCAAGCCGTTGGCGACGAGTGGCTGCCCTATGCCAAATTTCGCTTTTTTGTCCCGCGCTTTGAGCTGACGAACACAAAAGACTGCCAGACGCTGTCGATCAATTTTTTCATCTCGCCGCGCGATGACCTGGCCGAGCTCTACGCCGAGCTCAAAAGAGATGTCGCGAAATTAAAACCGCCGGAATCTGCGGACCGGCGTTTGCCCGCCATCCTCGAGCTGTCAGAACAACCCGACCGTGAACAATGGGGACAAATGCTGGAGACGGCGCTGGCTGCTATCCGGCGGCGTGAGCTGGAAAAGATCGTCCTGGCGGGTAAAACGCTCCTGACTTTTCAACATCCGCTGCACCCACTCCACCTGCTGCAACAGCTCTTGCAGAAGAACGGCCATACTTTTCATTTTTCTTTCCAGTTCCAGCATGGCGTCAATTTTCTCGGCATGTCGCCGGAATGTCTATTCCAGCGCAGCGGCGATAGCATGTTGACGGAGGCCATTGCGTCGACGCGGCCGCGTGGCAAAACGGCCGGCGAGGATGCACGTCTGGCCCGGGAGATGAGCAAATCGGACAAGGACCTGCGCGAACATCGCTGGGTGAAAAAAATGATCGTCGATCGACTGACGCCGTTTTGCGACCAGATTGACGAAACAGCAAATGAAAATCTGCTCAAATTGTCGCATGTCCAGCACCTCATGAGTGAATTCCGGACGTCTCTGCGTCCCGGCGTGCAGAACGAACAACTTGTCGAAGCCTTGCACCCGACACCGGCGGTCGGCGGTTATCCCAAAAATCCGGCGATCGAACGAATTGCGCAGCTGGAGCCGTTTGATCGCGGCTGGTACGCCGCACCGGTTGGCTGGGTGTCGCAGGATGAGGCCGAGTTCGCCGTGGCCATTCGTTCCGCCCTTGTCGAGGAAAAAAAGCTGCATCTGTTCGCCGGCTCTGGAATCGTCGACGGCTCAGATCCCCACAGGGAATGGGAGGAGAAGCGTAACAAGGCGCAAAATTTTTTGCAGCTGTTCGGAGTCGCATGATCGCAACGGAAAATATCAATACTTTTTGGGCAGCGCTCTGCATTGAAGAACTGGTGCGAAACGGGATCACTTTTTATTGTATATCGCCAGGCTCACGCTCCGCACCACTGACCATTGCCGCAGCTCAAAATCCGCAAACCGACTGCCATATCTGTCATGATGAACGCGGCGCCGCCTATGTGGCGCTCGGCTATGCCAAGGCCAGGGGCACACCGGCCGCCTTGATATCCACATCCGGAACCGCGGCGGCAAATTTTTATCCGGCCATCGTCGAAGCGGCCATGGATGCTGTGCCAATGATTGTCCTGACCGCCGACCGGCCGCATGAATTACTCGACACCGGCGCGAACCAGACGATTGATCAACACCATTTGTATGGTCGTTATGCGCGCTGGAGCTTCACCCTCCCGCCGCCGACAACCGACATTTCTCCCCGCTTCATTCTGACGACCATAGACCAGGCCATCCACAGGTCAATGCGACTCCCTGCCGGAGCGGTGCATCTCAACTGCATGTTTCGGGAGCCACTGGTGACGCCGAACAAATTCTCCTTTCCCGCAGACGCAGCCTTTAGCAGATGGCAGCGCAATCAGGCGCCGTTCACGCGATATCGCACGGGCAAGCTGCAGGTTGAAGACAAGGATGTATCAGCCGTGGCACGGACCATAGACCAGAGTGAGGAAGGATTGGTCATCGTGGGACGCCTTGGCCGTGACGCCCGCGGCATCGAACGGCTGCTCGACAAGCTGGGGTGGCCAGTCTATGCGGATATCACCTCCGGGCTTCGACTGGGAAGAAAAAAATGGCCCGCCCTCGATGAAAGACTACTCCACCCGACCAGGCAACCGGATGAGTGGCAGATCAGCGTCGTTCTGCACATCGGCGGCGCGCTCACATCAAAAGCCGTTCAGCAGTGGCTGGAAAGGAACCCGCTGCAGCACTATATTCACATCCATGACGATCCTCGTCGCCTGGATGCGGGCCACCTGCTGACAGAAAAGTACGAAACGGAGATTGGGCTTTTTTGCCAAAAATTGTCTAAAAAGATGCAAGACCGTCAGCCCTCGCCCCGGACAGATCGTCTGGCCAAACTTTCGCAACTCGTGCGGCGGCGTGCGGAGGATGAGATATTGCGGCAATCGCTCAACGAACCCGCCATCGCCCACATCGTATCCCGCTTCATCCTCCCCCACCACGGCCTTTTGCTTGGCAACAGCATGCCGGTGCGCGACATGAATCTCTTCGCCGCCAGCGATGGACCGGCAGTCCCCTGCACGGCCAATCGCGGCGCCAGCGGCATTGACGGCGCCATCGCCACAGCCGTCGGCTATGCGCACGGCCTGGGACGACCGGTCACGCTGATAACCGGAGATATTGCGGCGTTGCACGATCTCAATTCCCTGAATCTGGTCAGGAACTCGACCATGCCCATCATCATCATCCTCATCAATAATGATGGTGGCGGCATCTTTTCCTTCTTGCCCATCGCACGCCACACCGAAGTGGAAAAATATTTCCAGACGCCGCACGGCTTGACCTTTGAGCAGGCGGCCGCGATGTTTGGTCTGGCGTATGCACAGCCGGCATCGAATGCCGAGTTCCGTGATATCTATCGGGATTCGTGTCGCAGGGAGCAATCAACCATCATCGAGGTGAGAACCACTGCCGAGGAGAACCTCCGACTGCATCAAACCGTAGAAGAAAAAATCCGACTCTTCATTGAATCAGGCCGGTGAATCCGCCCATGCTGCATCATGTTCGTTTCGCTCCATCCACGTCGGCGCCGATCGTGCTGTTGCACGGATTCCTGGGTGACACGCGAGACTGGCACGACGTCGTCCGTCAACTGAAAGATTTTGATTTTCTCGCCATTGATTTGCCCGGTCACGGAAGGAGCCGAAAGATCGGACTCGACTATGGCTTTGCGCAAACCGCGCGCGCCATAATAGATGTCCTGGACATCAATGACATCTCCCGATGCCGCCTGCTCGGCTATTCGATGGGCGGGCGCATTGCGCTCTATACGGCGATGACATACAGCGCCAGATTCTCGTCCCTGCTGCTGGAATCGTGCACGGCCGGCGTTGCGGACCGGCGTCGCCGGAGACGTTTCGAAGCAGAGTGGAGCCGTAAGCTCTGTATGTACGACATGGCTGATTTTGTTCGTCAATGGTACGACATGGACATGTTTGCCAGCCTGCGCGCACATTCGCGATTTGCCGAGCTGTTGCAGCGAAGGTCTGAAAATGATCCCATCGCCTTGAGCCGCGTCCTGTTGAACCTGGGCAGCGGCAATATGCCGTCCCTGTGGCGGGAACTGCGGCGTTTGCAGATGCCCGTTCACTACCTGTTCGGCGAAAAAGATGACAAATATGCGAAAATCGCCCTGGAAATAGAAAAACAGGGCGCAACTGTTTCACTCTATTGTATCAAAGACAGCGGACACAATGCCCATTTTGAAAATCCCGTTGAATTTTGTAATGTATTACAGTCCATTTTGACAAGCAAGGAGTGACGTATGAGCCCATTTGCCTGGCAACAGGTTTGCGACTATGCCGACATTTTATACCACAAAATGGCGGGCATTGCCAAAATCACCATCAATCGTCCCGAGGTGCGCAACGCCTTTCGACCGCTGACCGTGCAAGAGATGATGCATGCCTTTCGCGACGCAGAAGAGGATCAACAGATCGGCGTCATCATTCTGACCGGTGCGGGCGAAAAAGCATTTTGCGCCGGCGGCGATCAAAAGGTGCGCGGCGATTCGGGCTATAAAGATGAAAAGGGAGTGCCGCGACTGAATGTGCTCGAGTTCCAGCGGCAAATTCGCCATTCCGCCAAACCGGTCATTGCCATGGTCGCCGGCTATGCCATCGGCGGCGGCAATGTGCTGCAGCTGCTCTGCGATTTGACCATCGCGGCGGACAATGCGCGCTTTGGCCAGACCGGCCCTAAAGTCGGTTCTTTTGACGGCGGCTATGGCGCGAGCTATATGGCCCGCGTCGTCGGGCAGAAAAAAGCGCGAGAGATCTGGTATCTCTGTCGCCAGTATGATGCCCGGCAGGCGCTGGCCATGGGGCTGGTCAATGCGGTCGTCCCCTGTGATCGACTGGAAGAAGAGACCGTGGCGTGGTGCCGGGAGATCCTGGCGCATTCGCCGACCGCCATCCGCTGCCTCAAGGCGGCGCTCAACGCCGATTGCGACGGCCAGGCCGGTCTGCAAGAGTTGGCGGGCGCAGCGACGATGCTGTTTTATATGAGCGAAGAGGCGCAGGAAGGCCGCGACGCTTTCAAAGAAAAACGCAAACCCGATTTTTCAAAATTTCCACGACAACCATAATCCGGCTGAACCCACTTATCATTTGAGCCCGTATGAAATTGAGACCCTACCTTTTAGCAAGCCGTCCGAAAACCTTGCCGGCCGCTGTGGCGCCGGTCATCATCGGCACGGCGCTGGCGTTCGCTGACGGCGGCGGCCATTGGCCCAGCGCTCTGCTCGCCGCCTTTGGCGCCATCATGATCCAGATCGGCACCAACTATGCAAATGACTATTATGATTATATCAAAGGTTCTGACGATCAGCAGACGCGCCTGGGGCCACTGCGCGCCACCGCGGCCGGACTGGTGCCGCCGCGCGCCATGCGCACTGCCTTCATCGTCGCCTATGCAATAGCTGCCCTGGCCGGGATTTATCTGCTCGCGCGCGCCGGCTGGCCGGTGTTGATCATCGGCGCTTTGTCGATTCTGTTCGGCATTCTTTATACCGGTGGGCCTTTCCCGCTTGGCTACAATGGTCTGGGTGATATTTTCGTCTTTATCTTCTTTGGTCTCGTCGCGGTCGGCGGCGCCTATTACGTACAGGTGCTGCAGATCAATGCAGTCGTGCTGATGGCCGGCATTGCACCGGGACTGATGTCCACCGCCATTCTGGCGGTCAACAATCTGCGCGATATTGACAATGACAAGATATCTGGCAAGCGGACGTTGCCGGTGGTGCTGGGCGCATCGGCGGGGCGTCTGGAATACGTTCTGCTGATGACGATCGCCTGCTGCATGCCGATAATTCTGGTGCTCATGACTGGCGAGCATCTCTTTTGCATCGCTGCCGGCGTCGTCATTTTTCCCGCCATCCCGTTGATTTGCATCCTTTATCGCGAAAAACCGGGAGCTGTTTACAATCAAGTACTGGCCAGAACAGGCCAGCTGCTGGTGCTCTTCAGCCTGCTGTTCTCCGTCGGGTGGCTTGTATGATCATCGCCCATTTTCACATCTATCGTTACAGCTTGCCGTTCATTCGCCCGATCAGGATGTTAGGGCGGACGTTGACGACGCGCGACGGCCTGCTGGTCGAACTGCAAACAGACACTGGCAGCGCTTTTGGCGATATCGCGCCATTTCCCGGACTATCGGCTGAATCGATCGACGCGGCCGCGGCGCAGTTGCTGCGCGCCTGCACAGCTCTGCGGGGAAAAGCTTTTCAAGATTTCTGCGAGGCCGATCCATTGCCGGATGTGAATCTGTATCCCTCCGTGCGTTACGGCCTCGAATCGGCGCTGCTGGACTTGGCGGCGCAGGAGCGGGGCGTAGCGATCGCCGCGCTTTTTACCGACTCGCCCGCCGACAAGATCCCCGTGAACGCGCTCGTCGACGGCGGACCGGAAGCGGCCACATGCGCGCTGCAGCTGGTCGAAAGCGGCTACCAGACGCTGAAGATTAAAATTGGCCGCAACGCTGTGAATGCCGACATCAAAATGGTGCGAGACGTTCAGGCCGCCGTGGGGAGGCAGATCAAATTGCGCCTGGATGCCAATCGCGCCCGGAGCTTGCAGCAGGCCATTAGTTTCGGACAAAGCGTCTCTGACTTGAATATCGACTATATCGAAGAGCCACTGATCGACGCCCGTTTGCTGGCGCAATTCCATGCCGAGACCGGCATACCCATCGCCCTGGATGAATCGCTCCGCAGTCTGGGCCATGCACTCCCGGGAGTCGTCGCCGTCATCCTCAAGCCCGGTATTCACGGCGGCTTTTACGAATCAATACGTCTGATCGAATGGGCGCGGGCGCATGCGATGAGGCCGATCATCAGCTCGGCTTTTTTGAGCGCGGTCGGATTACGGGTTGCCGCCCACTTGGCAGCAGCGTACTCGCCGGATGATGCCTGCGGCTTGGCCACATCGCGCTGGCTGGCACAAGATTTCACCGCTGCGGTGAAAATAGTCAGGGGTTATCTGGACGTCCGCCATTTGAACGACAACGTCGACGTCTCCCCCACTCTCCTGCGCGAGGTTCGTTGATGGCGCGTTCTCTCTCCCATCTGACCTTTCAATCCATTATTGAAGATCATCCTGACTCGCCGGCAATTATATCCGCGACCGGCCAGATCTGCTGGCGGGAGGTGGCGGCTCGAGTTGCCGATAAACGCCTGGGGCTGCAAAAGCTTGGCTTGCAAGAGGGCGATAAATGCGCGATCTATGCGCCAGCTACCGTAAACTATATCGAAACACTGTTCGCCATGTGGTCTGTGGGCGTCGTCGCTGTGCCGCTCAACACGCGACTGCCGGTCGGACAAATCGATAAACTCCTCAACTTTATTAATTGCGACTCTCTCATCCTGGAATCGGCAAGCGGATTGTGCACTTCGCTTCGCTGTTACCAGTTGTCAGGTATTGAGTATCAAACTGGCAAAAAATCCATCGAGGTTTATTTCAAGCTGGACTCTGATGCGACGATCATCTTCACTTCCGGCAGCACCGGCGTGGGCAAAGCCTGTCTGCACACCTTTGGCAATCATTGGTACAGCGCCCTGGGATCAAACCGGAACATCCGCATAGGACCGGGCGACGCCTGGCTGCTGTCGCTGCCGCTCTATCATGTCAGCGGCATCGCCATTTTATTCCGTTGCCTGTCATCGGGAGGCGCGATCATCATTCCGCCGGAGAATGACCTGGCTGAATCGCTGCGCCAGTTTGCGCCGACGCATCTCTCGCTTGTGGCAACTCAGCTGCAAACGCTGCTCACCGAAAAAGTCGACGTCGAAAGGCTGAAATCATTGAAAGCGATTCTGTTAGGCGGCGGCGCCATACCTCTCCAACTCATTGAGAGGGCATTCGAATCAGGCCTCCGCATCTTCACCAGCTATGGCTCGACGGAGATGTCGTCGCAGATCACGACGACGAGGCCGGCCGCCTCGCTGCAGGAGCTGAAAACCAGCGGCGCAGTCTTAAAGTACAGAGAGCTCATGACGGCCGATGGCGAAATCCTGGTGCGGGGCGACACATTGTGCCGAGGCTATGTGGAAGGCACAACCGTGCGATCGATTGCGGATAGCGACGGCTGGCACCATACGAGGGACCTCGGCAGCATGGACGCGAACAAACATGTCACGATCGCGGGACGCACAGACAATATGTTCATTTCAGGGGGAGAGAATATCTATCCGGAAGAGATCGAAAGAGCGCTGGAAAAACTCGCCGGGGTCGCGCGCGCGCTGGTAGTGCCGGTCGACGACGACACTTATGGCCAGCGGCCGGTTGCGTTTGTCAATCCGCAGGCAGGCAATGATTTCGCGTCCATAGGATTCGCTGAATTGCGGATGGTTTTACCCGGCTACAAGATACCGCTGCGCATTTTTCCATGGGATGAAGAGATCGAGGCCAAGCCAAACCGCGCCCGATACCAGCAACGCGCCCGCAAATTGTTAATGCAAAGCTGATTGCAGACCGCGACGAATGGCATCGGGCAAAGGTATCTTTTGGCCCGTCTCCTTGTTCACCGTCACATGCACAGTTTTAACACGACCGACCAGTTGGCTCGCTGTTGACAAGTCGTATTTGAGAACAAAAGAGGTCTCACCGATTTTTTCGACGCGGATGACGACTGTCACAAGATCATCCACTGTGAGCGGTGCAAGATAATCCGCCTCGGCATGGACGAACGGCATTCTGTATTCTGTGGTATTGATGATATATCCGACGCCTACGCCGTGCGCATGTAAAAATTCAGTGTAAGCATCAAAAGCCAGCTCGAATATTTTGCTATAAAAGAGAATGCCGGCCGCATCGGTCTGGTGGAGTCGAACTCGAGTTTTATACTCAAAAGGCATGGATCACTCCGACAAAGATCAATAGTGCAGTGGATATTCTGATCATAAAATAGAAAATCGACGCAGGAAAACAAGTTCTTTTAAAAGCAATTGAATTGCGATACAGCCGTGGTTTTTGGCAGGCGGTGTTCGGCGATTTCAGCAGATTTTTAGCGTCCAATAGAACGGGGTGAATCCGGTGATGTACACGCTCATGGCGTCGAGTTTGTCTTCAGCGCCGCGCAGCTGCGTCCAGCGGTGCTCGTGCCGGCCGGAGGTGAATTCAATTTTATCATTTTGATAGCTATACTGTCCCCGATCACCCTTGAAGAAATAGGCTTCTTTAATATCATGAATCTTTTCAACACCAGTGAGCCTGCCGCCATGTTTAAAGGCCAGCTCGACGGCGACGGGCACCCGCTCGGTGCCGGTGATCCTGAAATTGATTTCAAATTTGCCTTCATTCTCTCTCACCGTGACTAGGGAATTCAGCTGCTGGATGTCGCTTTTAACGCGTTTATCTTTGGGCATCTTTTCCCAATCGCCGTCTCCCGGGATATCCTTTTCTGCAAAGGGCTGATAGTAGGGGCCATCCAGTTTCTGCGACATGCTATAGACGCCGTCCTGCCGTTCCAGTCGTTCTCCTTTGAACTGACCTTTGCCGAAGAAAGCTGAAGCACATCGCACGGCCTGCAGCACCGCTTCTCCTTTGCGAAAACTCTGTAGAGTAAAATTATCGGCTAAAATCGTTGCGCTGACGCGTTCGCGGCGAATTCTTGCCAAATTGGAATGGATGAAATGTTTTTCGTAATTCGTCGGCAGAGGTGAAGCGGCAGGAAGCGGGTCGTTCAAACGTGCATCCTCGAGCAGGTACATCAAATAAGCGGTGAGCTGTTCGGGCCTCTCTTCCAGCCAATGGCTCATCGCGGCGAACTGTCCGTCGCGATCGCGGAGCGCCATATAGCGATAGGGATAATAATAGGGCGCCATCGTGCCGGTCTCGTATTTGTCCTGTCTGTCCGATGCGTCGGTCACCACCTCGCCGTTTGGATGGACATAATAGAGCGTCATGGTGAGATTTTTACGGACCGGTTCGTACAGTTCGGCGCGCTGTAAGAGCCGGGCGATGGTGATCAGGCAGCGGTCGGTGAGCGGGCTGTAGATGGATGAGCTTTTTTCGGTGAACTGGCCGTCCGCATCGATGTCGATGCCTTCGCGCAGCCAGTCATCGATGCGCTTGACATATTTTGCATTTGGGAAGAGAGAATTGGCGCGCGCCAGCGCCATGCAGATGACCCAGCGGTGATTCGGCGTGTGGATGCCGCCGACGGTCAGGGCGTCGCCGGCCCGCAGAATGAAGCGGCGCAGCTTTGATCGAAATGATTCCGTCGCACTAGTCGCATTTTGCTGCAGCAAGCCATAGGCGCCGCAGAGCCATTCGAGGACGAAAGCCGTGTCCGGAGCAGAATGAAAATTTGTCGTCGGCAGATCGATACTGCTGTCACTGTGCTGACGAGCCGATAAAAATTGTGCTGCACGATCAAGACCGCGAAGAAGCACATCTGACTGAAAAAATTCGGATTGAGGCGCACAGAAAGCACATGTCAGGTCACGAATGAAGGCGGCTGTCAGGCCGCAGGAGTGAATTCCGTAGCCATCGACAATGCCGCCGTCCCAGCGCTGGCCACCGCCCTGCTGCGCTTGCAGCAGGCGTGGAATCTGGCCATCATTCTGGCGAATCAAGCGGCTGAGGATATCCAATTTTTCCTCAGATCGCCGGCAATCGAGTTTGAGAGCGGCAACAGAGAGTGCGGTGCTTTGTAGAAATTTTCGTCGGTTCATAAGAAGGAGCCTGACTTTTCATCAGGCTCCTGTTCATGTTTACAGTCCTAGTCCCTTGGCGACGCCATCGCCGTACTTTATATCCGCGCGACGGAAATGTTCCACCATCTTGCGCTGGATCTCTTTCGGCGTCTTGCCGAGGCTGCCGACTATGTTCTGGATCGTGCGCTGCTGCTCATCCGGCGGCATCAGACGGAAGAGGTCACCGGGCTGCACATAATCGTCATCCACGCCGCGTTTTTGCTCATAGCGGTCCGCGTCGCCCGAAATCTTGAGCGGTGGCTCGTCAAAAGCGTGATCTTCGACCGGACCGTCGAAACTGTTGGGCTCATAGTTGGGCGAATCGCCGCCGTTGTCGTCAAATCGCATCAGGCCATCGCGCTGGTAATTATGCACATCGACAATCGGCCGATTGATGGGCAGTCGCTCAAAATTGACGCCCAATCGATAGCGGTGCGCATCCGCATAGGCAAAGATGCGAGCCTGCAGCATTTTGCAGGGCGAGAAAGAGATGCCCGGCACGACGTTGGCCGGCGAGAAGGCGCTCTGTTCCACTTCCGCATGATAATTTTTCGGATTGCGGTTCAGCTCCATCACGCCCACTTCGATCAACGGATAATCGCCATGCGGCCAGACTTTGGTGAGATCGAATGGATTCCAGCGGTAGGTTTCCGCCTCTTTCTCCGGCATGACCTGCACATAAAAGGTCCATTTCGGATGGTCGCCGCGCTCGATCATCTCGAACAGTTGGCGCGTGTGATAGTCGGCATCCTTACCGGCCAGCTCATCGCCTTCCGCCTGAGTGAAGCACTGGATGCCCTGCTGGGTTTTGAAATGAAATTTCACCCAAAAGCGCTCGTTTTTGGCATTGATGAAACTGTAGGTGTGACTGCCATAGCCGTTCATGAACGGAATGCCCTTGGGCAAGCCGCGATCGGACATGAGAATGGTGACCTGATGCAAAGACTCGGGCACCCTGGACCAGAAATCCCACTGCATGGTATCCGATCGCGTGTTGGTCTTGGGATCGCGCTTTTGCGAGTGAATGAAATCGGGGAATTTGATCGCATCGCGAATGAAAAAGACCGGCGTATTATTGCCGACCAGATCCCAGTTGCCCTCTTCGGTGTAGAATTTCAGCGCAAAACCGCGCACATCGCGCACCGTGTCCGCCGAGCCCTTTTCGCCGGCGACCGTGGAGAAACGGCCAAACATCGGGATTTTATTGCCGACCTTGGCGAACAGCCTGGCTTTTGTGTATTTCGTGATATCTTGAGTGATCGTCAACGTGCCGTGGGCGCCGGCGGCCTTGGCGTGCACTACGCGCTCCGGAATGCGTTCGCGATTGAAATGCGCCAGTTTTTCCAGCAGATAATGATCCTGCAGCAGTGTTGGTCCGCGTTCGCCGGCAGTGAGAGATGTTTGATTATCCGGCACCGGTATACCGGCGGCGGTTGTTAGCTTTTTTTTCATAACGACTCCTCCTTCAGCTTGAGATGATGATTTGATGCCACTGATAACGATCAGAAAATGACAAATTCCTGCACCCGTCCTGCGAGGACACCGGGAAGCTCAATCCTCTCACCTGCAGCTTTCACAAATGCCATAGAATTCGATTTTATGGTAGCGGATGGCAAAAGTCGTGCGTTGTTTGGCGTGCTCGAGGATGTCCTTGTCGACCGGCAAGTCGAAATCGAAAATTTTCCCGCAACGTTCGCAAATGAGATGATAGTGCGGCGCCGTGTTCGCCTCAAATCGGTCAAAAGAGCTGCCGAAATGGATCTTTTTCACCAGCCCCATATCGATGAGAAGAGAGAGATTGCGATAGACGGTGCCCAGGCTGAGACGCGGAAATTCCATTTTTAATTTCTCGTACAGCCATTCCGCTGTCGGGTGGCTGTCGGTCGCGCGCAACAGCTGCAGCATTCGATTGCGCTGCTTGCTGGTCCGGAATTTTTTCTTTTCTTGTATTGCCATCTTATTAATAATAATTCCTGTTATCATTATATAAAGAATTTTCTTGAATGTCAAATACTATTTTTCACGCCAGGCAATTTTGCACATGATTTCAGTTTCTCAACCTTATCACTCGGCTAATACTCGTCTATGTGAAAAAGACGTGCGCTCTCAACATCCAATCATCCCGGCGCAGCAGGCTGTTGCAGATTATAAAAACGTAGGGTATTTCACGCAGCTAGTCCCTATTGTCACAGTCATCTGAACCAGGGATTTAGCTGTTCGCCGCTACCAACAGCGCCCGAACGAGATCGGCATTGGTCA
>JAFGJB010000330.1 GCA_016929295.1 Candidatus Zhuqueibacterota bacterium | reverse complement strand
TACGTTCACTTGGCGTGATGGGTCCAAAATCACGCAAAGCCGCCAAGCCGCAGAGGATACGCAAAGAAAAAATATAGAAATATTTATACTATGATAAGCGATCTAACAATTACTAAGCCGTCAAATTACTCCATCTGATTTGATTATTATATATTAATAATAAAGTTACGATATCCTGCAATCAGGAAAAAATGTCAACGAAAAAGAGTCCAATGCTTTTTAAAAACTTGGCGAATCTTTGCGTCTCTGCGTGAGATTGAAATGAAGAAAAAAAGAAAATACAGAATGTTCAACTGATTAGAATAAAATGTTTTGATAAAGATACGAGGACGCCGAGATATTGCCCGATTTCACTTCTTTTCCTCTGCGATCTCGGCGCCCTCTGTGCTACAAAGCTGCAATATTGTGTTTTTTCAGCAAAGTTTAGAGTCAAACATAATGAAAACTAAACACGAATTTTCACAAATTATGCACTAATTTTCACGAATTCAAAAATGATTAATTTTTTAATTCGTGTTCATTCGTGTGTAATTCGTGAGAATTCGTGTTCTCTTTTTTGGTTGCGGCTAAAGGCCGCGCCATGTTTCTCTGCGGCCTCGGTGGTTCCAACTAGTTTTTTTGCTGAAGAACCGGTCTCTCTTGAATAAAGAGGCCGAGATGCTGCTCAGCGATGCCATCCTCTCTCCCGTGTCATCGGCAGCAACAGATCCACATGATCCGACTGCAAATAGTCCGGCATGGTGTTCATCATCAACTGCATGATGTACTCGGTATCCTGTTGCATGGCGTTGAGAAAGGATTTTTTGCCGGCGAGGTGAACGGCGCGCACCAGGTCTTCGCTGAACTCTTCCCAGTTGATGTTGACGATCTGCGGATCAAACGCATGTAACACGATCGGCAATCCGGTTTCGCCGCCAGGGACTGTCGGCCGCAGCATGAATCCATCTGGCGCCAGCTCGAGCGTCGCACGCAGCAAGTCCCAGTCGCCGCAATAAAGAGTGACCCGGCCCAGAAGATTCTCTTCCCGCAAGATATCGATGAGCTTGCCAGGCGTGCCAGCCTTGAAATCGAGGTCTGGCAGTGCTCTGCCGCGCATGGCGGCGAGAGCCTCGCGCAGCGTCGGTACGCGTACGCCGGCAAATTCCGGAGCATACCAGGAACCAGCATCCATTTTTGCGATATCAGCCAGACGCAGCTCAGCCACTTTGCCAGCGCCATCTGTCGTGCGATCGACGGTCTCGTCGTGCATGAGGATCAGCTCGCCATCGCTCGTCTCGCGGATGTCGATTTCGATCAAGTCGCAGCCCAATTCGATCGCCTTTGCAATGGCCGGCAGGGTGTTCTCCGGCGTGAATTTGATGTTGCCGCGATGGCCGACGACTTTGATGCCTTCCCATGCATAGAAATCAACATTGTCACGCTTCATCCGCAACACCCGGGCGGTTCTGGCGTCGATGAAGGCCTGCACAGCATGGACGCTCTGGACACCCGATACAACGCACTGATCTCCTTCAAAGGTCACCGACCTGGCTCTGAATGTCCCGGCGCGCAGGTCGGCGAGCTTGTGCTCGACGAGATGGATGGTTTGAGCCGGTGTGAGAGGGCGCTGAGGCTCGACGATTGTGAAGGGGAAAAAAGTGAAAAAAAGCGTCAAAAAAATGACTGATCGTGACATGGATTCTCCTGTGAGGAAAAACGAGATGAATTTTATGTTATGGATGCGATGGCGGCAATTTATAAGCTGGAATTTTCACAAACGCTTCACACAAAGACAGTAAGACACAAAGAAACCTAGTGCAGCATAGCTGCAAGTCAAACGTGAAAAGTGAGATGTTTTATCGCCTGGAACGAGCCTAATTGTAACGTCTCACGTCTGACGTTTCACGTTTCACGCTTTTGCTGTTCAAAAGATTGCCAAAATAACAAAACTTTTCAGAATAATAGAATATTGGAGTCTTTGTGTCTTGTGTGCGTAATTTTTTCAGGATAAATGGAATATTGTTGTTTTTTTAAGGCGAACGCCCGCAGGTCAGCCGCCCATATATTTTGAATCTCTTCGAGCGACCCTCCCGACTGGATCGCCAGTCGAATCTTGTCCGTACCCGCCAGGTTATCAAAATAGCCGTTGCGGAGAAAATGAAAATCGGGGTACAGATCGAACAGCGTCTTGACGACGGCGACGCCCATGGAAAACGCGTCCAGCTCCTGGCGATCCGTGATGATGACGCGCGCGCCACAGCAGCGCGCCTTCTCATATTTTGGCCGCACCGCTTTGCCCGGCAGCGAGACGGGCGTGAATTCGGCCGGGACAAAGCGAACGCCTGCGATCTGCAGAGCGTTCAATCTTTCGCACAACTCGTCACTCTCGATCCACGGCGCGCCGAAGAGAAGAAACGGCGAATCGCTGCCGCGCCCCTCCGACACGTTGGTTCCCTCCAGCAGGCACGTGCCCGGATAGACAGTCGCCGTCTCCAGTGTCGGCATGTTGGGCGACGGCGCCACAAATGCGAGTCCGGTTTCGTCGTACCACATGTCGCGCCGCCAGTGGCGCAGCGGTATGACCGTGAGATCGAGCGCCAGGCCGTCTCCCAACCATCCCTCCCCGTAGAAGAGCTGCGCCAACTCGCCGACGGTCATGCCGTGCCGCACCGGCAGCGGCAACAGACCAACGAACGAAGCGTACGTGCGGTCGAGAAGCGGACCTTCCGTCCTGTCCGCCAGCGGATTGGGCCGATCCAGGACGACGAACGGTATATTATTCTCCGCCGCCGCGCACATGGCATAGTAGAGCGTCCAGATATAAGTGTAGAAGCGGGCGCCGATGTCCTGCATATCGAAAACGAGCATCTCCACACTGCTCAACATAGCGGCCGTCGGTTTCTTCGCCTCGCCGTAGAGGCTATAGACCGGGATGCCCGCCGGATCGATGCCATTTTCGATGGCCTCGCCGGCAGCCACCGCACCGCGCACGCCATGCTCCGGACTGTAGATCGCGACCACGCGGACGCCAGGCATGGCGGCGAAAACATCGACAATGTGCATGCCGTGTTGGTTCACTGCCGTATGATTGGTGACCAGGCCGATATTTTTATCGCTGAAGAGCTGCTGATGATCATGGATTTGATCGAGACCGGTGAGGACGGATGCGGGCGAATGGCAGGCGATCGAAACGACGAGAAACGATAAAAAAAGGAGAGCCAAACACAGCGGTATCTTTATATCAAATCTACGGCCTTTTCGGCAGGTGTCGAGCGTAACATACAAGGGAGTCATGGGATCTTTCACGAAATGGGCAACGGGATTTTCTTTGATGTCTTGCGAACGAGCTGACGCTCGCGGCCGCCATCAAACTATGGCTCTTCCGGATGGTTCTTCTCACGTCGCAGATACTCTTTCGTTATCTGTTTGCCTTCCGGCAAAGAGCGCAACAGATGGAGTCTCTCTCGCAAAGATAGCGTTTTTGTCTTTAAATTCAACTCTTTTATTTTATCGTAATACTCCTCCGTCGTGCAGATGAAACGCGCCGGATTGCCGGCGACGACGCAATTGTCCGGCACGCTCTTGCTGACCAGCGACAGCCCGCCAACGATGCAGTTTTGCCCGATCGTCACGCCGGGGAGGATCATCGCCTCGTTGCCGATAAATGTGTTGTCTTTTATGATGATTTTGCCGAATACGTCAAAATCGGCTTCCTGTTGCCGAAACACCCAGACGCCGCCGTCGTGGGTGATGAATTTGACATCGCGGCTGATGTGGACGTGATCGCCAATATCGATGAGAAAAGGCTCTGAGCCCCAATAGTAGGTGTAAATCCGGCAGTTTTTGCCGATGCGCGCGCCGAGCTTGCGCGCGAATTGCTCGGGAGAATAGAACAGTTTGTAAACGAGCTCTTTGAATCGTCCCATGGTAAATGCCTTTAACAGATATGTAAACAGCAAACTGAATTTGTTATGAGCGATTTCAATGCAGTGCAGCAAATGGCTGATTGCTGAAGATATTACAGGAACTTTTTATTGACTATCAAGTTTAAATTGATGTATATTAATTGTAATGACAATGGAACAACAGTCTGTTTAATTTAAAAGGTGGTGTGATGGCAAAAACCGCTGTCATTCAGGCTCGCATTGATCCTGAAGTAAAAAACAAGGCGCAAACCGTTCTGAATCAACTCAATATTACAATGTCTGAAGCAATTTCCATTTTTCTAACTCAGGTTTCTCTGCGGCGGGGCATTCCTTTCAAAATCAGCATACCGAACGATCTGACTGCCGACACACTTTTAAAATCAGAGAATGGTGAAGAAATCCATAAAGTGGCCTCGGTTGATGAACTGTTCCTGGAGCTGGAAAGTTGAACGTATACTATACCATTCAATTTAAAAAAGACTATAAAAGAATCAAGAAACAGAACAAAGACCTTGATAAATTGCGAAAAATCATCGAGTTGCTCTCAACCGGGCAAGTATTGGATGAAAAATACCATGATCACCCATTGTCAGGGAAATGGAAAAAACATCGTGATTGTCATATCGAACCTGACTGGATTCTAATATATCGTAAAAGCTCAGATTCCATATTTTTTGAGAGGACAGGATCACACTCCGACCTTTTCAAGTGAAATTGCCTACATTTACATCTTTTCATCAGTTACAATGACGAGGCCAGATGGCGCGGCCGGCGGTGTATTATCACCCTGATCGTAGGGCCCCGCATTGACATTGTCGAACCAGGCCGAGTC
>JAFGJB010000329.1 GCA_016929295.1 Candidatus Zhuqueibacterota bacterium | reverse complement strand
TTGACCAGGCTCATATTGGTCGACAGATAGATCTGCCTTGCCTGCCGCAGCCGTGCCTTTTGCAGCACCGGTATATCTAAAAACGATTTTCGAATCCAGAAGGTCGCCGGATCTTTTTCCAATAGGTCGCCATAGGCATTGTCTTTATTTTTTTCAATGATGACGACCTTGCCTCTTTTCGAGTGCTCTTTGAGCAGCTGATAGATCAAAATGCCGTTGCGTCCCGCGCCGCAGATGATGGTGTGGTTCTTCACCCAGGGCAGCAGGTTGGTCAACAGTTTTTCCTGGATGAGGACAAAGATAAAGCTGAAGGTGAGCAGTGGCGCCACAAAGTAGCAGATCCACAGGATCACATTGACCCACTGGACAGGAGCGGCCGGCGGGCCGATGTCCACGCCGCCTAAAAAAAACAGGCTCAGGGCGTAATACATCGCCTGCAGGTAATTCCAGGGCGCCGCCAAACGCAGCATATCGGACTGCAAAAAGGCTGCTGCAGCGACGGCAAAGACCAGCGTCAGAATGATCGGCTTCCAGTTGCGTTTCATAAGCATAGGGATGGGCTATTCGGCATATCTTTTAATGTGAAAATTTACAGCAAAAGAGTGATTGATGCAACATCCATATTCACAAGTGGCTGATTTAATAGGTGTATTTGTCAGAATAATTCAGTATATTACCATAGACGTGAGCCAAATCATTCCTTCGATCAACTTTGACCCACACTCTGCGCGTTTCACCTTGAATGACCGCTTGTTTTCTCGAACAGGTGGAAAGCGCCGCCAGTCCCGAAAAACGCCAACCGGCCAGGCAAGAGATGGCCAGATAAAAGGAGTCATTATGAAAGTTCAAAAAGGTAAAGTCATCTCGATCCTCTATTCGCTCAAGCTGGATCGAGGCAATAAATTGATTGCCGCGCGACTGAAAAAGCCGCTACAGTTTTTAGTCGGGAAGAAGAAAATGATCCTCGGCCTTGACAAAGAATTGCTGGGCCTCGAAACGGGCGAAAAAAAGAAGATAAAGATCGCGCCGGAGAATGGCTATGGCTTGCGCGACGAGCAGCGGGTGTTGACGCTGCAACGCTCGCAGTTGGCCGAGGGCGTCAAACTGCACGAAGGGATGGTTCTGCAGCGCAAGACAAAAGACGGCCACGTCCGCAAAGGCGTGGTGAAATCATTTGACGAGCAGACCGTCCTGGTCGATTTCAACCATCCCCTGGCCGGCGAAACCTTGAATTTTGAGACCGAGATCGTTGACATTAGAGACGCCACGGCAGAAGAGAATGAAAAAGCGTGAATGATGCGCTCACAGCAGATCTGCGAGCAGAATCAGTGAAACAATACAACAGGCCTTGCGAGTCCGGATGGGAGGTTTGATGTGACTCGCTCTGGCAAACGACAGGGGATGACGTGGAACTTGACACAAAACTCGCGGTGCTGATCGATGGGGATAATATCCCCTCCGCTTCGGTGAAAGAAATGATGGCGGAAATTGCCAAGTATGGCAATCCGACGATCAAGAGAATCTATGGCGACTGGACCAAGCCGATCCTGGCAAAATGGAAATCGCTGCTGCTGGAAAACGCCATAACGCCAGTGCAGCAATATTCCTATACAACCGGGAAAAATGCCACCGATTCGGCGATGATCATCGATGCGATGGACATCCTCTATTCGCAAAAAGTCAATGGCTTTTGCCTGGTTTCCAGCGACAGCGACTTTACCCGTCTGGCCACTCGGCTGCGCGAGGCCGGCATGCTGGTTATTGGCATCGGTGAAAAAAAGACGCCCGAGCCCTTCATCGTCGCCTGCGACAAGTTCATTTACATTGAAATTCTCAAAGACCAGGCTGAGACGGAAGTGGACGCGGTGAAGAGAAAATCATCGCTAAAGGCGGATGTCGATAAAATAACCCCCAAGGTGATCAAGCTGATCGCCTCCACCATCTCCGATTTAGCGGATGACGATGGCTGGGCATTTCTCGGCGATGTCGGCAATCTGCTGCAAAAAAAGCAGCCCAACTTTGACTCGCGGAACTATGGTTTTGCCAAACTGACCCCTCTGATCAAATCCATCGGCGCATTCGAGATCGAACAGCGCGAAAATCAAAAAGGGCGATTCAAGCTGATCTATGTGCGGAACAGGGAAAAGACGGGGTGAATCAATATGGTCGTTTCATCGCACGAGGATCATTTTTCGCTTTGCTGAAAAATCATCCGCTTGCAATGCGTAAATATAGATGCCTGATGGCAGGTTTCTGGCATCAAAATGAACTTTATACTCACCTGGCTGGTGGACTTGGTCCGCTAACGTCATCACACGTTGGCCGAGGATATTAAACACATCAAGCGTCACGTGACTTGAGTGAGAGATGGAATAAGCGATTGTGGTCGTCAGATTGAAAGGATTCGGGAAATTGGCGCGCAGTTGCATCGCTGTTGGCCGAGCTTGATTTTCTTCGACAAAGGTGCCTTCTGGATCGATGATGAAAACCAGTGAGTCCTGCGCCCAAAATGGACGATCGAACCTGGCCTGATACAGGTCACCCGGTTTCGGCAGCTCCTCCTCTGAGGTCGCGGCTCGCAGGTCCATCACCAGGACAGTCGCAGCCCAGCTGCCCAGATTGTCCAAATAGCCGACCAATATTCGGTCTTTGAGCAAAGAGAATTGTCCATCCATGTCCATATCCTGACCAACCATCTCAATCTTGATGGTTTCATCATCGTATGATGTCCCCAGGGTGGTATTGCGCACGGTGAAGGGGAATGACTGCTTTTCCAGCAAACCCTCCCGTATTCGAATATAATATTCATCGTAAATACGGGTGGCACTGCTAATGGCTAACTGACTGACAAAGGCGGCCGGATTTTCTGAGAAAAGAATCTCGAGATCCCATGGAAAATAGTAAACCTCGGTCGTGGTTGAATTCAGCGCAAAAGTCACCGAGATCGGAGCATCGCCCTTCAGCCAGCCTGAATTCCACAGATCAGGCTTGGCGCAATGAACATATGATTGCAGCTTGAGTCGAATCCCATCAAAACTGCTGGTGAGAATATTGTCGCCGGTTTTTATGCTTCTATAGCCGAGGGTTGCGGTGAAATCCTCTACAATGCTGCCGGCACGTACACTGGTATCTTCAAAAACGAGGCGCCGCTCCTCATCCGTGACATCGTAAACAGCTAGACCATCTGCAACATAGTACAGGCCGACCTTTGAGTTGCGGATGGCACGAATAATATCATTGTGAAATTTGACCGCGTACTTGTGTTTGCTCTTTACCGCATATGTATGAACAATCTCCGGAACGACAGTGCCCCTACCTATAAAGTGCTCGGCAACTTTTTCCCAGGGGAAATTCGCGACAGGAGAAGGAAACGGCACTATCATTTGAACATGTGCGATGGACTCTGATGGCGGAAAAGGCATGCTTACCATTCCCGGTGTTTTAATGCTGTCTGCCGGCAAGCCATAGTCATATGCGACCAGCGAATATTCATAAAGAACACCGTCATAAAGGTCGCTATCTCTGTATTCGGACAGCAGGCCACTATCATTGCCCAGATTATAGTCCTCGCCGCCTGCCTGAAAAACACCCGTTATGCCGTCCTTTTTATCACATTGCATCAACAGTTCTTTATCACTCCAGTTGGTGCCGGCTTGATCGTAACTGTAGCGTTTGAAAAGCTTGTAGCCCTCGAAATCATTGTGATTGTCGAGCAGCGGTTCTCTGGTATTCAATTCGGCATTGGTGTCCCAGTTGATGATGATCGTGTTTCCTTCGAGGCGAGCCTGCACATTAGGGCACGCCGGCGGCTGAGGATATGGAAATTCCAGGCTGTAATCTGCGTCCATGATCGATTGCGCAACAAATTTTTGCCGATGCAACGATGGTGCAGTAATCGGCGTGACAGTCGGGGTGAGACTAAAACCATCGACAGAGTCATAGCTGTGCAGCTCGGCTATGGAAATATGCTGCTCTTCATCTTTATCAAGCCGGAATGGCCCGCTGGCAAACGTCAGCGCCATATTCCCGCCATAACCCTGATCTTGATACGGCTCAATCTCACTTTGGCCAATCAATTCCCACATGGAAGGATCGTTACGAAACCACCGCGTATAGGGTGGTACGTGTGCCGGCACGCTGAAGAGATGAAACGAGTTAACTCCCATCATGTCCGATTCGTTGACGTCGGACGCAGCAAAATTGGGCTCGCAGCCTTCGCCTGGCCTAAAATCCGGTTTGTGATTGCATTCGCCCTCATCTGGTCCTGGATATCCGGTATCTTTTGGACCCTTGCCATCAAGGCCGACATCATCGCCGGCGAATTCCTCAGGATCGTAAAGGCCGTTGAAATTTGCGTCAACGCCATCGCGCCAATCCTGATCCTCATCAGCATCCCAGTGTTCGCGCAAGTCGGCCGCATCGAGATGATAATAATCCAGAAATTTTTGCACGTCAGCGATGCCGTCGGTGGGACCAACGAACCGGGTGGCGTGGTTATCGCGTTTTTCGTCGATCAATCCGTCAAAATCGTTGTCTCTGCCATCAAGCGATTCACCGGCCGTTTCAAGATAGATCCAACCGATGGCAGCGGCAGGCAGACCAGCGGCGTCGACGCCGTCAGTATCCCACATGTAGACCATATCGATTTCATTTGTGCTCGCCGGGTCATCATCTCCATCTTCCCCCAGAAAGCTGTCCACCCAAAATCCGACGGCCACATCTGGAATATCATAGTCAGAGATATTGCCGACCGCATATTCCCAAAAGATGATATCTTGTGCTGCATCATTATTCCACTGATAGCCGCGCACGGCGACGCGCAATCCCGCTCCACCCCATGGCAGGCCAACCTGGACGCTCATTTTCGGATCAAGATCGCCGATAAAGTGGCCTGGACGTGGATAGTATTTGACCGGACTACTCTCTTGCAGATATTCCTGGTCCTGCGCGTCATTCACGACAAAAAAGCATTCGTTGTCGGCATTGAACAGATTGAAACCTCTCCGCCCATTCCACATGCCGGCGCCGGATTTCTGCGATCCCCTCGTCGGCCACCCGTCCGGAGGCCATGACTCCGGGAGAGAGCTCATGGCCGGCGGGGCCTCCGGCAAATTATAGTTCGCATATCCTCGTGGCGGGTAAAAATTCCACTCCACTGTGCCGGCAGGATCCATATCTTGCTCTTCTCTGTAGCTGGTCTGACAAAAGTAGATCGTATCCAGATCCGTACGGGTCTGGATATCGACGGGATCAGTCACCGGAATAGAGCCATTCTCGACAAAAACGCGCACACCCACGAGCAGCGCTATGCCATCCGTCAGTTTGCGGCCACGACTATCATTCGGCCACAGGTGGGCATATGGATCAGCCCCGGCGCCATAGTCGGAGAGTTCGGTGGTGTTGCGAAATTGCAGGCAAACATGATTACCTTCCATCCGGCCGAGCTTTTCGGCAGCAATGTCGCCGGCAGGATCATCCGGCCAGCGTTGGGCAACGACAAGAGTCGTCATAAAAACAACGAGGGCAAAAATAACACTTGATGTCGACACGAAATTTTTCATACTCTCCCTCCAGTCATTGAACAGGATGGTCAAATTAATGACAATTTTTGATTTATTACCGCTCCATGCTTTGAGAGTAAAAATAAAAGCACCTGGCAACTCATTCTGCATCTTCAAACTACGTTTTCCGGGAATATAAGCTGGACACGCCCCTCTTTTGGGATATTCTTCCTATTATACAAAATTCCGGTAATGTTGTCAAGTGACGATGCTGATATCTTGATTGTTTCTTATTATAAATTCTCCTCCCAAAATTCCAGCATTTTGTTCGCCAGGTGAATTCTCGCCGGACGGTCGGAGATGCCATGCTTGCGCATGGGATAGAACATCATA
>JAFGJB010000328.1 GCA_016929295.1 Candidatus Zhuqueibacterota bacterium | reverse complement strand
TGGAAGATGACGCCGCCGCGGTCGGAGCTGTGGGCCGCCTGTCTGGGCGCGTCCGTCTCGTTAGCATGGTTTCTCCAGCGCAATGATTACCGACGAGCGTTGCGCGTCGCCGGCTATGCGGCGCTGGGCGCCGGCTTTGGTTTCGGTTTCGGTAATTTTCTCCAAACCCTGGGACACGTCAGCGGCCTCGCCTTCAATTGGTGGAACGTCATGGAATTTTCGCTCGGCTTTTTCGGCGGACTCGGCATGGCCTATGGCGTCTGCACGCGCGACTGGCCGCGGAGCGTCGCGCCGACAAAAGCGGCGAATGGCATCGGTTTTGCGTTTCTCTTTCCCGCCCTGCCGGTTATCAATATCATCAATGCCATGAGCCTGGATAAATTTATTGAGGCTGCAGAGAGCTTCGGCATCGAGGAGAGCGCCGAGTTTGCCAGACGGCAGCTAACGATCACCTGGGTGGTGGCCGGTCTATTTTGCACGGCGGCATTCGTGTTGCACCGACGATCAACGCCGAGGGAGAAGCAGAGTTCATCCTATTCGCCGGCTCTGTTTTTCATCTATGTGCTCTTTTACCTCGCCTTCAGTCACATCATCAAGCTCGTCTTTGTCAGTGGCGCGCCGTTTCAGCTCAATCAGGCGCTCTATTGGGTCGTGATGATCGCCCTGTTCGCCATCTGGTTTCTCAATCGTCGCAAGCAAGTGAGGCCGTTCGTCATCTCCCGCGAGACCTGGCCGCGATGGCTGCTGCTCGTCGGCTTCGTCCTCGCTCTGCTGGCCGTCTGCGCCTGGATCTCGATCAATATGCACGATGGCATTGCGGGTTACCACGAAAGATTTTAACAAATCACCTGATGCATCGCATAAAGGCGATGCACTCCACCCGCTCGTCCAGGGATTCGATCCCTGGTCGCCGAATGAATCAGGGTTTCTAATCCTTTTTAAGAACGAAAACCTTTTGCCATTTCGCGCATGGGATTGGGCAATTCCATGCGAACGGCTTGTCATTTGAAATTTGTCATTTGTAATTTTATTCTCTTCGTGTCCCTTTGTGTTTTTGCGACTTTGTATTGATCTTTTTTTGCCTTATCAGAAACTGAACTTTTCAAATTTCCCAACTTTTCAATTGCTTCTGCGCGCGAATGTCATTATATTGAACTGAAAAAACAGTATTACCATTTTTGGTTCCCGCACGGGACAATAGGGAAGCCGGTGCAAGGCCGGCGCAGCCCCGCTACTGTGAGTTCGATTCCGCGCGTGAAAATGTGATGCGCGGTCTAAAACGATCTGGCCACTGATGCCACTGTTCGTAGGTTGTGAATGGGAAGGCGGCCAGGTTCGGACAAGCCAGGAGACCTGCCAAAAATGACAATGAGCGACCTTCGCGGGTGAGGTGAGCCGGTCTTTTTGTCGACAATATCCCCCAATTGACCACGCGTCGGTTGGGATTTTTTATGCCCTGCCGCGATATCGCTCCAATTGAGAGCTCTCCCATGAAAAATCGATCACCGCAAAATTGCGGATTTTCGCTCACTCCTATCGCGATTCGTTCTGTTCGTCTTTCCTTTGTGGCTCGGCAGGCTATCCATTGCAGCTACCCCAACTTGAGCCGGCGCATCTTCAGACCCGTTTTTTTTCTGTTGATATTTTTTCCCATGTCAATTTTTGGCCAATCCAATGTGAAAATTTGCGGCTGTGTCCTCGATGCCGAGACCAGTCAACCATTGGCCGGCGCCAATGTACAGGTGCTGGGCTCTGCCCTGGGCGCAGCGACGGATGCCGGCGGCTATTTTCAGATTGAAAATCTCTTGAATGGCGAGTACGCAATAAAGGCAGACTACATCGGCTACGAGAGCGTCACACAGCACGTTTTTGTTGCCGACGGTCCGCCGGTCGATCTATCTATTAAACTTGAACGACGCGTGCTTGAGTTTGAGGGTGTTAGCGTGACTGCGACTCGTAGCGACGAAAGGGCTGCCAATGTGATTGTGCTGACGCGGCGTGATATTGAACGCCTGCAGGCATCGACGATTGCCGAACTTGTCTCGCATGTGCCCGGTGTGCAAGTTCAAGATGCCGGTGTTCACGGGGGTAAAATTTCCATTCGAGGCAGCGAGGCGAATCAAGTGCTCGTCTTGCTCGACGGCGTAAAGCTCAATGATGAAATGACCGGCGAAGTCGATCTATCCACCATCCCGACGCATGCGATCGAACGAGTCGAAATTCGCAAGGGAAGTGCCTCATCCGCGTTCGGCGGTGGCGCCATGGCGGGTGTTCTCAATATTTTTAGCAGCCAAACTGCCGATGACAATGTACGTCTTGCTGTAAGAGCGGGTTCGTATGGATTCCTGAATGTCGAACCCACCCTCGCCGCACGATGGCGAAATGTGAACGCTCTGTTTTCCTTTCAGTCCATGCGGTCTAGCGGCACTTTCCCGTTCGCTATGGTGCATGCCGATGATCGGATTGAATATCTGGAGCGGCAAAACGCTGATGTATGGTCGCGGAATTTTTACGGACAATTGGGCTATACTCGAAAAAAACATCAGCTTGCCGTCCGCTATCAGCGCTTTGCCTCTGAACGCGGTCAACCGGGCCCTCTCTACAACCTCACACCTTTTGCCCGCTCCGGCCTCAAGCGGGAAATTTGCGGCGGTGACTATCGATATACCGCAGATGATTTGTCTTTATTTGTCCAAGGCGCCGTTGCACGACATGAATCGGAGAGCACCAATCTCATGCCGCCCATCTCTGATATAGCGTTCGGTTCAACGCCGCCATTTCATTTTTACACCGACTTGAAAACCAGTCAACTCAAAGCTGAACTCAAGTTGGGGAGCTTTGCATGGCTCTCAAACAAGCTTGGCGCCGAGATCAAGCTGTTGCGATTTACTGATGAAAATCGGCTCACGACGCAGCGCACTCCCATTGGCCAAGCTGAAGACGAATCTTTTGCCGGCTTTTTCAGGCAGGAATACCGCTTCGAGGTCTTGAGTTTTGACACGCACTTTTCACCCGCCATTCGCTATGATGGCGCCCGTTTCAAAAGTGCGCAAAATCGTCGCTCCGAGGATCAATGGAGTCCCCAGTTGGATGTCTTTCTATCCTGTGGCTCGATGAACAAGCTGTTTTTGGCTTTCAGTATCGGCCGCGCTTTTCGCATGCCCACATTTGCCGATCTGTTCTACCAGGATTTCCGCGTCCAGGGCAAACCCGATCTGCTGCCGGAAAAGAGCCTGAATCGCCAGGTGAGTGTCGGCAGTCAGTTCACTGCGCTCGGTCAGTGGCGATTCGAAATGACCGTTTTTCGCCATACCGTCACCGACATGATCGTCTGGCGGCTCGGCAGTTACGAGTTTTTTCGGCCTTATAATACCAACGCCGAGATAACAGGTGCAGAGTATTCGCTGGACTACTCGGTTTTTGCCGATTTTCTCGAGCTAACTGCAAGCTATGCCCATCTCCAACCGTTGAATAAAAATGAGAACATCACGCTCTATGACCGGGTGTTGCCATACCGGCCGCAGCACTCTTTCACAGCCGCTACTGATATAAATTATGCGAACTGGCACACAAGTCTGCTGTTTCGCTCTGTTGGCGAGCGCTTCATCACCGAAGCCAACACGAAAGTGATGCCACCCTATGCCGTGCTGGACTGGACGGCTAACTGGCGTCTCACGTTTGGCAAAATAAAATCTGAACTCCAGCTGGCCATTTATAACGTGACGGATGAGGATTATCAAATCCTGCGCGACATGCCGTTGCCCGGCCGCGAATGGCGGATGGGTGTGCGGCTGAGCCGCTGATGAAAACAGAGCGTGGCCTTTGGCTGCAACCCAAAACATCTAAACCACAAAGGGCGCCGAGATACACAGAGATATTACCAAATTTCGCTTCTTTTACTCTGTGATTCTCGGCGCCCTTGTGTGGTTGGCTTTAAAAAAAACACGATGTTGCTGGTTTGTAGTAAAAAGAGCTACAACTATCAACATCTGTGTTCCTCTGAGTCGCTGATCCGATACTCGGATTTCAATATAAAAGAACCTGTCACTACGAGCGGAGTCGAGGAGTGTTGTACAGCACGTGCTCGTCCCATCCTTCGACTCCGCTCAGTATGACCGTTCGGTCGTCTATGTCCTTAGAAGATTATTAGACTTTTACAAAGAAGGGAGTTATGATGCAAAAGTTACATCCCATTATCCTGTCAATCCTGTTGATCCTGTCCAAACTTCCAAGCGCCGACGTCCCACGCACCATTTTCGCTATCAATGGCTCGGCTGAGACGATATCGAAAATGACGTTGGACAATAACCGTATCACGCAAAACATCGCTCGAACCGGCCAGGTGCCGAATCACATCATTGCGTATAATGATATGCTCTACATTGTTGAGTCGGGCACCAGCGATATCAAAATCCTCGATCCAAAAACCGATCGAATCGTCAGAACAATTGCGCTTATGCCAGGCGCCAATCCGTGGGACATCGAGTTTGTCGGCCATGAGAGGGCTTTTGTATCAAACTATGTGATGAACACGGTCGCTGTGGTTGATCTGACAGAAGGAAAAGTGAGTCAAGAGATTCCTGTTGGCAGAGGACCGGAGGATATTTTTATAGTCGACAACCTGGCATTTGTGACCAACACCGGCTATGCCGGCTGGGGCCTGCCGTACGAAGGAGGCACGGTGAATATCATTGATATTTTGACCGATGCGGTCATTGATACGATCGCAGTGCCGACCAATCCGCAAAAAGCCGCATTAGCGCCCGATGGCCGTGTGCATGTGCTGTGCACTGGCGATTATGCGGAGGAGGTCGGCTGCGTCGTGGTCATCGATCTCTACACTGGCCCAGCCTGGAATGAACCGGCTGTCGTCGATACCATCGAGCTCGGCGGCGCACCCGGCGACCTGGCTATCACTGCCAATGGTCAGGCTTACGCCATTGCCTGGGGCGATGACATGAACGGCTTTTTGTATTCGTATGATGCGCTCAACGGGACAGTGTCTCATGCGGCCGACAATCCAATCCTGGTGGGGCCAAATGTGGGGCAGGTGCTGTATGATGGGCGCGAAGAGTGTCTCTGGATTCCCACCATGAAGATTTGGGGTGGCGATGGTTATGTGCAGAAATTCGACGTTGCCACAGACTCGGTCGTCTGGACATCCGATGTTTTTGGCAACGGCACGCAAAAGGTGGCGCTGCTGGAAAAAATCTGGGAGATCACGCCATGGGCTGATGCAGTGGTTGCATTCTCCCCGGGCGCCGGCGCCGGTTTTGGTCAGAACTATCTGCCGGATAATGTCCTCGGCCCGCCCGATCAGCGTCCCGGATTGAATGACTACATGGCGAGCAACAGGCCGCAGGAGGTGCTGTCGCTGGGCCATGGCGGCGAGATCATCCTGGGATTTGCGGACAATATCATCATCGATGGCCCGGGCGCTGATTTCACCGTGTTCGAAAATCCTTTCATCTCGATGATTGATGACGAGCCATTTGTCGAAGCCGGCATCGTCGCCGTCAGCCAGGACGGCATCGATTTCATCGAGTTTCCCTATGACACTGCGTCCTGGCAAGGGCTGGCCGGCGTGACGCCGACGAGGAACAGCTACGAGTTCACTCATCCGTCCGTCTCGGGCGGTGACGCGTTCGATCTCGCCGATGTGGGACTGACCTGGGCGGCCTATGTCAAGATCACCGACCTCGGCGATATAAAGAGGGAGGGACCATGGAACGGCGATTTTGATCTCGATGCCGTAGTGGCGGTGAATTATATCGCGAATGACGGAGGCAGCCCGGTCATGTCACCGCGCGATCTCTCGCTGCAGCAAAACTATCCGAATCCCTTCAACGCCGGCACGACTATTCGCTTTGCGATTCCGTTCGACGGCGTCGTGTCGCTTGATATCTTTAATGTCTCCGGCCAGCGGCTGGCATCGCTGCTCAACGGGCCGGTGCAAACAGGCCTGCATGTGGTCGAGTGGGATGGCTGCAACCGTCAGGGTCAGCCGGTGAGCAGCGGCGTCTATCTGGCGCGACTGAAAGTCGGCGAACGGATCGAAGCGATTCGCATGACGCTGCTGCGCTGATGTCATTGACGATTCTAAAAATACTTGCATCCTTTTTAGTAATTGTTCATATTCACATGAGGTGTAACGTCAGACAAGCGCAAAATGTTTTTCTCGTCTCACGTTTGACGTTTCACTAAATACTGGCTATATTAAAATGGCTCGAAGAGCAGCCGTTCAAGAGACAATGAAAATCATGAGTGTAAATATGTCATTAGCTGAGAAAAAAATAGTTTTCACCTATCAGGATCTCCTCAATTGGGAAAATGATCAAAAACGACATGAATTGATCGCGGGGGAGCATTTTATGACGCTGTCACGGAATATCTATCATCAGGAAATCAGCATGAACCTGTCATGGTTTTTGCGAACCTATATTGAAAGGCATAAACTGGGCAAACTGTTTGCCGCTCCTACCGATGTCGTTCTGTCCGATATGGATGTTTTTGTGCCCGATTTGTTCTTTATCGCAAAAGCAAAAATTGTTCACATCGAAAAACAGTATGTGAAGGTGGCGCCTGATCTGATCATTGAGATTCTCTCCCCCGCAACGGCAGACCGCGATAGAGAGACAAAGTTCAAGAGGTATGCGTTGTACGGTGTCAAAGAGTACTGGATCGTTCATCCGGAAAAGCGCCAGATCGAGGTATTTGATTTGGCAAAGCAGGAGCTGATCGAGCGATTTACTAAAAATGGGGTGTTGAAGACGCCGACGTTTCCGGATATTGACCTGGAGGTGAAAAAGATATTTTGACACCGATCTAAGCTGCTTCAGGCTGCCGCGTGCGGGATGTCTATGGTGATTCAGGGCGGTGCTTGTGCAGTTCCAGCCTAAGAGGACAAAAGACATTTATAAATCTTGTGACATGGAGGTCATCAAGACCATGCGTCGTTTAATCCATTTTATGCTTTTCAGCTTTATCATGACCCTCACCGTTTCCGCTCGCCAGTACACCGGCTCGATCAAGGGGCAGGTGGTCGAAAGCGACACGCAAGCGCCGCTGCCCGGCGCCAATGTGTTGATTTTGGATACGACACTGGGAGCGGCGTCGGACAACGAAGGTTTTTTCGCTATTGATGATGTGCCGGCCGGCAGCTACAGCCTGCAATTTCAGTTCATCGGCTATCAAAAGGTCGTCAAGACCGATGTGATCGTCAAATCGAACAGGGTGACGACGGTCAATGCAGAGCTGCGCTTTGCCGTGGTGGAGATGCAGGGAATTACGGTGACCGGCGGCTATTTTCCCGAGACAGATGCGCAAGCCGTCAGCGCGATCAATTTCAGCAACGAAGAGATCCGTCGTTCTGCCGGCTCGCATGGCGATGTGAGTCGTATTATCGCTATGCTGCCGAGCGTCGCGCCGACCACCGATCAGACCAATAATCTGGTGGTGCGCGGCGGCAATCCGGGCGAGAATGCCTTTTATGTGGATAACGTGCAAATCCCGAACATCAACCACTTTCCCACCGAAGGATCGGCCGGCGGCGCCCTTGGCATTTTGAATGTCGATTTCATCGATGATGTCGATTTTTATGCGGGAGGATTCTCGTCCGCCTATGGCGACCGGCTGTCGTCGGTCATGGACATCACCTTCCGCGAAGGCAGCAGAGAACGTCTGACCGGACAAGTCGATTTGAACTGGGCCGGATTTGGCATTGTCGGCGAAGGTCCGCTTGCCAGGCAAAAAGGGGCGTGGCTGTTTTCTGCCCGCAAGAGCTATCTCGACTTGGTGGTGCGGGCCATTGATGTCGGCAATACCATTGCACCGCGTTATGGTGATTATCAAGGCAAGATGGTGTACGATATCAATCAAAACCACAAGATCTCTCTCCTCGCCGTGTGGAGTGAGGATGCCAATCGCGCCGACAAGCAGACGGCGATCGAAAACGACATGATCGTCTTCATGAACCAGGATATTCAACAGAACACCATGGGCGTCAATTGGCGGGCGCTGTGGAGTGCAAACGGCTATTCGAACACTTCGTTCGCCTATACGATGGAGAGATATGACGAGGAGGCATTCGACACCGGCACGGAAGATCTGCTCATGGACAACGATTCATGGCGCCACCTCTTTGCCCTGCGCAACAGCAGTCACTTTCGCCTGAGCCCGTCCAGTTTTATCGATTTTGGCCTCGATGGCAAGCTGGCCATCGCCCAATTTCATAATTTTTACGGGGAGCAGATAGATCCGGCAGGCAAACCGCTGCCACCGCTGCGCGTGGAGAATAAAAGTCGGGCCAACCTGATTGGCGGATTTTTCAATTATTCGCTGTTGCCGTTTGAGAAAATGACCATCCGGTTGGGCTGTCGAGTTGACCATTCATCGATGAACGGCAATGTCCAGTTCGCGCCGCGAGCGGAATTTTCTTTTCGACTATCGCCAGTCACGACATTGCAGGCATCGGCAGGTCTCTATTATCAGCAGCTGCCGATCGAATTGTTATCCAAAAACAGAGATTTGCTGCAGCTTAAAAGCACCCGCGCCGCACACTTTATCTTTGGGGTGAGCCGTCTGTTGACCGAGAACACCAAATTCACTTGTGAACTCTATCGCAAGGACTATGACCATTTCCCGCTCTCAGCCGAGCAGCCGCAGTTTTTCATCATCGATGAACCGTTTTACAACAATGGCTTTTATCGGCAGCACCAGGAACTGTTCGATATCGGAAAGGCCTATTCAGAGGGGATAGAGATGATGGTGCAAAAGAAACTGGCGAAAAATATCTATGGGCTGGCCAGTTTGTCCTGGTTCCGCTCGCGTTATCAGGATTATGACCAGACATGGCGGGATCGACTCTTTGACCAACGGATGATCGCCAGCATTGAAGGAGGCTACAAGCCATCGAACAAATGGGAGTTCAGCCTGCACTGGATCTATTCCGGCGGTCGTCCCTACACGCCATTCGATGTGGAGAAATCGATCGAGGCCAACACCGGCGTTTTGAATTCAAATCTGGTGAACCAGGCGCGCTATCCCCATTTCAACTATCTGAACCTGCGTGTCGACCGGCGCTGGCATTTCTCCAGGACCAATCTCGTCCTCTATCTGTCGGTGTACAATGCTCTTAATCGCCAGAACGTGTCCGCTTATTATTGGAATTCGGCTGAAGAGCGGATCGATACGATATATCAATGGGGGTCGCTGCCGATTTTTGGCATTGAATATGAGTTTTAAGGCTTGCTATTTTTGCGGGCACGGCAAAAAAAATCCTCAAAGGTCCGGGAGACCTTTGAGGATTGATGTGTACGTTCGCAGATATTACTTCATAAACGTCATTTTCAGAGTTTTCGAAAAATCGCCGGCGACGAAACGATAGAAGTATATTCCGTTGGCGATCTGCGAGCCCTCTTCGTTTGTACCGTCCCATGTGACAACGAATGATCCGGCGGGCATGTTTCTGGACATCAGGCTTTTCACGACCCGTCCGCGGCCGTCAAAGATGGTTATTGTCACGAATTCCTGTGTCGGTAGTGCAAAGGCGATACTGGTGGACGGATTGAACGGATTGGGATAGTTTTGTGCCAATGAGAATTCTTGCGGAATCTCACTGGTCGCGACCGTCACACCGGTTACAAAACTTGCCGAGATCGGTCCATTGAACTCACATTTGCCATCAAGTCCGACGTGCTCCAGTTTAAAATAGTGCAAGCCATCATGATCGGGTCTGTAGCTGAATGAATAAGCGGAACCGTCGCTTTTTCCGGATGCAGTGATCATCTTTTCATTCATCTTGCTATATTCACCATTTTCAGCCACGCTGTGATACAGATTGTAGCCGGCAATATCGATTTCCAGTGCTGTCTGCCACTCGATAGTGATGCCGTTTGCCTGGCCGAG
>JAFGJB010000327.1 GCA_016929295.1 Candidatus Zhuqueibacterota bacterium | reverse complement strand
GAATGATTCGAGGTCGAATCCCAAAAAATGGGCACGCCGGCGAGCGCCGCAGTGGCGACAAAACTGCGTTGCGGATGGGGCGCGCGTTCCGCTGTCCATTTGCCGAGTGCATCATTAAATTCCCAGCTGGAGAGAGTGCGGTTTTTGAGCTGCGGATAGGCATCAAAAACGAACTGGCGAAGGATTTCATCCTGTGCTTCCAGCGTCTCCTTTTCACGAATGCCGATATCGTAAATGCGGGTATCGCCATGTTGGCGCAGCAGGTTATCATCCATGATCGGGCTGATCGCTTTGACCGGCAAACCAAAGGCAAAGTGCAAATCGTGATAGACCTGGGCGCCGGTTGAGCAGATGACGTCAATGAAACCCAGCTTGATCAATGAACAGACCAAACCACCCAGGCCACCGGCAATGCCGGCGCCGGCAATGCCGAGCCAAATCGTGTCATTTCCGTCGATCATTCGCCGATAGAGCTGCGCCCCGCGACAAACATGACGTGCCTCGAAAGAGGTTGCGCCCATCGCCTGGATGAGCTCGGTGACGGTCACGCCCCGATGAATTTCAGGTGGTTGTATGTCCGGAGCATCGGCAAAAAGGGAGTGTTTTTCTCGCATAAAGTATTCCTGGTGCATCAGTCCAAAAGCATCACCGCAAAGGCTGCGACGGTCGTATAAAGTCCATCTTTGTGACCGCGCGCCGTTTGCGCAATGCTGCGACTGACAAAGTCATTGCTGTGATCAACTTTGTAGAGTTGTTTTCGTTCATCCCAGGCTCGATCCGGATCGAGATCTATGCCCAGGGTGGAGGCCAACATGGTCGCCGCCAAGTCCTCGGCAAAATCGGCTGCTTTGCGTTGGGTAGAGCCGAAAGTATGGTACTCGCTAATGTAGCCGTATTGTTGTTTATCTTTGGGCTGCGCCAGCCCGATGGCCGCGGACACGATTCGCCCTGGTTCATTCGTACATTGTCTGGCCATGACGACAAATGTGATCTGTCCAGGTTTCAGATATTGAACGCCTTCATGACGGGGAATGATCTTACAATCGGGGGGGAAAATGCTGGAGACAGTGACGAGGTTACATTTTTCAATACCTGCATTACGAAGGGCCAGCTCGAAACTCTGTAGTTCATTTCGATGATGACCAACGCCCTTGGTAAAAAACATACGTCGGGGAACAAGTTTGTTCAACTCACAAATCCTCCTTATCAAATTATGCTCAAAATGGCGGCCAAAAATAATGAAAATGTCATCCATATGCAATGATTATTGCTTGATTTTCGCCAATTTTCTGATATCTTGATAGGACATGCACACAAAAAAAAGAGAACACGAATTCTCACGAATGATACACGAATGAACACGAATTAGAAACATCAATCATTTTGAATTCGTGAAAATTCGTGAAAAATTTGGGCAAATTTGTGTTTAGCTTTTAGTTTTCCTAATAACTTTGCTAAAATAACACAATGTTGTAAATATGTAAGACAGAGTAGCATCAATTATTCATGCTATAGTTTAAATCGGGAGGTGAAAGGAGCATGGCTTCATGAAATACTTTAGCAGAATCGTATTGACAAGCATCATTTTAGTCATTTGCGCAGGGCTTGGTAATGGACAACATAAACTGGAAAGTCTGGATCGCGGTCTGGTCGCCGTCGCGACGGATGCCGGCATCTATGTCGGCTGGCGATTGCTGGCGAGCGATCCCGCTAAAGTCACTTTTAATATTTATCGCGGCGACGCCAGAATGAATCAAGAGCCGCTCGCGACATCGACGAATTATATCGATGCCAATGGCTCGGTCAATGATGCCTATTCTGTGGCGCCGGTCATCGACGGCGGCGAAGGGGCGCGCTCGGCGGCGGTGACGCCGTGGAGCCGGAATTACAGGACGATCCCTTTGCAGAAACCCGCGGGCGGACGGACGCCCGATGGCGTGAACTATACCTACAGTCCGAACGACGCCAGCGCCGCCGATCTCGATGGCGATGGCCAATATGAGCTGGTGCTCAAGTGGGATCCATCCAACGCAAAAGACAACTCGCAAAGCGGCTATACGGGCAATGTCTATCTTGACGGCCTGGAAATGGATGGCACGCTGCTCTGGCGCATTGATCTGGGACGCAATATCCGCGCCGGCGCCCATTATACGCAGTTCATGGTCTACGACCTGGACGGCGACGGCAGAGCGGAAATTGCCTGTAAAACGGCCGATGCCACCATCGATGGCGTGGGCGCCGTCATCGGCAATGCCGACGCCAATTATCGGAATTCCGGCGGCTATATTCTCTCAGGCCCGGAATATTTTACCATATTTGACGGTCTCACCGGTGCAGCGCTGGCAACCACCGATTACCTGCCGGCGCGCGGCAACGTTGGTTCCTGGGGCGACACCTATGGAAACAGAGTCGATCGCTTTCTCGCCGGCGTCGCCTACCTCGATGGCGAACGTCCGAGTGTGATCATGTGTCGCGGCTATTATACCCGAACGGTTCTGGTCGCCTGGGACTGGCGTGACGGCCAATTGACCAATCGCTGGATTTTCGACAGCAATGCAGGATACACAAGCTATGCCGGACAGGGCAACCATCAGCTGAGCGTGGCCGATCTCGATGCGGATGGCAAGGACGAAATCGTCTATGGCGCAATGGCGATCGACGATGACGGCGCCGGACTGTGGAACTCCCGACTGGGTCATGGCGATGCGCTGCATGTCTCCGATATCGATCCCGGTCGCTCGGGACTTGAAATCTGGGGCATTCACGAAAATGCGACCGTTGGTTCCGCATTGCTCGAAGGCGCGACCGGCAAGGTCATTTGGGGAACCGGGCCCGGCGACGTCGGGCGAGGCGTTTCCGCCAATGTCGATGACTCGCAGGATGGCATGGAATGCTGGGGCGGTACCGATGGTTTGCGCAGCGCCAGGAATGTGCGCGTCGGCGGCGCCCCGCCATCGTCGAACCATGTGGTGTGGTGGGACGATGATCTGGCGCGAGAACTTTTGGACGGCAATAACATCCGCAAATATGGCGGCTCGCATCCCACCTTGCTGCTGGCTAGCGGCTGCTCTGCCAACAATGGCTCGAAATCGAATCCCTCTCTGCAGGCCGACCTCTATGGCGATTGGCGGGAAGAAGTGATTTGGCGGACCAATGACAATGCTGCTCTGCGGATCTATACGACCACAGCGCTGACGCCGCATCGGCTCGTGACGCTCATGCACGACCGCCAATACCGGCTTGCTATTGCGTGGCAAAATGTGGCATACAATCAACCGCCGCACACCAGCTATTTCATCGGCGCCAGCATGCTGTTGCCCGACAGCCTCAGGCCGCCATCAACGCCCATCAATGTACAGACCATTGCCTGGCAAGATACGGTCCTCATAAAATGGGATGCCAATACGGATTCGGATCTGGCAGGATACAGGCTTTATCGTGGCAGGAGTGAAGAGAATTTGACGATTTCGATTGATGTCGGATTAACGACCTCATATCTCGATACCGATGTGAGGAATGATTCAACCTATTACTATGCGGTGGCGGCGTACGATTTTGCCGGTAACGAATCCGCCCATTCGGATGTGGTCAAGGCCGTTCCGACCATTCGTCCTGAAGCGCCCTCCGGCATTACTTTTCGTCATGATGCGAATTCGATCATGCTGATATGGGATTCGCAAGATTTTGCGCACATCTCCCGCGTTTTCATCTATCGTTCTGAAACGGCGAACATGACATCGGCGCGACGTGTGACGAAGCTGAAAAGCGTTCGAACGCATATCGATAGAAGCCTGACGACCGGCAAGACTTTTTACTATACGCTCACTGTTGTCGATACCGCTCAGATAGAGTCGTTTCCCTCGCCGGTGCTCGAGATTACGCCGGCCGCATCCTTCACCATGCAAGCCGAAGACGCCGAGTACAACGGAACCGTCTATGTAGAGGATAACCACGTGGGCTTTCATGGCACGGCTTTCACCAACTTTGAAAGCGACGACAGTGCGGTCGAATTTACCAACATGCCCGGATTTGGCGGCGGCGAGCGCACGTTGATCTTCCGCTACGCCCTGGGCAACACGAATCGCACCGGCGCTTTGATAGTGAACGGCGTCGCGCAAAATTTGACCATGCGAGGGAGCGGGGAATGGACAAACTATGTTCTGGATAGCGTGGCCGTGACGCTGAATGCCGGGTACGATAATACCATTCGGTTTGCGGCGACCGGCAATGATTTTGGCAACCTGGATGAAATTACCATAGTGCCAAAAGCGCAAACCGCTGTTGAACGCGCGAATGTTGAACGCACGATTCCATCCGATTTCCAGCTATATCAAAACTATCCGAATCCCTTCAATCCACAAACGACACTTTCTTTCGGTTTGCCCGAGGCAGCGCGCGTGCGCATCGACATCTATGATATGAATGGTCGTTTGGTCAGGGCAGTGGTGAATGAAAATTATCAGCCAGCTATCCATGAGGTCAAATTCAATGGCGCCCATTTGGCGAGTGGTGTTTATTTTGTTCAGACGACAATGCACCCGTTGCATACACAAGGCTTTGAGCATCGATTCACAAAAAAGATCATGTTGCTCAAATAGAGTCATTTGCCTGGCACCTGCAAGGCGCCGGGCAAGTAAAATCACCATAATGTGCACTTTTATTCCACCCATTATATGCTGATTTTTATTGCATAATGCGAAATTTAGCACAAATACAAACGATGATTGAATACTGTGGCTACGATTGTAATTACAAGAAAAGGAGGATCGTATGGAAAACTGGAAAATCATCGGCTTTCCTGTTGTCATGCTGTTATTGAGTATGACCATCACATTGACAGCTCAGGACTTAAACTCCATCAAGCTGCCGGAGCCCCGCAAGGAGGGTGGGCGTCCACTCATGCAGGTGTTGCAAGATCGTAAATCAGTTCGTTCCTTCAAGCCGGACACCTTATCCCTGCAGCTGCTGTCAGATCTGTGCTGGGCGGCGTTTGGCATCAACCGGGAAAGCGGAGGGCGCACCGCGCCTTCGGCGAGGAATCGGCAAGAGATTGATCTATACGTTGCGCTGCAAAAAGGTCTGTTCCTGTACGATGCGTTGACACATCAACTGAATCCAATCACTCCGCAGGATGTACGCAGCCACACAGGAACTCAGGATTTTGTCGGCGTGGCGCCGCTCAATCTCGTCTATGTTGCCGATTTGACAAAAATGGGCGAAGGTCCGGAAGAGAGCAAAATGCCCTGGGCCAATGCGGATACTGGTTTCATCAGTGAGAATGTTTATCTCTTCTGCGCGTCCGAAGGACTTGCTACGGTGGTGAGAGGTATGGTCGATCGGGAACAATTGGCCCTTCTGATGAAATTGCGTCCGGATCAGAGAATTATCCTGGCACAGACGGTGGGCCATCCGCAAGAATACTAAAAAATAGACGAATAATAGTGGGAGGTTTTGATGGACCCGGTGAACAAGCTTTGCCTCTTGGCATTTGCTTTAATAGGTCATTTGATATTCATCTCGTCCGCTTATCCGCAAATTGCCCCCGATAATGAATTATTGGAAACGATTCTTCGGGACTCACCGATATACAGGTCCCGCATTGATAGCGGACAGCTTCAACAGCATGGAATTGCCGCAAGGACCGCTGAATTTGACTCCATTCTGGCCTACGACTTTCAATGTGTCATGGATTCCATACTTGTTGTGAACAATATGATTGGCGCCTCAGCAGCTATTACCATGCCTGCAAAGGGCACGTGGTTCGGCGTTTATGGAATGTCCGATCCGGAAAGAGGACGCAGAATAAGATCTGATATGCTGTTTGACATCGGCAGCAATACGAAAACCTTCATCGCTGCCCAGATACTATTACTGGCGGAGCAAGGCCTCTTGACACTGGAGGATCCTCTTTCCAAATGGCTGCCAAGCTTTCCCAATATTGAAAGCACAACAACTATTCGCCAATTGCTCAACCACACCAGTGGCATCAGCGATTTCAGCAATGAAAATCCCGCCTGGGGAGATTCCATTTCTGCAGATCTTGACAGATTTTGGACTCCAGAATATTCTCTGGCGTTCGTACTGGCCCCCAATTTTCGTCCTGGCAACGGTTGGAGTTATTCCAATACGAATTATATCCTGGCGGGCATGATCATAAAACAGGCCACCGGCGCAGACAAAGTATCAACAATCCTTCGTCAGCACATACTGGATCCATTAGGCCTCGACTATACATTTCTCGATATTGAAGAGAGCTTGCTCGGAGAGCTTGCGTGCGGCTGGCTGCACGATGATGAGACTGGAGAATGGTACAACTTTTCACAACTTGCCAGAACGGCGATTTATAGTAGTCTGTGGACGTGCGGCGCGATGGTATCCAATTCAGCGGATATGGTAAAATGGACAAAAGCCCTCTATGGGGGACAGCTCCTCAGCCAGGCCTCTCTGCACGAAATGTTTACATTAGTGCCTTTCACTGATCCAGTGACTCGGGGTTATGGACTTGGGACAATGAAGCGAGTCTGGTTTGATGAAGAATTGTGGCTGCATGGCGGAGATACAATGAGTTATGGTTCTCAAGCGGCATACTATCCCGTTCGAGATGTAGCCATCGTGGTGTTGCTCAACGAGAGGAATTACCCATATAAATCCTGGTATGACATGATAACCAGAGAGTTGTTTCGCATTATTCTGCAATATTATAAATATCCGCACGATAAAGTACATCCTGTCAACGCCCGTTTATCCCAAGTATTTATGCAACCGCAGCAAGACACCTTGACTATTACGACCCAGATTCATAATCCTGAAAGCCATAGTGCAACTGTTTTGGCTGAAATTTTCAGCACAGATAGCACCTATGCTGATTCTACAATATTGTTTGATGATGGGATCCACGATGATGGTCAATCTGATGATGGTCTCTTTGGCGGTTATCTGAAGCCATTGGATATCGAAAAGGAATTCAGCGTCAGCATAAATACAGTAGATCTCGATTCAAATTATTCTCATCGTTTAAAAGATGCCGTTCGTTTCACCACCATTGGCCCGATCGTCTTTGAGAAATATACTTTTAGAGTCACTGATACCGAGCCAAATCCCGGTGATCGTTTGCTTCTGCAGCTCACATTGAAAAATGAAGGATCGACGGCGGCCGCAGTCGATGTGGAGGCTATGCTCAGCAGTCCGGATACATTGATGAGCGTTGCCGAGGATATTCGTTCTTTTGGCACTATTTTGCCCGGAGAAATGGCGACGTGTCCGGGTACCTTCAGGATGCAGATATCAAATGACTGTCCGGACAGTACAGAGATTCCAATTGCTATAAAAATAATGAGCAACGGCCACCTGTTTTGGAACGATACTCTTACAGTCTACGTCTTGCCGCCGGCGACATCGATTGCGAATGCGGAAAATGCTCCGCTAGCGTTTGCGCTGGATCAAAATTATCCCAATCCATGCAATCAGCGCACGGTCATTGCCTATCAATTGCCAGTCATGAGTCATGTGCAGCTTGACGTTTATAGCATCACCGGGCAAAAGGTAGCGACATTGTTTTCTGAGCAGCAACCGATGGGAAGGCACAAATATGAATGGGATGCCGGCAATTTCGCCAGCGGCGTATATATATACAAAATATCAGCCGGCGATTTTTGTCAGTCAAGGAAATTAATAATATTGAAATAGTATCACAAATAAGCTTTTATTATCGTCATGCAAGCGAAGAACCGCATATTCCGACTCGTGTCGCCAATGACTGTTTTGCTCGTCCTGATCAGTGTCGCGGCGGGCGTGCAAAATGTTCATGCACAATTTTATTTTGGCCGCAATAAAATCAATTATGCAAATTTTGAGTGGTCGGTTTTGCCAAGCGATCACTTTACTATCTATTTTTATAAGGGCGCGGAATGGCTCGCAGCCATGGCGCAGGAAATCGCCGAAGAGGCCTATTCCGAATATGAGATCAAATTTAATCTCACAATCGATCGCAAAATACCGCTGATCATATACTGCACACCCATTCATTTTCAGCAAACCAACGTCATTCCAAACTTGTTGCCCGAAAGTATCGGCGGTTTTTTTGAGTATCGTAAAGGGCGGGTCGTCCTGCCTTTTAGCGGCAACCGTAAGGATTTTTATCATGTCGTCAGGCATGAACTCGTCCATGTATTCACCCAGTTTAAAATCTCGGAAACGGCCAGGCGCATCGGACTCATGAAAGGCGTGCAATTCCCGCTCTGGTTCTTTGAGGGTCTGGCAGAGTACTGGTCAATCGGCTATGACACGCAGGCGGATATGTTCATTCGCGACGCTATCCTGCACGATTACCTCCTGCCGCTTGACAGCAACGAGTTGTATTTTTCCGGATATTTGCTCTACAAGGAAGGCCAGGCTTTTTTCAAATACTATGATGAGCACTATGGCGAAGAGCGCATCCGCCGGCTGATGACCGATTACTGGAAGTACGATTCTTTTGAAGAGGCAATAGGTTCTGTAAGCGGCAAGCCTTTTCGTCTCATCATGGAGGAATGGCAATTCCATTTGAAAAAAAAGTACGCGAAAGAGCTGTACGAGCAAGACATCAGCAACGTTGAAAAAAGACGGGTGACGCGGCGCGAGGTGCAAGTGAGCCCTGCGCTCTTTGCCTCTGATTCTACGGAGTGGATCATCTACATGTCCAACAGGTGGGGCTATGAAAATATCATCATGGGCGAATGGCTGAAAAAGGAACGGGAAATTTTAATCCGCGCTAATAAAGATCCCAGGTATGAAAGTCTGCATATTTTACGCACGAGACTGTCGGTGAACAGCCAGGGCCAACTGGCATTCGTCGCCAAATCCGGCGGACGAGATGCCATTTGGATACAAAATATCTTTGATCATCGAGTGGACAAAAGCATCTCGTCGACAAGTCTGGTATCGATCACATCGCCGATGTGGAGCAAGAGTGATGACAATTTGGCGTTCGCGGCGCAGGACACCTCGGGACAATCCGATCTCTATCTGTGGTCCAGCGATAGCGACAAAATCTATCGTCTCACCGATGATATGTACGGCGATTCCTCGCCCTCCTTCTCGCCGGATGGACGTTACCTTGTCTTCTCGTCCGATCGCGGCAGCGACGACTATTTTGTCAATGATAATCTCTATATTTATGAGTTGTCCACCGGCACTATTTTTCAATTGACCTCCTCGCCCGCCAACGAGATCAAGCCGTTTTGGCATCCCTCCAAAATAAATACAATATTCTACATCTCCGACAGCAGCGGCACGGACAATTTGTGGGCTATCGAATTGTCTGAAAATGCACTTTACGAGGGCGCCGCGACAAAATTGTCGCAATTGTCCGATTATTATACCGGCATTGACGATGCCGTGCCCGACCCAAAAGCCGACAGCTCACTCATTCTCACCCATTTCAGCCGTTATAACTATCATCTGAGCTGCTATAAAATCGATACGCCGAAATTATCCTATATGCGAAGTATCACTTCCTTTTCGCCTGTTAAAAAGAAAGCAGTGCAGACGGCCTCGCATGCGGGTAAAGCCACATCCTACAAGTTAAAATATTCTCTCGATTTTGCCCAATCCTACATTGCCTACGATCCCATCTTTGGCCGACTCGGTGGCGCGCAATTGGGTATTTCCGATATGCTTGGCAACAGATACTATAATTTTTTGCTCGCCAACACCTCGGTGACGGCGTCCGGATTCAATAACTATTGGAATTTTGCCGCCAGCATGGTTGATCTCAAAGGGCGCAGCAATCGCGCGCTCGGTATCTTTCATTTTGCCAACGACTGGTATTCGCCCTACGAAGGTTACCTTTACGAGCGCAATATCGGCGTTCGCGGCGCCCTCAACTATCCGATCAATGTTTTCAATCGACTGGAATTCAGCACGTCGATGTGGCACTCGCGGCGAGACTATTTTTACGAGTTGCAAGATCGATTTCTCATCGCCAGCTTTCTCTCCTATGTGCATGACAATTCTCTCTGGCTGTCTACCGGGCCAATCGATGGCTGGCGGATGCGGCTTTCCGTCGGTCCATCTTTTGATATACTCAGCTCGCAAATCAACAATTACACCTTTCTTGGCGACGTGCGTTTCTATCTGCGCCTTGGAGAAAGAGTCTGCCTTGCCCATAGAACAATGGGCGTTATAAACGAAGGCAAGAACATTTACCGATTTTATATTGGCGGCACCTGGCATATGCGCGGCTACAGACGCACCGAGATTTTTGGTAAAAAATTTATACTGTTCAATACGGAATTGCGCTTTCCAATCGCGCAAGCCATTGCCCTGCACTTTAGAGAAGGAGCGTTTGGATTTGCCCCGGTGCACGGCGCCCTTTTCGTCGATGTCGGCAACGCCTGGGACAGAGAATTCCCCGGCTTTATCGGCAGCTTTGGCATCGGCTTGCGTGCCCCATTGATGCAAGCCCTGGTGCTTCGACTCGATATCAGCAAAAGGACCGATTTTAAAACCGTGGAAAAAGATACATTTGTGCAATTCTTGTTCGGTTGGGACTATTAACATGCCTCGATCCATTATTTTGACAACCTTATTAATTCTTGCCGGTTGCCATCGCGGCTTGCGACAGCCCTGCTCGATCGAAACATCTTGGAATAAATCACTGGATTTGAGCAATCCGGTGGCTCAGCTATGGCAAAGCAAACTAAAAGAACACCCTGACCAGGTCATTCACTTGAATGATTCACTCGCATTGATCGGCGACAGCCGCGGCGGCGTGACAACGTTGAATCTCAACAGCGGCGACAGAATGGATCGCTATTGGAAGCCGCTCAAACGGCCCATTCAATTTTATGGCCAAATAAATAGTGTGCTTTATTTATCTTCCGAGTCAGAAAATGATATCATCGCCTGGGATCTGAAAAATGCCGCTCTATTGTGGAAAAAAGAATTCGACGTTGATTATGACCGAATGATTTCCGTCGACTCTGTGCTCTATCTCAGGTCGGATAGTTCAGTTGCTAAAATAAGCGCGAGGACGGGCGCCTTGCTTCAGAACATTCAGCTCGAAGAAAAGCTGGCCAAGGGCATTGCGGGCGCGGGCGATAAAATCTATATATGTACGGAAAGCGGCGATTTGCAGGAATTTGATCAACAACTGAACAGCCTCGGCGAACTGGATTTGAATCTGCCGATGGTAAAAGCCATCCTGCAGCAGGGAGAGCGCTTAATAGCTTATAACAGCCGAGGCAGCATAAGGATTGTCGCGTTGGAAAACGCACACATAGAGTTTTCCAATGACTTTGGCGCCGAGCTTTATGCGGCGCCTTGTTTGACAAACGGGCTAGTGATCGTACCTTTTGCTGCCGGCACAGTCGCCGCCTATTCGTTGCATGACGCGTCGCTTGAATGGAGTTTTTCTGCGGCGAGCCTTTTGAACCTGGATTTATTGATCACAAATAGGTGCATCATCGTCGTTTATGCGCGCGGTCAGGTGGTGAGCATTGATGCAAAAAACGGCGTAGAACAATGGCAATATGATTATGGCCGCAGCCTCAACTTTGCCGTCCTGACGCGCAAAGGCATACTGCTTGGGCATAGAAAAGAAATCAGCTTGATAGGTGAAAAACATGCGAACTAGAGTGGCAGTATTCATACTCCTCGCGCTCATCGCCGTTGCAGACGCTGTTTTGGCACAGATGCCGGAGCCGACATATGTCTGGCAAAAGCAGGACACGCTCAAGATTGTCTATGTGGAGATCCTGAACAACGATAATTATGCCGTGCAAAAGATGCGCTGGAATGAGAAAAGAGTTCTCGGCGCCGCCTTTGTGTTTGGTTTTGGCGCACTCACCTATTATTTTCATCAAAAGGCCGAGTCATCATACTCGAGCTATTTGAACTCTGGCAGTATTGCACAAATGAACGCCCATTTCAGGCAAGCAGAAAAATTTGACAAGCTGAAAGGAATGGCCGGCATTGGCGTTGAAATCGGCTTTTTGTTATGTGTCTGGTCATTTTTATGAAAAGGTGAGCATTGATAGAATCATTTTTCAGTAAAATGGCAACTTTTTTACTCCTTTTTCTCCTGTTGACAGAGATCAATTGTTCCGATCGCGCAAGACTGAATCCCCTTGATCCGAGCAATCCCTATTCTCAGGGTGCACCAACGGGCTTGCGGTTGTTTTCACACCGCCATACCGTCACTCTGCTCTGGTCGCCCATGCAGGTGAACGATCTGCAACAATATTACATTTACAGATCCGCTGACCAAAGACGCTTGGCCAGATACGATTCCATTCCCGCACCTGTCACACAATACATGGATCTCAATGTGATATATGACAGGCAGTATTTCTATGCTATTCAGGCGCAGACCACCTATGATGAAAGCCGACTATCCAATGCTCTCTCCATCGTGCCAGGCGCTTTTGATATTGTTGTCGCAGATTACTATAAGCAAAATCTGATCAAGATAACCTATGATGGCAATCGCATGTTTGAATCCTACGATGGCTATACGCCGACGGATTTAGCCATCATGGATGATCGCGTTTATTTCACCAACCTGTGGGATAATTCGTTGAAATATATTGATCAATCCGGTGTTGTTGCAAGTTTTTCATTAGGAGAAGCCCCGGTCGATTTTGCACATGATGAGCATAACCAAACGATCTATGTATTGACTCGGGACAATAACAGTCTGTTCACCCTATCAGCCGACGGGGAGTTGCGCAGCAGGGAGGAGCTGGAGGCGGATATTCATTTTTATTCCACCTGCTCCTATGATCCGACGCTCAGTTGCTTGTGGATCACTGACCAATCCTTGGACAAAATTTACCGCATTGATCTCGCTCGCATGGCCCTCACTTTGATCGCCGATGATATCCGCGCGCCGGATGAGTTCATCATCGACAGAACAAATGGCGGCGGCTGGATCGCCAGCCTCGACGGCATCATCCATGTGCATGGCGATAATTCTGTAGAAAAGTCCATGACCACGCACGAAATCTATGATATTTCTCGCGATGAACGCTCAGGCCTCCTCTATTATACAGGATTCTCGAAGGAAAATAATGGCTGGGAAATCGGCTATAGCAGCGGAACGATACACACTGTGCTCTATACTTCTTACGCCTACATTTATAAAATCAAAACCGTGCCGGAAACCAGCGGCACTGGGCTCGTGCTGATTGACGGGTACAAGGCCGAGATGATCCGTCTCAATGCCAGCGGGGGTGAAATCGGGCGTCGCTCAGGTATCTATGGCGTCACCGGGATTGAATTGCAGTAGCAGAGCGTTGCCTACCGAATTCCGAAATACGGCGCGCCGGCTGCGCCCATATCAACGCGGTAGACGAGCCAGTTTGAACCGCCGCTGATCAAATAGAGATGATCTCCCGTGCCCCAGTGAAAACTCTCAACGGTTGACGGCAGAATGCCCTTGTAAATAATGTCGCGGCGACCATTGATATAATCGGGATAAATCATCATAATTGGATTCGCACTGGTCGTGGCCACGCACAGAATGCCGTCGGCGGAAAAAGTCAGGCTCCTGGGCTCCGCGTCGGCAAATTCGCCCGATTCCGCCCAATCAAGGACGAGTTCCTGCGCACCCAGGACGCCGTCCGCACCGATTTGATGCCGCCATATCGCCATTTCGGGACTGCTCCCCGCCACGATGAGATAGACATAGCCATCAAAAACACGCACGCCGAGGATTTCATCACTGGCATAAAGGCCGGCCAGTTTTGTCCCGAGATCCGGAGCAATGATCACCAAATCGGTTCGTCTGCCGCCGGCATAAAAATACCCGTTGGCGCCAAAGTCACCGTACGAGACTCTTTTGCCCGCATTCACCCAGTTGGTTTCCTCTCCGGTTTCAACATCCATTTGGGTGATTTGATTGTTGTTAGCGAGCAGCAAAAGCTTGCCTTCGGGACTTATTTTGGCATCGAAGACAATCCTCTGCGATTCGGCCAGTTCTATCTTTTGGCCATCCGGTGTCAGTTTGAAAACAGTGCGCGGGCTATTTTGACAAACATAGACATTTTCCGATTTGTCTACGGCAATGGCATTCAGTTGTTTATTTTCGATAAATTGGCCGTAGAGATCAAAAACCTTGTCGATCTTGTATGGGCCGTATCTGGCGACGGCAATCGCATCCGCGTTGGACACTTTGACCGTAAGCGAATCATCTACGATTTTGGGTCGACGCACGGTTATCGATGAAGATGAGAATTCAAGCACTTCCGCCGCGACATTGTCAAAATAAACCTGGTTTTTGCCCTCTTGGGACGAGAAATTTTCTCCGAGTATTTTTATGGAATTGAATCCAGCCGGCGCACTTGCCGGATCCAGAGCGGTTATCTTTGGAACCGCAGAAGCTGGATGGTCATCGTACCAACCGGGTTCCGTCATTTTATATTCGCAGGCAGCGCCCAGCAACAGTAAAATGACAGAAGCAGAAAGAATGGATAAAAATGACTTCATCGTCGTTCTCCTTTCCGAGCTCTATAGCGAGAAGCGCGCGGTCATGCGCTGAACAGTGTCAAATATGCCGAATGGCGTATAGGCATAGTCAAAAGAAAAGCCAATGACGGATACACCGATGCCAAATGAAAAGCCGCTCTCATCATTGTTCGAAATATAGCCGCTCCTCAGCGATAACGTATTCATGAAACGATAATCCATGCCGATCTTTATCTGTTCCGGATGGGACCGGTAATGGCTCGCTTCCAAAGATATATACAATGACTGCGACAGCGGTGCTTCAGGAAGAAAATCCAGCACATTCATCGATATCCCCAAATTGAAGACCAACGGTAATTGAAATCCCTCTTCAACATACTTGATCTCTTTGGAAAAATTCCGCACCGACATGCCGAACACCAGACTCTTGAATCCTGTCCTGTATTGCGTGCCAAAATCAAAAGCCAGCGGCGTCAAGTCATTGCCGATCTGTTTCTCGCTTGTGTCGGCAACGACCACACCTGACGAGTCCATGTTCGTTCCAAACAACGGCACAGTGGTTTCGCCCAAATCCTGGTGCACCCAGCGAACTTGACCGCCGACGCTGAAACGATCGGTGAGTTGCTTGGCATAGCCTGCTCCAATCACCATCGCCGCTAAATTGAATGTCCCGGTATCTTCATATCCTTCGGGAAGGGCTGTGTTGACGCGCGTTCCAAAAAATTCACCGTAATCCACACTCTGCATGCTGAAACCAACAACGCCGTATTTACCCTTGGACGGGCTGATCGCCAGGCTGGCCGTATTGTGCTGAATATCCGCAATCCATTTGTTGGTGCTGATGGTGATGTCGAGAAAATTCTGCATTTCCGCCATGCCGGCCGGATTGAAAAACAGTGCGCTCGAGCCGATCTGCAAACTCGACATGGCTTCTGCCATGGCCGACGCTCTCGCGTCTGATACGACGTTCAAAAACTGAAAACCCGTTTGCGCCAGCTTTCGATTATCCTGGGCTGTCACCGTGCTCGCATTCAGAAGCACAAGGACCAGCGGGATTGTGATGTGCCTGTATTTTATTGTCATTTCACTTTATCCTCATCTAATGATGACAAATTTTCGCATGACTGATTCGCCGGCTTTAAACAATTGCTCGCCCGTACTTTCATCAAAAACATCCTGCGTCACTTTAACATGCAAAATGTAAATGCCGCTGACGACGATTTGACCATAGGAGGTCAGAGAATCCCACAGCTCATCGCCGGATCCATCAGTATGCTCTTTTTCCCAGATCAAATCACCCCGTTCGGTAAAGATTTTCAGGTGACATGCCGGGGGCAATCCATAAAAAGCGATTCGATCATACTGAGATTTATCGCCAAACTGAAAAACGCGGGAGCGTATATCATAAGGATTCGGAACAACGCGAACCTGCTCAAGAGCAGAGCCGGCAGCGCGCTGCAGAGAAACAGGTCTGTTGGTGATGGTCCAGAAGAGCCCGCTTCGCAACGGAATACCGTCATTTTCAGAACCATCGTCTTTGGAGACAATATAGTAGTAATAATCAAATCCCCGAACGGCTGTGGTATCATCCCATACATGAACAAGGTTGGACTTGTTGCACTCAAAAACTTGCGTATACAGTGTGAGCGGCGTCAAAACATTTCCCTGCGAGCGGTAGACCTCATAGCCATCAAAATCGGATTCACTGGCGGCATTGTCCGCCCACGATAAGCGGATGCGATCACCTCCGGATTGAACTGTAAACTCTTTGGGTGGCGGAGGCGGCTGCGGCAGGGTGTAATCGGATGTGAAATTTTCTACAGCTTTGCGATAGGTTTGCAGAATGGAATCCTCCCCTGTGAACACCCACTCGTTTTTGTATTCCGTATGATCCGAGGTCATAGAACCATCCGGCAGAACAAGTGGCGGATTGCCGGTGCCGGTGAAATATTTATGCCAATTACCGCCGACTTGCCGGTTTATTTCGTGGCTGAGCCCGGCGATCCCTTCAGCAAAAATAATCCGTACGCTGTCTCCCGGCGCCATGGTATAGGGACCATAGCCTTGTCCCTGGCTGGCGCCACCGCCAACATCTCTGTCCGAGTCCACTTGTTGATATTCCTGGACGTACTTGTAATTTTCGGCCATGAGATCGGCATGACTCTAATGCGCGCAATTTATAAAGCGGAGAATCCGGATTCGTGAACTCGGCTGCCAGTGGATCCTCTGTATATGCCGGCATTCTTGAAAGTGATGTCATTTATGAAATAATTCGAATGATCCGGACGGCTGAACGCCATGATTTTTTTGCTGACGGAAACGCCGATGGATGTATTGATCCTGATAATGATCATGCGGTCACACGGCAGGTTCTCGTCAAACTCATCCAGTTGCTCGTAAATGGCCAGATCGCTGGCGATATTGTCATCGACGACGACGGTGGGATACGGGTATTTGCCGATCACCTTGACGCTCTGTGCAAAAATCATGTTCAGGCGTTCAGGATTTTCTCGCGGGCCAATCCCGACGACCTTGACGCTTTTCTCTTTGCCCTCTGTCGGATCATAAAAGTTTTTTGCTCTAATCCACATGGATTTTTGTCGCGTGGTTGTCTGATCCACGACGCCATACTGGGAAGGCCAGGAGAAAAAGTTGGTATTGTTGCCGTAACCTTCACCTTCAACTTCTGTTCCCCTGTCGGAAAACTGGCACTGCAATTCACCGATGCGATACAGCTCACGGTCCGGAGATCTGTCAACACGAAACAGGGTTTCGTACTGCGGCATTTGTTTGAAATGGCCGTAATTAAAAAAGAGCTTGGAATTTTCTGTGATCGGATGGGAAATGCCGAGCCGCGGACTGAGCTGCCACAGCGGTGACGATTTTTCTCTGGTGTAATCCCTCGATTCATCGTATTTGGAAGAGAAAAAATACAAATCGTACGGATCAATAGCCCACCAGTTGGTGCGTGAATCGCTGTAATCCAGCCGCAGACCGGCGTTCATAGCGAAGCCCTGGGTTTCCAGTTTGTCCTGCAGATAAAAAGCAGCCCTGACCGGGAAAACACGCATCTGTACTCGATTGGAGTAGGTCTTGCCCTGTGTCGCCGACGCGATGACGCCATAATCAAAATCAAGGTCATTATAGACAATTTCCATGCCCGATTTGACCATGTTGTTGAAATTGACCTGACTCGTTATATCAGTTTTCAACGTTGTCGCGTTCACACGGGTGAAATCGCGAGCCTTGATGCAAAGGATTAAAGGATGACCCTGATTGTGAAAATCATGCTCATCCTTG
>JAFGJB010000326.1 GCA_016929295.1 Candidatus Zhuqueibacterota bacterium | reverse complement strand
TGACGATTTTCGCGATCGGCGGTCTGCCGAAACTGCTGACCGTCGCCTATCTGATCGCCACCGGCATCGACAGCTTTGCGTTGCTGGCTATCCCGTTTTTCATCCTCGCGGGACGACTCATGGGACAGGGCGGCATTGCCCGGCGGCTGATCGATTTCGCCAACGTGCTGGTCGGGCGATTTCCGGGCGGACTGGCTTATGTGAACATCATGACCTGCATGCTGTTTGGCGCCATCTCCGGCTCAGCTGCTGCCGCGGTGTCGAGTGTCGGCGGTTTCATGGTGCCGCTGATGAACAAGGAAGGCTATCATCGCGATTTCAACGCTTCTGTCAGCATCACAGCCGCGACTACGGGTCTGCTCATTCCGCCGAGCAATGTGATGATCGTCTATTCGCTCGCCACCGGTGGCGTGGTCTCGGTTGCCGCCATTTTCATGGCCGGCATCATCCCGGGCATCCTGGTGGGAATCGGTTTGATGATCGTCGCCGGCGTCATTTCCATCAAGAATAAATATGGCAAGGGCGTCACGTTTGGCCTCAAAGAGAGCGTCACGAAATTTTTTGTGGCTGTACCGGCCCTGCTGCTCATCGTCATCGTCCTGGGCGGCATCCTGAGCGGCTTTTTCACCGCCACCGAAGCATCGGCCATCGCCGTGATCTATGCGCTTTTTCTTTCAGTGGTCGTCTATCGCGAAGTCAAATGGTCGGAACTGCCGGAGCTGTTTTTGGCCGCAGGTCGGACCACAGCCGTGGTGTTCATGCTGATCGGCACATCGATGGCCATGTCCTATGTTCTGGCACATGAGAACATTCCGCAATCGATAAGCGGCGCGTTGCTGGGCCTGTCAAAAAATCCGCTGCTGATCCTTTTCATCATCAACCTGATGCTCCTGTTTGTCGGAACCTTCATGGACATGACGCCGGCGGTCCTCATCTTTACACCGATCTTTTTGCCGATCGTCAAGCAGCTCGGCGTCCATCCAATCCATTTTGGCATCATCATGATCGCGAATTTATGCATCGGCATCTGCACGCCGCCTGTGGGATCCTGTCTGTTCATCGGTTGCGGCATCGCGAAAACCACCATCACCGATGTGATGCGCCACATCATGCCCTTTTTCCTGGCCATGATCATCGTGCTGTTCATCATCACCTATGTGCCGTGGTTTTCAATGGCACTGCCGGCAGCGTTAAAGCTGTTCTGACATTGGGTATCTGTTTAATCTGTGAGAGAAGCAATGGATTATCTGGAGAATTTATACGGTCTGCTGGGCAAAGTGGCGGCGGTCATCGGCGGCGGCGGCGTACTGGCCGGCGCCATGGCTGCCGGACTGGCGCACGCCGGCGCCGACATTGCCATCCTGGATGTGAACCAGCGGAACGCCGACGCGACGGCTGAGGCCATGAAAAAAATTGGCGTCAGAGCCATGGCCGTGGCGGTCAATGCCGCGGTCAAGGACGATCTGCGGCGGGCGTCCGACACCATCAAAGCCGAGCTGGGCACTGCCGATATTTTGATAAACGCCGCCGGCATCAATTCCAGCACACCCTATTTTGAGATCACGGAAGACGAATATGACAAGATCATGGCGGTGAATTTAAAGAGCATGTTTTTTTCCTGCCAGGTGTTTGGCAAGCAGATGATCGACGAGGGGAAAAAAGGCAGCATTATCAATATCTCCTCCGCGTCATCCGGGCCGCCGCTGTCCAAAGTCTTCACCTACAGCATCAGCAAGGCCGGCGTCAACAATCTGACGCAATGGCTGGCGCGCGAGTGGGCCACGACCGGCATCCGCGTGAATGCCATCGCCCCCGGATTTTTCCCGGCCGAACAGAATCGCCAAATATTGACCGCGGAGCGCGTGGCGGATATCATGCGTCACACGCCGATGGCGCGCTTTGGTGAGGCAGAAGAGCTCGTCGGCGCGACGATCTGGCTGGCATCCGAGAGCGCCTCGTCTTTTGTCACCGGTGCGATCATCCGCGTCGATGGCGGATATACCGCAATGACGATTTGAGGAGAGAATCAATGAAAAAAATATTTTTTGTCCTGACGATGACCATAGTCGTCTGTGCGTCCCGGCACGAGGTTCACTGGCTGCGCGGTTCTTTCACCGAGGCGCTGGACGCGGCGAGTACACAGCAGAAACCCATTCTGGTCGATTTCTACTCGGACACCTGAGGGCCATGTCGGAAGCTGGATCAGCTCGTTTTTTGGGAAAAGGACGCCGCGCAGTTCATAAACGAAACTTTTATTCCGTTCAGGATCGAAAAAAGCGATTCGAACTATCAGGAGATGCGCACATTTTTCAACATGGTCGGATTTCCGACGGTCATTGTGTTGGGCGCGGACGGCGTGGAACTGGATCGGCAGCTCGGTTTTGGCGGCGATGGGGCGGAATTTGTCGCGACGATGAAAGATTGGTCTGAAAATAAAAACACCCTCTTATCCCATTTGGGGACATGGGCGAAGGATACGACCGATATCGAATGGAATTATCGCATCGCCATGCGCTACACGGAACGATTCCAGCCCGAGCTGGCAGAGCGGTTTTGGCAAAATGTCGTCAAGCTGGATCAGGGGGATGTCGCCGGATACAGGAAAGTTGCCGATTTCAATCTGGCGCTGAATGGTGCGCGCTCCGGACAGCCCGAAAATTTGGCTCTGCTGCTTGAAAACGAAACAGATCGGGAGCGCCTGCAGGCGGGCTATCGCACCCTGGCTCGACTATACGAAGGGCAAAATGACGTCGACAATGCGATCAGAGTTTACCGGCGCGCCCTTGAAAAAATGCCGGACAATGCCTCTTTGATGAATGGCGGCGCCTGGTTCGTTTATGAACAGCAGGCGAAGGAGCACTATGCTTGGGCTATTGATCTGGCGCAAAAAGCGGTCGAGCTGGAACCGGATGAGGCATCCATCTGGGATACGCTGGCCTGGCTCTTGTACGCAGACGGTCAGCACCAGCAAGCAATGGATGCCATGAAAAAAGCCGCAGAAATAGATCCTGGCTTCAAGCCGGTTGTGCAAAAGATGAAAAATGACATGCAACAGAAGAATTTATAAGGTCACGAAAGGAGTCGTGCCATGGGAGTTTATGACATTGGTCTTGTCGGCCTCGCTGTCATGGGTGAGAATCTCATCTTGAATATGGAAAGTCACGGTTTCAAGGTGGCCGCCTTCAACCGGACGACGAGCAAGGTGAAGGAATTCATCGACGGTCGGGCGCGCGACAAAAATGTCAAAGGCTGCTTTTCCATCGAGGAGTTGGTCGCCAGCCTCAAACGGCCGCGCAAGGTGATGTTGATGGTCAAAGCCGGCAGTGCGGTCGACGCGTTCATCGATCAGCTCATCCCCCACCTGGAAAAAGGCGATATCATCATTGACGGCGGCAACACCCACTTCCCCGACACGATTCGCCGCACAGCCTATTGCGAGGAGAGAGGTCTGCTCTATATCGGCACCGGCGTCTCCGGCGGCGAAGAAGGCGCGCTGCGCGGTCCGTCCATCATGCCCGGTGGCTCGCCGGCCGCCTGGCCGCATATCAAACCGATTTTTCAGGCCATCGCCGCCAAGGTGGAGGACGGCACACCCTGTTGCGATTGGGTCGGTGAGAACGGCGCCGGCCACTTTGTCAAGATGGTGCACAATGGCATCGAATATGGCGACATGCAGATGATCAGCGAGACCTATCAGCTGATGAAGGTCGGCCTCGGCATGACGAACGAGGCGATGCACCAGGTCTTTGCCGAATGGAACAAGGGCGTACTCGACAGCTACCTGATCGAGATCACGCGCGACATTCTCGGCTATAGAGATGAAGAGGGCCGGTATGTCATTGATCTCATCCTCGATACGGCCGGTCAAAAAGGCACCGGCAAATGGACGGCCATTGAAGCGTTGAACCAGGGACAGCCGTTGACCCTCATTGGCGAAGCGGTGTTTGCCCGTTGCCTCTCCGCCCTGAAAGATGAACGCGTCAATGCCGCCAAAGTGTTCAGCGGACCGGCCGTTACATTCAATGGCGACGTGAAAGAGTTCATCGCCGATCTGCAGCAGGCGCTCTATGCGTCGAAAATTGTCAGCTATGCGCAGGGCTATCAGCTCATGCGCGCGGCGGCGCAGGAGTACGGCTGGAATTTGAATTACGGCGGCATCGCCCTGATGTGGCGCGGCGGCTGCATCATCCGCTCGGTCTTTCTCGGTAAAATCAAGGAGGCGTTTGATCGCCATCATGATCTAGTCAATCTGATGCTCGATCCGTTTTTCAAGCAAGAAATTCAGAACGCTGTTCCGGCATGGCGACGGGTGATCAGGAGCGCTGTCGAGCTCGGCATTGCGGCGCCGGCGCTCGGCACGGCGTTGGCCTACTTTGACGGCTATCGTAGCGAGCGACTGCCGGCCAATCTGCTGCAAGCCCAGCGAGACTATTTTGGCGCCCACACCTACGAGCGCATCGATAGACCGGGCGAATTTTATCATACCAACTGGACGGGACGCGGTGGCACGACGTCGGCGTCGACTTATGTTGTTTAAGAGAACCAGGCTCGTTCAGCGGAAGGCGAGAAAAAATGGTCGGCAGCTGATGAAGCCGATCTATCTTCTGCCACTCTGCATTCTGATCGGCGGATGCTACTCCACATCTTTTAACTATTCAATCGCATCTGCCGACGCTTCTGATGACTTTGCCATCATACTGCACGGACTGCGTGGCAAGAGTTCATCCTTTTTAAAGATGGAAGAAGCGCTGCTGTCTAATGGCTATAATGTCTGTCGCGTCGATTATCCATCTACGGTCCACTCGATTCAAGCGCTGGCGGATTCGGCGGTTCGTGAAGCGATTCGGCGCTGCGAAAAAGCCGGCGGGGACACGCTCTATTTTGTCACCCATTCGCTGGGTGCCATTGTGCTTCGCTATTTTTTGCAGGAAAATGAACTGCCGCGTCTTGGTCGAGTCGTCTTCATCTGTCCACCACATCATGGCACGGAATTGGTGGACAAATTTGCCTGGTGCGGCCTGTTTCGGACAGTGAACGGTCCGGCGGGCATGCAGCTCGGCACCGCAACCGATGGCTTTATTGCATCTCTGCGGCTGCCCGACTATGATTTTGGCGTCGTCATGAGCAGCCGGTCGATCAATCCGCTCGCATCGGCATTCATCCCCGGCAAGGATGACGGGCGCGTCTCGATTGAGAGCGCCAAACTTGACGGCATGCGAGATTTTATCATGGTGCGGAGCCATCATCACAATAGCATGAAAAAGACGGAGACTATACAGCGGGTGATAAATTTTATGACCTGTGGAGAGTTTGAAAGAGAATAATAGAGACCTATTCAATCGTTCAATCATCGTTTCATTTTGCCGTATGAGGAGTCAAGTGGTCGAGGGAGCTGGTTCAGCGAATCATATTTTGTCTGCAAAACAGGTTTTTAATATCTGCGCACGCGCATTCGAAAAAGAAAGGGTACAGGGGAAAAAGCTCCTGTTCATCATTCCCGATCATACGCGTACTGCGCCCATGGATGTGATGTTCCGCACGCTGTACGAGCTGCTGGCCGATCACGTCGCTATGTTCGATGTGCTCATTGCTCTTGGCACCCATCCTCCCATGAGCGAAAAGATGATCGACGATCGCCTCGGCATTACGCCGGCGGAGCGATCGAGCAGATATGCCAGGGCGCGCTTTTTCAATCACCTCTGGGATGATCCGCTGCAGCTCGCGCACATCGGCGCCATCGCTGCCGACGAGGTCGAGCATCTGACGCACGGCCTGATGAACAAGAGGGTGAATGTCAGCATCAATAAAATGGTGCTCGACTATGATCTGCTGGTCATCGTCGGTCCCACTTTCCCGCATGAAGTCATCGGCTTTTCCGGCGGCAACAAATATCTCTTTCCCGGCATTGCCGGCCAGGAGATCATCGACATGTTTCATTGGCTAGGCGCGTTGCTGACCAGTCCGAAGATCATCGGGACAAAGAATACGCCGGTGCGCGACATTGTCGATCGGGCTGCTGCGCTGGTGCCGGTGGAAAGAACCTGTCTGAGTCTGGTGGTTTCGGGCAACGATTTAGCCGGCCTCTATGCCGGGTCGCCGGAAGAGGCGTGGTCGGCGGCCGCAGATTTGTCGGAAATATTGCATATCGTCTATAAACAGAAACCTTATAAGAGTATTCTGGCGCGCGCACCGGAAATGTATGATGATCTATGGACGGGCGCCAAGTGCATGTACAAAATGGAGTGCATTGTCGCTGACGGCGGCGAATTGATCATTTATGCCCCGCACATCAAGGAAATTTCTGTAACTCATGGAGAAAAGATTGCGGAAATCGGTTATCATGTCAAGGATTATTTTCTCAAGCAATCCGGATTTGCCCATGTGCTCGGCAGCGTCATGGCGCATTCGACGCACGTCAAGGGCATCGGCACTTTCGCGGATGGCATCGAAAGGCCGCGCATCACCGTGACCCTGGCCACGCGCATTCCGGAGGAGATGTGCCGCAAAATAAATCTCGGTTATCGACATCCGGATACGATTCACCCCGAGGAATGGATGAACCGTGAGGAAGAGGGATTTCTCTATGTCCCCAAAGCGGGGGAGATGTTGTACAGATTAAAGGATGATCCGTTTCGTCATAAAGAGTATGATCAGAATGGCTAGCTAAATATCGTCTGGAGGATTTACTCAATGGCAGCACTTAAAAATGTCGTTGTAGCCCAATCGGGTGGTCCGTCACCCGTGATCAATAACACCGTGCGCGGGATTCTTGATGCCTGCAAGATGTTTCCCGATAAATTTGATAAAATTTATGCCGCCTGGCACGGGATAGAAGGCGTACTCAAAGAAGAGCTCCTCGATCTTTCGGCGCAGAAGGAGGAGGAAATTGCCTTGTTGCGCACAACGCCGGCTGCCGGCGCCATCGGTACGTGTCGCTACAAAGTGACGGAGAAGCAAAAAGAAGATTATGATCGCATCATCGAGGTGCTGAAAGCGCATGATGTCGGTTATTTTATCTATATCGGCGGCAACGATTCCATGGACACGGCCAACAAAGTGGCCAGGCTGGCGCAGGAACAGGGCCTCGATCTGATCAGCGTCGGCGGATCAAAGACGATAGATAACGATGTCGGTGATTCAGAGTTCAAGCTCGTCGATCACACTCCCGGCTACGGTTCAGTGGCGCGATATTGGGCTATGGCGATTCAGAATGCCAATGAGGAGAACATGGGATCTTCGCCGGCCGATCCCGTACTGGTCATACAAATGATGGGGCGACGCATCGGCTTCATTCCGGCGGCGGCACGCCTGGCAGATCCGAAACGCCGGATGCCCCTGCAGATTTATATGCCGGAATCGAATGTCTCGATTGAGGAACTAACGGATAATGTCAATGATGAGCTGAAGCGCAGTGGTCGCTGCATCCTCGCGGTCTCCGAAGGATATGAGGCCGGCGATGTCGGCGCCGCGCGCGATTCGTTCGGGCATGTTGAATTCGGCGCCAGCACCTTCACCGCGCAGCAGATCATTGTCAACCATCTCAACAACGTGGGCATCAAGGCGCGCGGCAAGGCGCGCGGGCAGGTCGCCGGCACAGATCAGCGCGACACGGCCATATATGCCTCCACAGTCGATTTGGACGAGTCATACAAAGTCGGACAAAATTGCGTCGTCATCGCGCTGGAACACGGCGCCGGCTATATGAGCACCATACTGCGTCGTCCCGGCCTGATCTACAACATCAATTTTGACAAAGTGCCGCTCGAACAAGTCGCCAATTCAGAACGCGAATTCCCGCACGCATGGATCGCCCAGAACCGAATCGACGTGACCGATGATTTCATCCGGTATGCCCGTCCGCTTATTGGTGATGACTGGGTGAGTGTGCCGGTGATCAATGGCATCCAGCGGTTCGCTCGCTTGCAACCGATTTTTGCCGATCAGGTATGTCCCAAGTACGTGCCGCAAGGATATAGATAATTTATCGCAATAGAGCTCGTCGTTATTTTTGATAATTTGAAAAGGTTTTCGCATGGACCCACAAGCCGAACTTGCACATTTGCAGCCGAATCACGCCTATCTCATCGCCATCGACAGTGACGGATGCGCTTTCGACTCAATGGAGATCAAACACAAAGAATGCTTTATCCCGAATTTCATCAAGTATTTTGATTTGCAGCCGGTCGCCAAATACGCGCGTGAGGCGGCAGAGTTCACCAATCTCTATTCAAAGTGGCGGGGCGCCAATCGCTTCGTCTCTTACCTGCTGGCGCTGGATTTATTAAAAGAGCGCCCCGAGGTGATCGCCCGAAATGCGAAAATTCCGCAGCTGCCGGGTCTGCGCGCCTGGATGAAGCGCGAATCCAGACTCGGGAATCCGGCGCTCACCCAAGAAGTCAAGAGAACGGGTGACGCCGATCTCGAACGCTGCTTGGCGTGGTCCCTGGCGGTGAATGAATCGGTCGCTAATATTGTCTACAATGTGCCGCCATTTCCGCTGGTGCGCGAGAGTCTGCACATGATTTCGCAATGGGCTGACATCATCGTCTGCTCGGCGACGCCGCACGAAGCCTTGCAGCGCGAGTGGGAGGAGCATGATATTGCCAGGTATGTTCGTTTTATCGGCGGACAGGAAGTCGGCTCAAAAAAGGAGATGATCGAGCTGGCTATAGCCGGTTCCCGCTATGACAGATCAAGGGCGCTGATGATCGGCGACGCTCCCGGTGACATGAGCGCAGCCAAATCGAACGGCATACTCTATTTCCCGATCAATCCGAACAAAGAGGAGAAATCGTGGCAGGTTTTCTATGATAGCGCGGCGCTTAGATTTAAAAATGGCGAGTATGCCGGTGATTATGAAACTGAATTAATCGCCGCCTTTGAAAAGTCGCTGCCGGCCGTGCCACCGTGGCAATAGCTGTTTGCCTTGAAAGCCTCGGCCACGTGGCCACGACGATCCGTCGCAAGGCTTTTTATTGCCGAATGAACACAGCGGAAATATTCCAGACCGTTGGCGGTGTTTAGCTGTAAATGTGTGATGAACCAGGGTAAAATGGCATGAAGGAATTGTTTACGGAAATTGAGATCAACGCTTCTTCGGACAAGGTGTGGGCTATATTGACGGATTTTGAATCCTATCCCCAGTGGAATCCGTTTGTTCGCGAAATAAAGGGCAATGTACAGGTTGGCAAACGTATTCAAGCTGTCCTGCAGCCGCCAAATAAGAAAGGCCTGACGTTCAGGCCGCAAATTATTAAACTCGTGCCCCGCCGCGAATTTCGCTGGTATGGCGTACTTGGCTTTCGCGGCTTGTTCGACGGAGAACATATTTTTGAATTGCACCCATCGCAGGCGCACAAGGTCAGATTTGTTCATCGGGAAGTCTTTAAAGGTATTCTCGTCCCGCTCATTCTAAAATATGTCGGATCCAATACCAGGGAGGGATTTGAGCAGATGAACAGAGCTTTGAAAGAAAGGTGTGAAAAGGCCGAGTGAAGTAACACCTGCGAGCCGGATGCATTATACGGGCAGCTTTTCGCAATATTAAAGTAAAACATTCTTTGGAATTTTTGACTAAAATGATCATATTCTTCCTCGACAGGAAAAAAGGGAAGAATATGTCCATCGCGAAGTATTTAAATTCACTCACCGTTTTGCTTTTCACTTTCTCCATCGTCCCGTTCACCGATTCCGATGCGGCGGCAACTTTTAGTCGTTATGATGATCTGATCGCGTCCTGCACCGCCGCTGCAAGACAACATCCGGAGCTGCTGAAAATCGAGTCGCTGGGCAAGACGTTAGAAAAACGGGATCTGTGGCTACTGACACTGGGGAGAGCAGCGGCGGAAAAACCGGCGATCGTGATCGTCGGCGGTGTCGAGGCAGATGACATCACCTCGACCGAGCTGTGCTGGCGATTCATCGACTCTTCCCTTCAGGCGTATGGTGCAGTCGATAGTGTGAAAACGATCCTCGATCACTCTATCTTTTACATCTTGCCGTGCGTCAATCCGGATGCCGCGGAGCAGTTGTCGGCCGCAGTTGCCTATGATCGTCTCCTCAACTCACGAGCGGTGGATTTGGATGTGGATGGCGCACTCAACGAGGATGGTTTTGATGATCTCAACGGCGACGGCTATATCACGCTGATGCGCGTTGCCGATCCTGCCGGTGAATGGCTGATCGATCCGCTTGAGCCTCGACTGATGCGCAGAGCTGAGCCAGGTCAGAATGAGCGCGGCGCCTACAGGCTGCTGACGGAGGGAATCGATGACGACAAGGATGGCCGCTGGAATGAAGATCCCGTCGGCGGGGTGAATTTCAACTGCAATTTCTCCTATAATTATAAACCTTTCGCTGAAGGCGCCGGCCCGCATCCGATTTCGGAGCCGGAAACTCGCGCTGTAGCAGATTTTTTATTTTCGCGACAAAATATCGCCGTCGTTTTCAGCTTTTCGTCCAATGAAAATCTGTTGCATCCCTGGGACGTCGCCGACGCGGATGCGCAAGTGGAAAAACCTGTCACCAAGGTGCTGCCGGATGATGGCAAATTGTATAAATCTATCTCAGAGCAATTCAAGCGATTGACGGGCTTTGCCGATCCGCCGGCGCCCGAACGCGGTTGTGGCGCTTTTTCCGAATGGGCATATTATCACTATGGCCGATGGTCATTCGCCGCGCCCGCCTGGTATCCGCCGGCGGCCACGAAAGTCGAGGACTCGACAGACATGACGATCAGTGACGATCCAATCGCCAGCGAGAGACGGCTGCTCGCCTGGACGATGAAAAACCGTCCGCAGATGTTCGTCGAATGGTCAGCAATCGACCATCCTGATTTCCCAGATCAAAAAGTGGAAATTGGCGGATTTGCGCCCGGCGCCAAGAATCCACCGGCGGATACCCTGGCGCCCCTGGCGGACAAATTCAGCGCGTTTTTCTACCAGCTCGCCAATGCGCTGCCAAAACCAGAGCTGCAGACGAAGGTGGAGGCATGCGGCGACAAACTCTACCGACTCACAGCGACAATGGTCAACTCTGGCTATCTGCCGACGTGCTGCGACATCGGCGCCAGATTGAAGTGGCTGCGCAAGGTGAAAGCCGAGCTCATCCTGTCCGATGAGCAAAAGATCATCAGCGGCAACCGTTTCTATCTTGTCGATAAAATTTCCGCTGTCGCCGTGGAGAAGAGTTGGCTGGTGATGGCCAGACGAGGCAGCACCGTCAAGATCGTCGTCGCCAGCCCGAGCGTCGGACTGGTGGAGAAGGCGGTAAAGCTGTACTGATCTCTCTGCGCCGGTTGTTTTCCGGCGCAGAGTATGACAAACCTAATTGTCTTCCGGCTTTTCCTCCGCGGTGGCTTGCGCTGCTTGAGTGTAGAGTGACAACGCAGTGGAAATGATGGCTTGAATATTGGCCGCCATGGCCTGCGGATCCATGACCGTGCCGTCCATCAACGCCGCACTGTTGAACAGATTCAGTGCGGCAGTGTCGAGTATGCGATCTTTGGCATCTTTTTTATAAATCGCCAGCAAGTCGAGGATCAACGGGTGCGTTTTGTTGATCTCCATGACCTTGGGTTTTTGCGCCATTTCGGGTGTATAGATGTGCATGATTTTTGCCATTTGTGATGACATGCTCTGGCTGACCAGGACGGCCGGACTGTTGACCAGACGATCGGACAGTTTGACATCTTCCACCCTGGCGCCGAGAATATCTTTGATGCGTCGCGCCAGCTTTTCAAGCTCTTTTTCATCCTTTTTCGTCGGTTTTTTGCCTTTTTTGTCGTCGTTTTCTTTGTTCGGTATTTTTTCCAGTTTGCTCAAATCCACCTGGTCAGCCGATATTATTTTTTTCTCCCTGTAGTTGAAAAGACCGGGCAAGGCAAATTCATCTATCGGATCGTAACAATAAAGAACTTCTACATCTTTGGCTTTGAAAATTTCCAGGGCGGGATTGTTTTCCACAGATTTTCGATCTGGCCCGGAAAGATAATAGATCTCTTGCTGATCTGTGTGCATGCGATCGACATAGGTGTCGAGCGAAATGAGCTCATCCTTGCTTGTTGCTCTCGAGGAGTTGAAATGGAACAAGGGCGCAATTTTCTCTTTGTTGGCGAAATCGTTATAGCCTTCTTTGAAGATGCGGCCGTGGTTTTTCCAGAATTCTTTAAAGATCTCCGGCTCTTTGCGAGAGAGGTCTTGCAGGTGCGCTAAAAATTTGCCGACGACGGTATTTTTTATTTTGATCATGTATGGATTATCCTGCAGCGTCTCTCTGGAAATATTGAGCGGCAGATCATCGCTCTCCAGAACGCCGCGGACAAAACGCAAATAGTTCGGCAGGATTTCTTTGTCGTGCGCATCAATCAGCACCCTGCGGACGAACAGATTGATGCCTTCGTCCGGAGATTCGATGCCGAAAAATTCCATGTTTGTCCTGGGCACAAAGATGAGAGAATGAAATTGAATCGGCGCATCTGCTGAAAAGTGCATCCACGTCAGTGCGTCATCGCTCTGGTGGGCGATGAATTTGTAAAACTCGTTGTATTGTTCTTTGGTAATTTTGGATTTCGGCTCGCGCCAAATGGCGGTGACTTTGTTCACTTGCTCGCCATCGAGCTTGATTGGAAACGGCACAAAGTTGGAGTATTTTTCGATGATGCTTTGCACTTTCCACTTTTGCGCATACTCCTGGGCGTCCTCGCGCAAATGGACTTTGACGGTGGTGCCGCGTTTGCATCCCTGCGGTCCTTCGGCAATGTCGAAGGTGCCGGTGCCATCACTTGTCCATATCCATGACGGCTCTTTGGGATCAGCAGCTTTGGTTGTCACTTCAACCCGCTCGCCCGCCATGAACACGGAATAAAAGCCGACGCCAAATCGGCCTATGAGTGAGACGTTCTTTTCATCCGCTTTGAGCTGTTTGACAAATTCGCTCGTCCCGGACCGCGCGATCGTGCCAATGTTGTCGATCAGCTCCTGTTTCGTCATGCCGATGCCGGTGTCGGAAATTGAAAAAGTTTTGGCATCTTGATTCAGATCAATTCTAATCTCAAAATCGAGATCAGCATCCGCTATCTTTTCGCCTTTGACACTTTTAAAGCGCACTTTGTCGAGCGCATCAGCGGCGTTCGAAATGAGCTCGCGGATGTAGACGTCACGATGGGTGTAGAGTGAATGTGACAAGATGTCGAGCAACTGCCGGACCTCGGCTTGAAATTCATAATGCGTCGTTTCCATTGTTGTTCTCCAGATGCAGACAATGACTAGTTGTTTTGGCTTGCTATAAATTTAGATTTTATGTCACTATGCAAATATCGTGCAAAAGCGCTAGATGATTATAAGTTTATTATTAACAATGTCATAATATCTCTGTATAATTTTTTCTGTGCCTGTCAATTTGACAGATACTGTCCTTTTCATGCTCTTGTTCGCATGATAGGCGATGCGATAATATTCAGCTTATATCAGGGAGTGGTTCATGCGCAGAAATTGCATCATATCTTTCATCCTGGCCCTTTTGTCAGCAAGTGCGGCGCAGGAGATGACCGCGAGTGCTCTGAAAGCAATGGGTGCGCCCAACAATCCTCTTGTCGAAGTGGCCTGGAATCGCTATTACGATCATTCCGGCATCGGTGATATCTGCCGGCGGCTGGCTCAGGCTCACCCCGGTGTGGTCAAGCTGGCATCCATCGGTGCGTCCGTCCAGGGCCGCGATCTCTATGTTCTCACGATCACCAATTTCAACCAAGGCGTCGCCGATCGCAAACCGGCCATGTATATCGATGGCAACATTCACTCCAATGAAAT
>JAFGJB010000325.1 GCA_016929295.1 Candidatus Zhuqueibacterota bacterium | reverse complement strand
TTTTGGCATCCCACCCTGAAAGGCCAGATAGCGCCGCCCCCGCCAGTAGCCGAAATTCAGCAAGCCGACAATGCCGGTTTTGCCGACGCGCAGCATTTCTTGCAGCGTGACATCGGGGCGGCGAATTTGCTGAATGGTCTGACTGAGGATGACATAGTCGAACGAATTATCCGGATAGCCATCGAGGCCGTCATCCAGATCAGAATGCACGACCGGCACGCCTTTGGCCACGCACGCCAACACATAATCGTCAATGATTTCAATGCCATGGCCTTGCACCTGTTTTTCGTCGATGAGCTTTTTCAACAAATCGCCCGTGCCGCAGCCGAGGTCAAGGACACTGCTGCCGCGCTCGACAAGATCGAAAATTATCTTGAGATCGGGACGAGTGTATTTTGCATGCCTGGGCGTCATCGGTTCATCTGTTAGTGATTATTCAATCCGGCCGGAAGAGTTCTATTCAGTCCATCATAAACAGTGCGCAAAAAATCAGACACCAGTTTTTCCTGCTTGGCATTTGGAATGAGAAAAGAGTCATGTCCATAGGGTGAATCGAGCTCGACAAAACTGACAGGCTTGCGGTGCACCTGCAATGCCTGGACAATTTCTCTATTTTGCGCGGTCGGGAAAAGCCAGTCCGAGGTGAAGGAGAACACCAACACCTTTGCCGTAACATGCCGGAACGCCTCTTCGAGCGAACCGTAATCCTGCTTCAGGTCAAAATAGTCGATAGCTTTGGTGATGTAGAGATAGGTGTTGGCATCAAACCGCTGCACAAACGAACTCCCCTGATAGCGCAGATAGCTCTCCACCTCAAAATCGAGCGAGAAATCGTAGCCGTAGCGTTCCTTTTCGCGCAGGCGGCGACCAAATTTCCGGTGCATCGACTCTTCGCTCAAATAGGTGATATGCGCCAGCATGCGCGCCACGGCCAGTCCTTTTTCCGGAATGACGCCTTCATCCAGGTAATTGCCGTTTCGCCAATCCGGATCGGCAAAGATCGCCTGACGACCGACCTCATCGAAGGCGATGCCCTGGGCGTTCAAGCGAGTCGTCGTCGCGTGCGGCACGCAGGAGGCAATGCGATCCGGATATTCGATAGCCCACTCGAGCGCCTGCATGCCTCCCATCGATCCGCCTATGACGCTCAAAAGTCTTTCGATGCCGAAAGAATCGACGAGATGTGTCTGCGCCCGCACCATATCGCCGATGGTGATGAGCGGGAAACTTAGATTATAACGCTTGCCCGTGGCCGGATTCAGCGACGACGGGCCGGTCGATCCCTGGCAACCGGCCAATGCATTCGAGCAGATGACGAAATATTTGTCGGTGTCGATCGACCGACCGGGTCCGATCATGAAATCCCACCAGCCCCGTTTGCGATTGTCCGCCGAATAATAGCCGGCGACATGCGAGTCACCCGATAACGCATGGGTGATGAGAATGGCATTATTCTTCCCCTCATTCAACGAGCCGTACGTCTCATACGCCAGGGTGATGGGACCGAGTTTCTCGCCACTTTCCAGCGGCATCTCGTTCGGCGGTTCAGCAAAGGTGAAATATTGTCGTTTTACGATTCCGACAGATTTTTCAATCAACTTTTACCCAGCTCAAGCTGCAGCTTTTTCAAATGGTCAACGGATTTCAGATGAGAGAGCGCCTCAACATGACTCTTGAGATACTCGGCCAAAATGGCATCAATTTCCTCGCCGGCGCTCTTTGGCACCTGCGCCAGGGAGGCCTTGTCAATCGGCACATTCTTGAACCAACGCAACAGCTCAATGACATATCCGCTCACGTGGCGGGATGCTTGCTGTAAAAAGCCGCACTGACTGCAGCTATAGACGCCCTGCTCAATGGACAAAAAATTCAGCTCATCCGGAGCGGATTTTTGGCAATAATAGCAGGCATCGAGAATCGGTTCATAGCCGGCCTGGGAGATGTATTGCAGCTGAAAAGCGCGGATGATATTGCGCAAGCCATGTTCGCCGTCATTGAGCGCCCGCAGCGCCTGCAGCAGCAGATGAAACGGCTCGGCATGCCCCGCCTCTTGTTCGTTTTTATCGATGATCTCACACATCACAGCAGCCAGGGCCATTTTCCCCAATTGTCCATGCAGAGAAGGGAATGACTCCACGATCGATGCATCGCTGAGATACTGCAGCTGCCGTCCTTCTTTATAGTAAAAAACGAGCGACACATGGTTGAACGTTTCCAGCGAGCCAAGATATTTCGAGCGCACGCCACGTGAACCTTTGGCCATGACGGAGATTTTCCCGCGTTCGCGCGTATACAGGGTCAGGATTTTGCTCGTCTCACCTTGTTTGCGGCTGTGCAGGATAATTGCTTCTGCTTTGCTGATCATGCGTCACCGTCCGTGTGCCATGTAGAACGATGTCATACCCAGATATATCAGCAAGCCAAAGATATCATTGGCAGTGGTGATAAAAGGCCCGGTGGCGATGGCCGGATCGACCTTGAGTTTATGCAGGACAAAAGGCACAATCGCGCCAAATGCTGCAGAATTGATCATAACCAGAATGATGGCAAGGCCGCTGACAAAGCCAAACGCCGTCTGGTGCTTCCAGAAGAAAATAACCGTAAAGAGCAGCGCACCGATGATGAGGCCGTTGAGCGTGGCGACGCGCAATTCCCGCAACACGCGATTCCACAATCGGGTGGCGCCCGTGTCATTCATGGCTAAACTTCGGACGACAATCGTACTGGACTGGATGCCGGCGTTGCCGCCGGTGGCCATAATGACCGGGATGAAAAACGCCGAGATGATAATTTCTTCCAGCGTGGCGTCAAAGCGGCTCAAGACCAGAGCCGAGCCCAATTCTCCGAAAAAGGAGATGAGCAACCAGGGCAGCCGATTTCGCGAAATTCGCACCGCCGAGGTTTCCTGCAGCACCTCCTCATCCGAAATACCGGCCATGCGTTGAATATCTTCGTTGGCTTCTTCATGCAATACATCGATGATGTCATCAATGGTGATACGGCCGACAAGCCGTTGGTTCTTATCAACGACCGGCACAGCGGAGAGGTTGTATTTTCTGACGATATTTGCCACCTGTTCCTGATCCATCTCGGTGCTGACCGAAATGACATCCCTGAACATGACATCGCGAATCAGTCGCCGCGGATTGCGCAGTAACAGGCTTTTCAGAGGGACGACCCCGACAAGCCGACCGCCGCGGTCTAGTGCATAGATATAAAACACCTCATCGATCTCGTCAGCGCGGCGACGGATTTCCCGTATGGCATCATCGACAGTTTGGTCCTCGTACACGGCAATATATTCGAGCGCCATGATGCCACCGGCGCTGTCCTCCTCATGTACGAGCAGTCTTTCAACTTCAGCCCGATCCTGCGGCTCGATATTGGCGAGGACTTCCGCCTTGATCTCTTGCGGTAATTCGGCGACGACATCGGCCGCATCGTCAGAGTCCATCTCATCGACAATTTCTGACAACCGCTCGGTCTCCAGATCGCTGACAATGTCCTCGCGCGTCACCTCATCCAGCTCGGTCATGACCTCCGAAGCAGTCTCGGCGGTCATCAGGCTGAAAAGATAGGCGCGTTCCTCATCATCCAAATCCCGCAGAATATCTGCAAGGTCAGCCGGATGCGAATCGATAATTATGCTTTTCAAAGCCGGAGCGTCTTCGGCATCGATGAGGTAGAGTATATTTTCGATTATTTCTTTGCGGTCGATGGCTTCCATGTCAACTCATTCGCCAGCTCGATCCATTCTTCAACCGACAGCTGTTCGGGCCGGCGCGTAAAATCGCAGCTCGTTTTCTGCGCATATTCTTTCAGCGAATTGCGCAGCATTTTTCGCCGCATGCCGAACGCCTGTTTGACAATGGATCGAAAAAAGGCTTCATCCTTTATATTTTGTGCGCGTTCCTCGGTGAAAAACCAGCGGATCAACGCCGAATCTATTTTGGGACGTGGCATAAATACAGTCGGTGGCACGCGCAGGAGCATATCGACATCTGCGAAAGCCTGGCTGAAAACAGCCAGAATGCCATATTCCTTGCCACCTGATCGGGAAACCACACGCTCGCCCACCTGTTTTTGCACCAGCAATATCAAATCCTTGACCAGCCGGCGATGGGCAAATATTTTGAACAGAATCGGACTGGTGATATTGTACGGGATATTGCCGACAACGCGCACCTTGTCGGCGCCAAATTCGCTCAAATCGACTTTGAGGAAATCTCTTTGGACGAGCTCGAAATTATCCGCATGTTGAAAGCCGCGCAGCAGCTGGTCATAGAGTCGCTGATCTATTTCGACCGCCACCAGCCGCTTGACGCGCGGCTGCATATACCTGGTGATGACGCCAGTTCCAGGCCCGATCTCAATCACGATATCACTCGGTTGAGGATCGATGCAGTCGACGATTTTGCGCGCCATGTTTTCATCGACGAGAAAATTTTGTCCAAGGCTTTGTTTGGCCTTGATCATAGCGAGGAATTACTTTCGATCTTGAGGCCAAAGAGAGTGATGGCATTCTCCGTTGTGATGCGCGCCACCTCTTCGAGCGATATCTCCTTGACCTCGGCCATTTTTTCGGCCACGATGCGAGCGTGTGCCGGCTCGTTGCGCTTGCCACGAAAAGGCGCCGGCGCCATGAACGGACTGTCCGTTTCGACCATCAGTTTGTGCAGCGGCGTGTGTGCCATGACAACAAGGCTCGTTGAATTCTTGAAAGTGATATTGCCCGTGAAGGACAGCAAAAATCCAAGATCAATCACCTTTTGCGCCATCTTTTCATCACCGGCGTAGCAATGGAACACGCCGCGCCAGCCCCTCTTCGCTCTGCTGTGAATGAGCTCCAGGACGTCCTCATCCGCTTCTCGAGCATGAATGACCACGGGCATCTGCGCGGCCAGCGACAAATCGAGAAACTGACGAAAGACCCGTCTTTGCACATCCCGTGGTGAATAGTCATAATGATAATCCAAACCAACCTCGCCGATGGCGACCACTTTGGGGTGGGAGATCAGGGACGATATCTCTTCAAACTGCTCATCCGTCATATCCTTGGCATCGTGCGGATGGACGCCGACGGCAGCGTAGACATTGTCGTATTGCTCAGAAATCTCTATTGCTTTCAGTGAGCTCACATAGTCAATGCCGATTGTCACCATAGCCCTGACATCCGCGTCCATGGCGCGCTGGATGACGGCCTGACGATCGCCATCAAAACGATCAAAATCGAGGTGAACGTGCGTATCGATCAGTAATAATTCGTTCATGTCATCGAGATCAGCGGATAGGTGCGCCATCATTCACATCTCTATCCAAACCGAGCAGGCTCAAATTGCCCTGGTCATCCTGAGCGGCGAGGAGCATGCCATTCGACTCGATGCCTCTGATTTTGGCCGGCTGCAAATTTGCCACAACAATGATCTTTTTGCCGATCAACGCCTCCGGCGAATAGGTGAGCGCAATGCCGGCGACGATCTGGCGCTGCTCTGCGCCCATTTTAATATCCAGTTTCAGCAATTTGTCCGCTTTCTCGACTTTTTCCGCTGCCACGACCGTGGCGACGCGCAGCTGCACCCTGGCCAGATCTTCAAGGGAAATCTTTGTTTCCGTCGCTGCTTCCGCAACTGGAGGTTGGCTGCCCGGCGCTTGAATAGTCTTCAATCTCGCGATTTCGGGTTCTATTTCCTTTTCCTCCATTTTTCTGAATAATATTTCCGTCCGCCCTAATTTATAACCGGCCTGCAACTCCATATGACTCACGTCATCCCACGCCTGCTTGTGAACATCCGTTTCATGACCCATCATGGCCCACGCTTTTACAGCGGAGAAGGGTAAAAAGGGCGCCATGAGCACAGCGAGCGCATTGCAGGCATGCAAACAGATATTCAGAGTGGTGGCGCACTTGGCGGGCTTTTCGCTCACCGTTTTCCACGGCTCCTGATCATTGAAATATTTGTTTGCCGCGCGAGCGACGTTCATGAAAAGTGTGAGTGCCTTGCGGAATTCGTACGTCTCGATGGCAGCGCCTATCTTGTCCGCAGCCTGGGCAATGGTCTCGAGCATGTCGCGGTCCAGCGCATCCACATCACCGCGGACCGGCACCTTGTCGGCAAATTGTTTGTTGGCAAAAGCCAGGGTTCGGTTAATAAAGTTGCCGAGGATATCTGCCAATTCACTATTGTTGCGCGTCAAATATTCCTGCCAGACAAAGTCGGAATCTTTGCTCTCCGGCGCGGTGGCGGCGAGATAGTAGCGCAAGGGATCAATCTCGAATTTCCCGGCATAATCCTCCAGCCACACCGCATAGTTTTTGCTCGTGCTCAGTTTATTGCCCTCGAGATTGAGGAACTCGTTTGCCGGTACGTTATCGGGCAGCACGTAATTGCCATGCGCCATCAGCATGGCTGGAAACATGATGCAGTGAAACACAATATTGTCTTTGCCGATAAAGTGAACAAGTTTGGTGTCGTCATTTTGCCAATATTTTTTCCACAGGTCGGCGTCGCCTTTTTGCAGCGCCCACTCTTTTGTCGCAGAAATATAACCGATGGGGGCATCGAACCACACGTAGAGCACCTTTCCTTCGGCGTCAGGCAGAGGCACAGCGACGCCCCAATTCAAATCGCGAGTCACAGCCCGGTCAGCGAGTCCGTCCTTGAGCCAGCTTTTCACCTGTCCGATCACATTGGCTTTCCATCCCTGGCGCGTTGCAATCCACTCTTCAACCTGTTTTTGCAGCTTGCCAAGCGGTATATACCAATGTTCGGTCTCTCTCAGCTGCGGCTTTTCGCCGGTCAGGGCGCTGATCGGATTCAATAATTCGGTCGGCGACAGGGATGATCCGCACTTTTCACATTGATCGCCGTAGGCTTCGCCAAAACCACAATGCGGACATTCGCCCTTGACGTAACGGTCGGGCAAAAACATCTTGACCTTGGCATCGTAAAGCTGTTGTTCGGATTTCCTGATAAAGACGCCCTTGTCGTGTAGGGCGGTGAATATTTCCTGCGATGTTCGATGATGCACCGGCGAACTGGTGCGGCCGTAATAGTCGAATGACATGCCAAATTTGGCGAAAGCGGCTTTATTGCGCGTATGGAATTCATCGACAATTTCTTGCGGCGACACACCCTTTTTCTCGGCGGCAATGGTGATGGGCACGCCATGTTCATCGGAGCCGCAAATATAGACGACATCGCGTTTCTTCAACCGCTGGTAGCGGACATAAATATCTGCGGGCAAATAGGCGCCAGCCAGATGGCCGAGGTGGATCGGGCCATTGGCATAAGGCAACGCACTTGTGACAAGAATTCTTTTGTATTCAGTCATCATTCCCATAATGAAGCTCTTTTCCTTTCGCGAAAACAGGGTGCAAGGCTATTTCTAAAGTTCGTCCGCTTCGAGATCTGTCTCTGCATCATCGCCGTCCTCTTCGCTGTCGGCGGGCGGTATATACTCAAAATTTTTCAGCTGCTTCAGGGTGAATTTTTCAACCTTTTCCGTATCAAATTTGAGGACGACCATCTCTTTGAAGACGTCATAGCTGATGACGCGGCCTTTGCCCTCATTCGACTTGAAAAACGAATTGATGGGCGGCATTTTTTTCGCCTGTTCTTTATAAAAATCTCTTTCGTACATCAGACAGCACAACAAGCGTCCGCACAATCCCGACAGCTTTTGTGGATTGAGCGGCAGGTTTTGTTCCTTGGCGCACTGGGTGGTGATCGGATCAAACTCCTTGAGCCATGACGAGCAGCACAGTTTGCGTCCGCAGGCGCCAAAGCCGCCAATTCGTTTGGCCTCATCGCGAACGCCGATCTGGCGAAGCTCGATGCGCACTTTGTAAATGCCGGCCAGATCTTTCACCAACTCACGAAAATCGACGCGTTTTTCGGCGGTGAAATAAAAAGTGATCTTTTGCCCGTCGAATTGATATTCGACATCGACCAGCTTCATTTCCAGATTGTGTTCACCGATTTTGCGCCGGCATAGTTGGTAGGCGTCGAATTCGCGGCGACGATTATCGCAATAGTGCGCCAATTCAGTCGGGCTCGGTTTGCGCAGGATATTGCGTATTGGCGCCTCGCCTTTTTTGCGTTCGAGCAGCGAGCCGATCTGATTGACAATGCCGAGGTCTTCGCCCTTTTCCGCTTGCGCGATGGCGTAATCGCCAACGACAAACGGGAATTGTTGCGGATTATAATATATCTCTTTTCGTTCCCCCTTGAATAACAGTTCTATCATCATGTTTGACGACCTTTCAACTTGAGCGCCTGGCGCAGTTTGATCATCAGTACAATGAGAATCAAATTGATCTGGATATTTTTTTCAATCATCTGGATGGAATTTTCGATGTCAATGAAAACCTGATGGTAGTCGATCGACTCGAACGCGCCGACAAATTTTTTCACTGTTTCCAGTTGATCAATGTTCACCAGATGGTTTACGGACGCGGGGCTTTCGGCCAATATCAGTGCATCGCGAAACCACATGAGCGAGAGGCTCAGAATCTCTTTGATGATCTTTTTATCATAGTCGCGCACCAGCTGCTCCACCAGCTCGATTTGCGATCGTGGATCCTTGAGGCAAAAACGCAAGAACTCGATGACATTTTCTCGTCTTTCGCTGAAGCTTTCGCGCAACCATTCCAGCGCATGCGCGTAGCTGCCCTGACTGACTCGAGAGATCAGCTGGGCGCGCACCGGATCCACAGCCTTTTTTTCAATCAGCGCCCATTCGATCTCATTGTCAGGCAAAGGGCCGAAACGAATTTCCTGACAGCGCGACAGGATTGTCGGCAACAGACTGCTCACCTGCGAAGCCGTCAATATCAGGTACATCGTCTCCGGTGGCTCCTCGAGAATTTTGAGGAGCGAGTTTGCGGCGGGAATTGTCATTTTATCGGCTTCCGCCACGATCACAACGCGTCGTCCCTCCATCGGCCTCAAGGTTGCGGCATGGCGAATCTCGCGGATCTGCTCGATGCCGATCGTCGGCGTTGCCCACGGCTTGTTCCGGCTGTAAGGATTTTCCATGACGCTATCGAGAATGGCGCGCTCCTCCTCGACAGTCTTGGCTGAGGAGGGAAAAACGAATACAAAGTCCGGGTGCTGAAACGAGCGCACGCGCCGGCAGCTCGAGCACTCGTCGCACGGTTTTTCGCCTTCGCCACTACAAAAAAGCGCTTTGGCGAACTCGATCGCCAACGCTTCCTTGCCCACGCCCGCGGCACCGCTGAAAAGATAGGCGTGCGACACGCGCTCATTGACGATCGTTCTGTGCAATATTCCTTTGGCGTGATGCTGCCCGATGACATCGGCAAAACTCATGGTGACTGTCTTTATATTTTTGTTTGATTGTCAGGATTTTGATCTTGCAGGTTCTGCGAGTCGCGTTACGCTCAAAACCGCGATGAGCCGATAGCGGGACATCGTCAACCCAGCCACTCTTCCGGGTTCAGATTGTCGGTATTTTTCCAAATCTGAAAATGCAGCACCGGTCCATTCAGCGAGCCGGAATCGCCCACAGCGCCAATGATCTGCCCGGGTTCGACATAATCCATTAAATTCACTCGAATGTCGGATAAATGGGTATAGACCGTATAGTAGCCGTCGTCGTGGCTGACAATGATGATGTTGCCACGGCCACGTTGCCAGGTGATGGTCTGCACCTGGCCGCCGTCCACCGCCTGCACAGGCGCACCCAGCGGAGCGCTGATTTCGATTCCCAGATTCTCAGTGACGGTTTTCAGAGTGGGATGACGCTGTTTGCCAAAATGGCTGATGACATCACCCCGGGTCGGCCACGGCAGATGACCGCGCAGCGCTGAAAAGTTGTAATCGCGCGTCGGCTTTTGCATGACAATTTCTTTTTTATGCGAGATTTGCCGCTGCTTGTCAGTGCGTTTTTTTTCACTCCTGGCGATGTAGCCTCTTATCTGTTCCTGAGCTGATTCAAGTTCCCGCATATGCTGTTTCAGATACTCGGCATCCTTGCGCACCGTCGCCAGATGCGTTTGTCTTTTCTGCCGGCTCATGACCAGCTGCTCGGAGCGGCGCTCATTTTGCGCCAGAGCGTTCGCCTTGTGGGCGACGTCCAGTTGCAGCTGCTGCTGCTCTTCCTGCAACGCTTGCACTTTGGTCAGCAGAGATTCGATATTCCGTCGGTCGTTGTGCGCAACCATTTTTTGGTATTTCAACCAGACATTTGCTTTATGCCATGAACCGCCGGCCAGCAACAATTCATAATCGCGTCGTCGACCGTATTTATAAAAACTCACCAGGCGCTTTTTGATCACTTGACGCAGCCTGGCAACCTGATCTTGGAGCTCGGTCACCTGTTCGCTGCGCGCTTTTATTTGCCCATCCTTTTGGCTTATTTCGTTCCGCAAAGAGGACAGCATGCCGGAGGTGACGTCAATTTGCCGATCAAGGCTGGCAATCAAGTTGGCGGTGCTTTTCTCTTTTTCTTTCGCCTGCACGAGCTGCTGCTCATATTTCTTTATTTCCTCCTGCAGCGACTGCAGCTCCCGCTGACGCTCCTCTGCCTCAGCGTACGCTTGCCGGACACAACCGCCGATGAAAAGAAGAAGCAGAATTGCCAGATATTTTCGTTTCCGTTCGTCCATGGGCTTTTTGCACAAATGAAAAGAAATTTAATGCTTAGCGCACATAAAAGCAATAGAAAAGATAGCAGGGGAACGTCGCTTGCCGCTGAATGGTTATTTCTTGATTCTCGTTGTCATTTTCAATACATTGGCAGAAAAAAGGAAGCGAACGCGATGCCGCGAAACGGTCTTGTAAAAAAAATCATCCGTCTTCTTGACCACAGAGAAAACAGGATTGTCGAGAGCATCAAGCGCATCTCGCTTTTTCAAAACTTTTCCGATGGCGACATTCAGGCGTTGGCGGAAAGATGTCATATTCGCTATTTCAATAGCGAAGAAGAAATTTACGCCGAAGGCAGTCCGGCGACAGCGCTCTATTTCATCATTTCCGGTTCGGTGGGCATTTATAAAAAACGACGCAGTCATGTGACAGATCGGATCCAGGTTCTGCATGCCGGCACGTTTTTTGGCGATTCGTCCCTGGTCAGTGAGGAGCCGCGCAAGAACAGCAGCAAAGCGATGGAAAAAAGCCTGGTCCTGGTTCTTTTCAAAACCGACTTTGACCGTTTGGAGCAGATGAGACCACGACTTGCCCTCAAGTTTTACAAAATTGTGACGAACAAGTATTACAATGAGCTGACCATTTTTCAAACTGAATTCCACGAACTGTCACAAAAAGTCGCCAAAGATGAATTGATGAAATAGAACTGGGGCCTCGTTCATGAAAAGCCTTCTCTGGTTCATTCTCACGGCCATGATGCTGGCAGGCAGCGCCCTGGCACTCTTTTATCTGCAAACCAACCTCTTTTTCGCCCTCCTCTGGATGCTGATTTTTGCCGCCGTCCTCACAGCTGTATCGCACCGTTTGCCCTCATCCAGCCGGATGATCGTCTGCGCAGCCATACTCCTGGGCGGCGTGTGGTATCTATATAATGATACGCTGCTGCAGCTCATTTCCGCACACATCAATTCGAATCCGTATGGCGACTATATTCTGTCCCAGTTCGAATTTCGTCTGTCGCTTTCCATTTTCATTTTGAAAATTATCAAAAACTCATGGCTGACCGATAGTCGCCTGCTCATCTGCGGCATACTGATGCTGATACATCTTTTCATCTGTCGCCGGCTGATCAGGTTGTTGTATGATCGCCTGCCGGGACGCCTGTTCGAATTCTGCGTCACAGCCCTGGCGCACATGAAAATTGATATCGGCCATTATCTCGCCAGCAGCGTTGCTCTCGCTCTCCTCAACAGCGCACTGTGGTGCCTCGCCGGCTTTCTGCTGCAGTTTGACAATTTCATCCTGATGATGTTCATCATGTTCATCTGCGCTTTCATCCCACGCATCGGCTTGTTCATCGCCGCTCTGTTATCTCTGCTCTTCGTTGAGAGCGGTCTCTTTCTCATCCAGATCGGCGGCCTGTTGATCGCCGTCGCCCTGATCTGGTTTGTCGACCACATCCTTCTTCAAGATCAGCAGCAAAACCGTACACACCTTCCTGCGACCCTCCTGTTGCTCTTGCTGCCGGCAAGCTACGCGGCGGCGATGTTTCTGGACCTGTTTATCCCGCTGCCGGCCGATCATCCGTTTTTGGCATTTTTTCTGGCGGCGCCGGTCGCGTCCATCTCGGCCATCGCGTCAAGGACCATGCAAAAATATGCGAGCCTGATTCATAAAATACCGCGACAGACACGCAACGGCTGATTTATTTCGTACATAAAGATGCTTTTATAGAAATGAGAAATATGCAAGACCACTCTTCCTACATCGCCATTCAAGGTGAGCGGTATGCCTTTAGCGAAATGGCAGCGAAAAAATTTTTTGGTGACGCGATTGAAATTGTTCCCTGCAAGACGTTTGATGATGTCTTTGTTGCCGTCATCAGCGAGAGGGCGGACTATGGCGTGCTGCCAATAGAGAACTCGTTGACCGGCAGCATCCATCGGGTATACGATCTTTTGCTCGGCAACGACCTCATCATTGTGGGTGAGGTGGCGCTGCGCATCGAACAGCACCTGATTGCCCATCCGGGTGTCGCTCTCAAGGATATCCGCGTCATCTATTCGCATCCGCAGGCGCTCGAGCAATCGCGTAACTTTTTGACATCACTCAAGAACGTGGAGGCTGTCGCCACCTACGATACGGCCGGCAGCGTGAAAATGATTCGCGATGAAAAGTTACGCGATGCCGCGGCCATTGGCAGCCGCTGGGCGGCCGAAGACTATGGCATGCACATATTGAAAGCCGAAATCGAAGATATTCCGGAAAATTATACTCGATTTTATGTCTTGTCACGGGAACCAAGAACATTTGGCGAAGCGAACAAAACATCCATCCTGTTCTCCATGAAAAGCATTCCGGGCGCCCTGTTCAAAAGTCTCAGCGTTTTTGCCCTGCGGGATATCGATCTCCTGCGCATCGAATCGCGGCCACTGCGCGGTAAACCGTGGGAATATATTTTCTACCTCGATTTTGTTGGCAATATGAACCAGGAGTGTTGTCAAAATGCCATACGCCATCTGCAAGAAATCACAATCCAACTCAAGGTCCTCGGCTCATATGCCGCCGCAACTTTTAATAATTCCAAATCCAGATGAAAGCAAGGCAATTATCCTGAGCAATTCATACTGTCAGCTCGCTATACTCTGAAATAAAAAAATTGATACCATTGTTTAACCTTTTGCAGAGGATCAAAATAGAGGAACAGATGGCAAAAAAACGACTATATATTGGAGCTATATGGAGTTTGTTGATGATATCGCTGGTATCGGGCAAGGACAAAAAAGTTAAAATCGAGGCTGCCGGCCCATTAGAATTCACCATGACCTCCATCGATGGTCAGAGCATCGAGCTGTCCCGCTATGCCGGACAGGTCATACTAATAGTGAATGTGGCCAGCAAATGCGGCTTGACGCCACAATACGAGGGCCTGCAGGCGCTGTATGAGAAATACAAGGACAGCGGCTTTGTCATTTTAGGATTTCCGGCAAATAATTTCCTCGGTCAGGAGCCCGGCAGCAACGAAGAAATTCAATCATTTTGTTCAGTGAATTATGGCGTCTCATTCCCGTTGTTCGCCAAAATATCGGTGAAGGGCAAAGACCAGCATCCGCTCTATCAATACTTGACCGATAAAAAGTCGCATGATTTCGGCGGCACAATTCAATGGAACTTTGAAAAGTTTCTCATCGGCAGGGACGGCAAAATCAAGGCGCGCTTTAGCCCAAAGACAAAGCCACAAGATGAAGCGGTCATTGCCGCCATTGAAAGCGAAATAGAATCAAACCAGACCTCCCCCTAAAAATCTCGTGCTGCTCCGGCGGCACGAGATTTTTTTCCGGGAAACCGCTTTCCCACCTTCTGTCGACTTTTCTCCATATGATATGAACCTCTGTAGATAGTTCTGATAACCTGTAACTGACCTTTTACGAACTCTGATTTTTATACTTGCTTGTCAGGGCCGGGATGCATATTTTATCACGCACTATGTCGGTGTTAAAAGCGATGAAATTGGTCAAACTATATATCATCAGCACATTGTTCATCTTTCAGCCAGGCCTGGCACAATTTCGCTCTGCAATTGAGCGCGATTTGCGGCGGGATATTGAGGATAATGTGCTGGATGATTTCAGCTTGATCGAAGCGGCCTTTATACTCTCCGGCGCCAATGAAACGGCAAAACTCAACCATTACCTGGAGTGGTACAATCAATTGCTGGACACCATCAAAGGTTACAACCTGGACAGGCATGACCGGATTGCGTCCGCATCGAGAGTTTTTGCCTACCTGCACAGCTCCTGGCTCATCACCTATAAAGAAGAAGCGACAACATTGACCGCCATAGCGGACGAAAAACGCTACAATTGCGTCGCCGGCACCATCCTGTACAATCTCATCTGCCAGGATTTGGGCTGGCCGACCGAAGCGTTCGAAACGCCGACCCACACCTATACGATCTTTCCCGATTTTGGCCATGATATCACCGTCGAAAACACGTCTTCCATTGGCTTCAATATCATGAGGAATTTGCACGACTATAATCTCTACCTGCAGCAATTCTATCCGGAAGATCAACGTTACCAAATTGGACTCGATCGCATTTACGCCCACGAAAACAGCAAGGGACGAAAAATAAACAATACGGAATTGCTGGGCCTGCTGGCCTACAATCGCGCCTATTTTGCTAACCGGGAAAAAAATTATAAAAAGGCATACGACTTTGTCCTGCTGGCGCAAATGTTCAATCGCGATTCCAGATCAAATTATAATTTCGAGATCAACCTCTATTATCGCTGGGGCCAGCAGCTTTTTGAGCGTCAAGAGTACCAAAAGGCATTCGCAGTCTTTGCCGATGCAGTTTATCGCTATTGGGAGAACGACGATTTCGCCAAGAACTGTAAAATATCCTTTGATCTCGCGCAACGCGATAACTGGCAAAAACGCGACTGGGGGAGCTTTCAGCAATTGACCAATGAAATGCTTGACCTCAATCTGCTCGATGAAAGTGAGCTCGACGGCCTCAAAGGGTACATGGTCAACTGGATCCACCTGTATGAGCACACCCGGCCGCCGGAAGAGCTGAACGCCATGACCAGCTACTGGCAACAGGTCTTCCCGGGAGATGATTTGCTCAAATCCTATGAATAGCGGTCACTTCCCCTGCATCGTAGTTTTTTTCTCGCTGATTACTAGGAATATTTTCTATTCTGGATTTTTCATAAAAGCCTCACACAAAGGCACTAAGACACAAAGAAACATAAAGTTAAGTTTGAGTTTGAAAAACAGCAAAGTTTTTCAAGGTATCTTTCGTGTGATATTTAAACATAATAAAAACAATCTTGGAGTCTTCGTGTCGTGTGCGTGAATTCTTCAGGCTATCTTTCGTAGTCAGGATTTTGATAAGTTTAAAATATAGCCAGAAGACTAGGCATGTATTTTTCACCTTTCACGTTTCACCTTTCACGTTTCACCTTTCACACTTTCCAACATCATATATTTTTTTCTCACTATCAATTTTTCTCTTGACATCTTTCGAAGAATTTAATATTATTACTAAGAATTTAGTAGAACATCGAATTATATAGGAGAAAAAATGGCAAAAGGCGACAAACTCACACCGGCCGAGTGGGAGATCATGGATGCCATCTGGGCGCTTTCGGGAGCACCATCCGTGCGCGAGGTGATGGAACATGCCTACCCGAACGGTGAAAAAGCCTATACGACCATCCAAACGCTCATGAATCTGCTGGAGAAAAAGGGATTGCTGACGCGACAGAAAATCGGGCTGGTCAATTTTTACCAGCCCACTCGAGCTCGCGAAGAAATGGTTCGCAAAGAGACCAGAACATTGATTTCGCGCTTATTCCATGACTCTGCCCCGGCGTTGGCGAACTTTTTGATCGATCAGGAAATTCTCAGTCTGGAGGATATCGAAAATATAAAAAAATTACTGGACAAAAAAGAGGCCGAACTCAAGAGGAAATAAATGAACACCGTAATAAATTCCATTGCGGATTTCTGGTTGAGATATTTCAGTTACGCTGTGGTGCAAAATACGATTTTATTGTCCCTCATCTTGATCGCGCTTTATGTTCTGAGAAATGAGCGGGCTCATATAAAGCACGCTCTATCAATCATTGGCGTCATAAAGCTGCTCGTCCCGCCATTTTTGCCGGCTTCATTTGCGGGCGCAAAAACGCCGATTGCCTCGGTGATGATAAATCCCGATATTTCTATATTGCCGGCTCAACAAATTGCTCCACGCTTATCATACATAAGCATCTTCTTCCTCACATGGTGCATGATGCTCCTCTTCTATCTTGCTTCGGCTGCTGCAGCAACTGTACGTCTGAGATGGAGTGTTCGAAACGCATCTTTTCTCAAAAAATTGACTATCGACGCCCATACGTTCCACTTGTATCTGTCCCCAAACATCAGCGTACCTCTGAGCATCGGTATACGCCCACAGCGCATTTATGTACCGGAATCGTGGTTGACGTTTGAATCTGTTCAGCAAAATTCATTATTACGTCATGAAATCGCCCACATTCAGCGTTGGGATGGGTTCTATCACATACTACAAATAATAGCGCAAGCCCTTTACCTATTCCATCCGCTCGTATGGTTGCTCAATGCGCGAATAAATGAATTCCGCGAGATGGCCTGCGACGATTTAGCTATTGAGCGTTCACATATCAATCCATTGACGTACTCCAGGTACCTGGTTCACGTAGCCGAGAATCTGCTACCAAAGTGGAGCTATTCGTCGGCCTCTGCTCTGATCAAGCAGAGAAACAAACTTTACCATCGGGTGAACTATCAAATGAAGGAGAGTACAAAAATGAAACCTGTATCAAAAAGAAAAGTTGGGTTCATCGGCACTGTTTTGTGCATACTCATTTTGCCATTATCATGGTATTGTCAGAATAATGAATCACCGAAAGAACCAACGTCCGCTGCCGTTGAGCAACAAAACGAGGCAACGGTCGGCAAAATTTGGGGACAGGTTGTCGATGCCACATCGGGAGAGCCTTTGCCCGGTGCAAACGTATTGCTGATGGGTACGACCAAAGGTGGTGCCACCGATATGGAGGGCCGCTACTATATCGTCAACGTGCCGCCGGGAATCTATCGACTGCAGTGTTCATTCATTGGCTATGCGTCCGCCCTTTTCCAGGATGTCAAAGTCGCGGTGAATCAATCCACGCAAATAGATTTCAAATTGCAGACAGCGTCGATATCAGCAGAAGAAATATCTGTCACCGCTTCTAAATCCGACGGCTCTGAAGAAGACAAGAGTATTTTTATCGCCTATGATGAACCGCCAACTCCCATCGGTGGGTGGGAGGCTGTGTCGCAAAATCTAGTTTACCCCGAACCGGCGCGAAAAGCTGGCGTGCAAGGCCGTGTCATGGTGGGTGTTCACATCGACGCGCAGGGAGATGTCATTGCGACCAAAATTGAGAAATCACTTGGAGATAATGGATGCGATGAAGCCGCTGTCGCGGCGATCGAAAAAGTGAAATGGTCGCCGGCCAAACAACGAGGCAAGCCGGTCGCTGTTTGGGTGACTATTCCAGTGGAGTTCAAGCTTCAATAGATCAACAATTCTTGATCGCCCAGACAGTGATGAGATAAATAAACCAGATGATCACGAACAAACGCATGCCAAGCCAAAGCGTCTCGCCGCTCTCGCGGAAAGACGCTTTGATGGCGCCTTCATCAAAGAGCTTGCCGCTGATGAGCAGTCGGATAAATTTGGACGCCACAAAAGCGAACAGCCCTATGAAGAGGATGAGAAAGGTGAAGCGCATGAATGCGGTGTCCTCTGTAATACAAATCAGCAACATCTTGTTTTTTTAGCAAAGTTTTTAAGCCAACCGCCGAGTGCACCGAGAATCTTGGCGCGGCCTCTGGCCGCAACCAAAAATATCCAAACCACCAAGATACTATATTAATGAATATTGTAAATTTGTAATACAGAGAAAAAAAGCGAAATCGGGCAATATCTCGGCGCCCTTGGCAGTTTAGATGTTTTTGGTTGCGGCCTTTGGCCGCGCCAAAGATTTTGACTAATACGTTCGGTGTTCCAGCATATCCAGCAGATTGGACAACAGTTTTTGAGGTTCAGACTCGGGCAGGACGCGCAACGACTTTCCGGCATCGTTCAGGGCATCGCTCACCTGCTGTTGAGCCGCATGAATAGTGCCGATCTCCTGCAGCAGTGAGATCACATTTTGAATTTCAGCGCCTGACAGACGTTCCTTGCGAACACTGGATAAAAGCGCGCTGAACTGCTCGGCGCTGGCGTTCTCGCGCGTGTAGATCATCAGAAACGTCTTTTTATCTCCGTGCATATCGCTGCCGACGTCTTTGCCGAGCGTCGCCTGATCCGCCAAAAGATCGAGCAGATCATCCTGTATCTGAAACGCGCGCCCGAGTTTCATGCCAAAGCTGCGCATGGCCTGGATTTGCTCCTCCGAACCATTGCCCAGCAGGGCGCCCATTTCACAGGCAAGGGAGAAGAGCCTGGCGGTCTTGCGATCGATCATGTGAAAATATTCATCGAGCGACACATCATCCCGGTCTTCGAACTCCATGTCCAGAGCCTGTCCTTCGCACACATCCAGGATGCCGCGGTTGAAGGCAGCCAGAGCCCGGAAAAGATGAGGGGAATTCGTCCGCCCGAGCGCTTCGTACGCCTTGATCAGGATCGCATCGCCGCACAGGATGGCGGCATTGCCGTTCCACTTTTTATGCACCGTGGCGCGGCCCCGCCGCATATCATCCTCATCCATGATATCATCGTGGACGAGACTGAAAACGTGCACAAACTCGATCGCCGCAGCCGCATTCAGCACATCCTCCTGGTCACCGCCGACCGCCTCACAGACGACCTGCGCCAGGATCGGCCGCAGCAGTTTACCGCCGTCCTGCAAGGCATAGCGCATGGGCTCATACAACGACGCCGGATGTTCGGCGGACAAGAAGGACAGAATTCTCTCCGCCACCCCCTCTCGATATCTCTGCGTTTGTTTGAAAAATTCGGAATGCACGGTCTTCTCCATTGTGAACGTTACAAAATACTACAGTTCGCACAGAGAAGCAAGGGATTAAAAGTCAGTTTTGTGCAGCGATCGTTTATCTGCCCTTCGGTTGGGCCTTGTCCTTCGTTTCAGCCTCGGCTCCCCACGCCCGTGCAACTAAAAATTACAATCCTTTCGCTCCCTCAAAGTCAGCGCCATCCGTCGTGGCGTTGTTCAGTGAAGCGCCAGTCAGGTTGGCATTTTTAAAGGAAGCATTGGTGAGATCGCATCGCACCAGATGGGCGTTCTCGAGGTTAGTATTGTCTAGTTTCGTGCCGCGAAGAGACGCGCGTTTGAGCCGGCAACGGATAAGTGAGCTGCCGCTCAAGTCCGCTCGATCGAGAGAAGAGCCAAGCAAAGCGGCATGATGAAGGGTTGCCTCTCGCATACGGGCGTTTTCCAGATTACTGTCCTGCAAGTTAGTATCCTCACCTTTCACACCATCCATATTCGCATTCATCAGATTGCAGCCGAACATGAAAGCCCTGGTGATGATAGCGCCCGAAAAATTGGCTCCTTCGAGATTTGAATTCTGCAGATGGGCTTCAGTCAGATCCGCACCGGCCAGATTAGCGCCCTTTAGTACTTCGTAGGATAGATCGGCGCCGCTGAGATCAACGCCTTGAAAAAGCTCCCCCGCCCTTATTTTTTCCAATATCTCATTTCTTTTCAGCTGGGACATTTAGGTTCTCCTTTCGCGCCTTGCCATTGTATTTTACGCAAAAGTGCTTATAGCGTCTTCGATGGTGTCATATTCTTCAAAAACAGAATCGAGTCTGGTAATCTGAATGGGACGTCGAACGCGATCGGTCATATTGGCCAATTTTAAATCTCCGCCGCTGCCGCGCAAATTGGTCAGGGCGCTCATGAGCATGCCAAGCCCCGAGCTGTTCATCCAGTTCACCTTTCCCATGTCGACGACAATCCGATTTTTTTCATTTTTTATGGCATTGTCAATGATGGAGCGAAACTCGTCCGCTTCCGCTCCTCCCATCAGCTCACCCTCGAGCTCAATGACGAGCACCGGCCCGTTTTCTTTCTGTACGATTCCCATAAGACCTCCAAATATAGATAATTTTTATTCGTATCGCAACGCTTCAATCGGATCCATGCGCGCCGCTTTGGTCGCCGGACCGACGCCGAAAATCAAGCCCACCGTGGAGCAAAAGACCAGTCCCAGGACGACCGTCCATGCGGGCACATCCGCGGGCACCGGCGTCAAGACTTCGACCAGTTTGCCGATGCCAAGCCCGATGAAAATCCCGATGATGCCGCCGATTTCACTGAGTACGATCGCCTCAATCAGAAACTGCCACAATATGTCGCGCCGTTTGGCGCCAATGGATTTGCGAATACCGATCTCGCGCGTCCGTTCGGTGACCGAGACGAGCATGATGTTCATGATGCCGACGCCGGCGACGACCAGTGCGATCGAGGCGATCGCGACGGCGACTATTTTGACGACGCGCGTCATGTTGTCAAAAAACTCCATCAGCTGATCGCTCGTCCAGATCTCAAAATCGTTCTCCTCGCCCGGCGGCACCTTGCGCACCGCCCGCAGGATGCCGATGGTCTGATCCCGACACGTTTCAAACAGCTCCGGACTTTTTGCCTTGACGGTGATATTGATGGAGCGCTCACTGCCATAGAGGAGCTCAAACCGGCTGATCGGAATGACAATACGATTATCGCGCGAGCCGCCCAAAAAGCTGCCCATTTCCTCCAGAACGCCGACCACCCGAAACCGTTCGCCCTCGATTTTGACATCTTTGCCGATCGGATCATCGTAGGGAAAAAGCACGTTGACTGGCTCAAGGCCCAGAATGCAGACGCGACGATTAAAGTTCACATCCTGTTCGGTGACGAACCGTCCGTCTGCGAGCGTAAAGCCATTGTTGACCAAAAATTCCGGCGTGGCGCCGGCGATGACCATATTGGGATTGGTCTTTTTATCCTGATAGCGTATTTCGCGTCCGAAATGCCAGACTTCAGCGCCGACCAATTCCGCGGCCGTGGCCAGCCGGCGAACAGCGTCTGCGTGCTCAACAGTGAGATCCTTTCTGTTGCGATACTTTTCGCGATTTCCTTCACCAATGGCCGGATATTTCTGCACCTGGAAAACGTTCGAACCGAGCTGGCTTAATTCCTCATGCACGCTGTTGCGCAAACCGGTGATCAGCGACTGCATGGCGATGATGGTCATCACCCCGATGATGATGCCCAACAGGGTCAGGGAGGATCGCAATTTGTTTGACATGATGGCCGTGATGGCCATATTGAAACTTTCACCCACATTCATGCTAATTCCCGCTATTCATAGCGTAACGCCTCGATGGGATTGAGCCGTGCGGCTTTGCGCGCCGGATAGATGCCAAAAAACAAGCCGATCGTCACGACAAAAACCAATCCCAGAAAAGCGACCCATGCAGTGATGGAGGCCGGCAATGGCGTCGTCGAAGCGATGAGCTTGGCCAGACCAATCGCCAAAGCGACACCGATTGTGACGCCGATGGCGCAAATGACCAGCGATTCGATGAGAAATTGCACCATAATATCTGAACGACGAGCTCCCAGCGCCTTGCGAATGCCTATCTCGCGCGTCCGCTCGGTGACCGACACCAGCAGAATATTCATGATGCCGATGCCGCCGACCAGCAGAGAGATCGCGCCGACGCCGATGGCCACTGCCCACAACGTGCCGGTCAGACTTTTATATGTCTCCATCAACTGGCTCTGCTTGTTGATGGCAAAATTTTCTTCCTCATTCGATTTTAATCCCCGAATGCGCCGCATGATGCCGGTCAGCTCGATTTCCGCATCTTCCAGCATTTCAGGCGTAGCGACCTTGACCTCGATATCCACCGAGCGCCAGCGCGCGCCAAAGGCCGTTTGGAAGACGCCGACGGGTATGATGATCATCTGGTCGAGATTTTGTCCAAACATGGAGCCTTTCTTCTCGGCGATGCCGATGACCTTGTAGCGCCGACCACCAACCAGGATGCGTTGGCCCAGGGGATCGCTGTCCGGAAAAAGCTTGTCGGCGACCTCGCTGCCGATGACGCAGAGCGAACGCCGATGCTTGACATCGGTTTCAGTGAGAAAGCGGCCAAATTCGGGCACGACATTTGAGGTTTCCATATAATCGGCGGTAGAGCCAAAGACGATGACGCTTTCCAGTGTTCGGTCTTTATACTTTATCGTTTGTCGGGTTGCGAGCGTCGGCGCCACGGCTACGGCCAGTTTCGACATCTCCTTGAGTTGTTCAGCATCGCTGACTCTGATGTTGGGTCTGTTGCGATAGGTGAAAAATTGCCTGTCGTTCATCACCCAGGGAAATTTTTGCACATAAAGGGTTGTCGTGCCAATCGCCGAGATTTGATTGGCGAACGATTTATTCAAGCCCTGGATGAGAGCCACAATGGCGATGACCGTGGTCACGCCGATGACGATGCCCAGCGTCGTCAGAATGGAGCGCATCTTGTAGGAACGCAGCGCTTCGATAGCGAGTTTGAGGCTTTCGCCGATATATGAGAAAATTCTCATGCAGATCGCTCCATGACAGCCTCATCGCGTTCCACCATCCCGTCGCGCAGACGAATGATGCGGTCGGAATGTTCGGCGATATATTCTTCGTGCGTCACCAGTATGATCGTATTGCCGCTGTCATGCAGGTCTTCGAAAATCTCCATAATTTCCTCGCCGGTGCGGCTGTCGAGGTTGCCCGTCGGCTCATCCGCTAAAATGATGGAGGGGCTATTGACAAGCGCCCTGGCGATGGCCACGCGCTGACGCTGACCGCCGGACAGCTCATTCGGCTTGTGATGCATTCGGTCGGCCAGACCGACGCGCTCCAGCGCCTCTTCCGCCTGTTTGCGACGCTTGGCCGCCGGCGTGCCGTTGTAGATGAGCGGCAGCTCGACATTGTGCAACGCCGAGGCGCGCGGTAACAGATTAAACGTCTGAAAGACAAAACCTATTTCGCGATTGCGTATTTCAGCCAGCTCGTCATCGCTCATATCGCTGACATTGTTATCGTTCAGCATGTAGATGCCATCGCTCGGCGTGTCAAGACAACCGACTATATTCATCAGAGTTGATTTGCCGGAGCCGGACGGCCCCATGATCGCCACATACTCATTCTTGTTGACGGTGATATTAATGCCTTTCAGGGCGGGCACTTGTACAGTGCCGATTTCATATATCTTTTCAATATCGTGCAATTCAATCAACATGGTTCAATCCCTTTCCTCATCGGACTCTGGCTTTTTCTTTTCGGCGTCGGCTTGTTTTGTCTTGACTTGACTGCCATCCTTCAGGTCGTGGGAGATCGCTTTATAACTGCCGCTCACAACCATCTGTCCCTCTTCGAGGCCGGAGACAATTTCAATGTTCGTGTCGTCGCTGATGCCGGTTTTAACCGGAACGATCCCGGCGATGCCATCTTTGACGACAAAGACAACTTCGCGTTTTTGTTCTTTTTCGTCTACAGAGCGCCCGCTCTCCTGCGTTGAATCGGCATCGCCCTGTCGCATCGTCACGCACTGAATGGGTACGTAGAGAATATCGCGCCGCGTTTCAGTACTGATATCGACCGTGCAGGACATCCCGGGACGCAGCTCCTGCATTTTGGATGTCACTGCAACTTTAACCTCAAAATTCGTCACCTGTTCCTGTGTTCCTCGCCCGCGGGTGGTGGCTTCGTGAGCGATCTCCGACACCTGGCCATTCAGAAAGGTATCCGGTATGGCATCCACTTCTATTTTCGTCGCATCGCTCAAAGAGACTAATACGACGTCGTTTTCATCGATTTCCGCGAGGACTTCCATGCGGCTCAAGTCGGATACGGTCATGACCGGATCTGCCTGGAATTGCGAACCGACGGCGATTTCACCTTCTTCTTTATTCAACTTGGTCACAACGCCATTCATAGGCGATGTCAGTCGTGTTTTATTCAGATTATCCTGCGCCTCGCGCAACGACGCTTCAGCCTGTCGAACCTGGCTCTGCGCCAACAACATTTGTGCCTCGGTCGCATCGAGCTCCGCCTGTGAGGCAAGAGACTGCTTGAAAAGGTCTTCCACGCGTCTATAGTCCGCCTCCGCCTTTTTAAGCGATGCCTGGGCTGCCATCACGCCGGATTCGGCTCGTTCTTTCGCGGCTTCATAGACCTGGCTATCCAACTCGACCAGCAGCTGGCCCCTTGCTACGACGTCACCTTCCTTGACATGTATCTTGATAATCTCTGCCGAAATACGCGCCGAAATCTGAACATCAACCTCTGGCTGAATATAGCCCGAGCCGGAGACCGTCTTGGTCAGCTCGCCGCGTTGCACGAGCGTTGTTGTGACCTCAACTGTTTTACCGCGACTCTTTTTCAAATTGATGATGACCATCACCGCAATGAGGGCGACGATCACAAGACCAATGACCACTTTGAGTGTCTTTGACATTCGGCATCTCCATTTTCCGCAAGAAATATTCTTACAAATTCATCATACTGAGGCTATTCAGCCAGAATGAGTAGCTTCGCACAAAAACACCATCGAGATAGACTTCGGCCAACCATTCGCCGGGAGTGGCTGAAGCGGTTGTGTCCAGCCAAAAATAGGTGGTGAGTTTGCCGTCTTTGGACGAGTAGGATTTTTTCGTCTCATAAAGATTGTCGCGTGGATCGACCCAGACGATCTTGACTTCGCGCGTGCCGCTCATGTTCTCCCAGGTCAGCCAGATATAGACAACATCATCCACCCAGAAATCGTTGTCAATGCCGACCGGCTTGTCCTCGAAAACGCTAGCGCACATGAATCCATCGACAATTTGCGGCGCAGAGATGACCGGCTCTAGACCGCCACTGCCCTGACCTTCGGTAGAGCTGCATGACATGAGAATCGTTATGGCGAATGATAGAAAGGCAATTGCCGCGCTTTTAAACTGCTGTGACATGATATCCTCGTTATTCACTTTCCCGGCCGATGATACCAAGGGCGGCTTCCAGATAAGCGCGATATATTTTGGCATCATGTTCTGCTCTCACAAGCGTTTCCTGCGCCTGAATGACATCCACCTGCGCCGTCATCACTTCCAATTCAGTTCCCGAGCCAACGCGCCGTTTCTCTGTCTGCAAACGCAAGTTCTCCTGGTATGCTTCCAGGTTCTCCTGATTGATTTGCATCAGATCTTCAAAGGCCTTGAGTAGTAAAAAATACTCTCGGATGTTGGCGATGAGAATGCGTTTCTCTTCATTCAGCTTTTCCAACGCCATTTCATTGTTCAATTTTTGTCGCTCGATTTCAGCTTTATCGGCGAGACCGTTAAATATATTCAGATTGATGCCGGCGCCTATAGTGGCAGTGAAATCTTCATCCAGTTTTGTCGAATAGACGCGAGAGATATCGTCATTGTTTCTGTTATAGCTCACGCGCGCGCCAATGCTCGGGGCATAGCGCGCTTTGGCCGAGCGAATGGCATATTCCGTTGCCTGCACCTCACTCTGCACGGCCTTGAGGCGATCATTATTCTCCAGCGCAATGTCGACAGCCTGATCAAAGTTATAGGCCGGGAAAATCGGTTTGGGCATATCTTCGGCGATCTCAATATCTGCGGCCGGATTCTGCCCCATAGCACTGTTCAGCGCCGCCTTGGCTAACTCGATCCGATTGACCTGATTGATCAGCTCGGTTCGGCGATTGCCCAGATTGACCTTGGCCTGAAAAATCTCCGCCTGGGATTTTAGTCCCACATCGAGCATGGTCTGGTTATAAGCCAGATTTTCCTCGGCGTGCTTCACCGCCTCCTCGTAGACATGCTGCAGCTTGATCGCCTTGAGCAATTCAAAGTACTTGTCCGACACATTGGCGATCACCAGGTTGCGCGTGTTGAACAGGCTGTGCTCCTGGTACTGCCTGTACGCCTTTGCCTGACGGATCATATTGCCGGTGCGGCCAAAATCATAGATATGCTGATCGAGAGAGACCGAAGCGCTATAGGAATTGCGTTCCGTCTGTTCATAGGTCACATTCCGCTGCTGGTAGATGTACTTGCCGGTCGAATCGACGCCCACGGGCACATCTTCCAGGGCGGTTCGTTCACCCTGCACATACTTGCCAAAACTGAACGACGAATTGACCTGCGGCAGCCAGCCGGAACGGGATGAAACGATATCTCGATCGGCGAGTTGCACGCCGATCTGAGCGACTCGAAGTTCATAGTTATTACTCAAAGCGACGTCAATACAATCCTGCAAACTCAACGGGCTTGCCTGTGCCATGGTGATCTGGTGCATCATCACCAGCAGTTGAACGCTCAACACTATATGTCTTGCCATGTCCATCGACTCCATATTTGAATTGTTAGCCGCCGAATGCGCCGCCGACCGCCGCAGCGATCACCCAGTACAAGACGTTGATGAGCACCACCCAGGGCCATACCTTTTTTGTTTTCACCCCGGCGATGATGGCGATGCCAATGGATGTCACCGCAATGGTCCAGAGATTGAACAGCTCCACATTGGCCAACATCTTGTAGAGGAACGTCTCCTTGGACGCATCGGACATCAGAGTGGCGAGACTAAAGTGAACATTCATCGTCTGCTGCGAGAGCATAATGGGCAGCTTTATTAAAAATCCCAAAATGCCGATGAATCCGGCATAGACCACAACTCCGAGGAGTTGAGCATAGCGGGCAGCCCCGCCGACCAGGACATTGCTCACGAACAACCAGATAGCAGCGATGATCAAAGTGACGACAGCCCCGCCAATAGCGGCCATCGGTGCAATGGTATACTTTTGCATTTTTGTCCCTTGTTCAATCGCTCTCTCCATTTGGTCGTCAGGAACGCCTCTCTTTTCCATCTGCTCGATCATCTTGTCACGTCCCTCGTCGATGACGACGGGGGTCAGGAAATACATTACGCCGGCGGTGATGAGCAATGTTATGATGAAAGGAAGGACCCATTTGGGATTCTCCCGCACGGCCTTGAAGGTCGATGCCGGCGCGACGAAAACATTCCAGATTCGATCAAAGATGTTCATATTTTTTTTCGCATCTTCTGACGTGGGTGACGCAGCGATGTGGCTCATGATGTTCTCCTGAATTCATTCGCAAAAATCTGTTTACTTTGACGTATATCCGATTATAAAGTTTCGGTTGAGTGAGAAAATATTCGTCTTGTCAATTTGTACGGCACATACGAAAAGATAAACGCAAAGGCGCAAAGGACCGCAGAGGTTCGCAGAGAAAAATGGACGTGCTGCGGCATAAAAACCTTTCGAGATAATCGATGCAAAAAAACTCTATATAATTTCTTCGCGAATCTTTGCGTTCTCCGCGCCTGCGTTGAAAAATATTGAAATATTATACGCGGATTTGCCGGATGTACAAAAATTTTGCTAAAAAACACGATGTTGTCCTCTTGTAGTACAGAGAAAGGCCACACGCTCTGAATAAAAAAAGCCGACGAGCTATCATCGGCTTTTTTCATTTAAAGATGATCTCGATCGTTAAAAATAAAATGACAGGGTGTATTGGTGTACAGAATTCAGGATGCCAAAGTCCTGATAGGCATAATCAATCGAAAACTTTGTTCCGCCCGAGTTCAGCTTGAGGCCGCCGCCAAAGGTGAGTCCCAGGGTGTTATCATCATAGTTGATATGCTGGCCGGCGCGCAGTGCAAAGATCTGGTTCCACTCATACTCGACGCCGACGTTGGCGCGCAGGTTATGATCAAGAGGATCGTTGGCATCCACGATAAGGGTCATCCTGTTCATATCATTGGCGATGATTGCATTATTGCCGCCCCAGATATCCATCATAATGCCCATGCGGAAAATCATTGGCAATGGCCATTCCACCGTTCGCAGCTTGGCATCGGTATCGCGCGTTCCCTGCAGATTGGGATTGATATTGCTGGTCGAGTTTATGTCGGGCCCGTCCATCTGCATTTTGCCGCCGAAATTGGTGACCGCCATGGCCAGCCGGATGCCATACAAGCCGGTGTCAAATTGCGAGCCGATGTCAAAAGCCAGTGCGCTCGCCTGCTCCCGGTAGATGGCTTCGCGGACCATCTTGATGGTGGCGCCGACGGTGAGGCGATCGGTTAGCCAGCGAGAATAGGAGGCGCCAATGACCAAGCCGCTGTAATCGTAGTAAGTACCGGTGCCGTTAGGCTGTTCGATCGTCGTGATCTCGATCGGATCGGTGGTGATGAACATGCCGCTGACGCCGAATGACGACGACGCATCGACCGGGATGCTGACGCCGATGAAACTGTATTTGATATCGGCGATATAGGTGTTATAGGTGCCGCCCAGCGACGTCTCTCGAATGCGGCCAATGCCCGCGGGATTCCAGGCCATGGCATAGACATCCTCCGACGCGGCCGCGTAAGCGCCGCCGAGAGCGGCGCCGCGAGCGCCGGCGGGGATTTTGAGGAACTGGGCCATCGAGGTGCCGACGCGGGAGAAAGACTGGGCATGCGTCGTCGCCTGCAGCAATGCGACCAGTACGATAAAAATTCGATTCTTCATATGGCATTAACTCCAAGTTAGCAACAGGGCAATGGCTGAAAAAGCCCCATCCTCTCAACGAATGATGGCAAACTTGCCGATCTTCTTCTCACCCTCCGGTGTTTCGACTACATAAATATATAGTCCGGCGGCAACTTCCTGGCGGTTGACAGTCCACAAATTCCAGTCTTCGGTGCCGGTGCCCGGATCGCTGTCCGGCGCCCAGTGCTCCAGGGTGTTGATGAGCTCTCCCGCCAGATTAAAGATGTACAGGGTGCACCGCCGCGGCAGATTGGTGAACTGAATCTTGAGATAATTCGGATCGGACTCCCAATAGGCGGAGACAATGTACGGATTCGGCACCACCCGCACATTGGCGAGCGGATCGGTGTTGGCCGGATCGATCAGCCACTTTTTCGTGCTGAATTCAAAAACGTCAGCGGCCGTCAGCGGTTTCCATGTCGAGATGAAGAGCGTGTCGCCCTCGTTCCAGCGA